>CALKYE010000229.1 GCA_938003765.1 uncultured Planctomycetia bacterium
AGATGCTCTACGACAACGCGCTGCTCGTGCCGGCGTACCTCGAGGGCTACCTCGCAACGGGCGACGAGGACTACGCGCGCGTCGCACGCGAATGCTGTGAGTGGGTGCTGCGCGAAATGGTCACGCCCGAGGGCGCGTTCGCGAGCACGCAGGACGCCGACTCCGAGGGTGAAGAAGGCAAGTTCTTCGCGTGGACGCCGGCGGAGTTGAAGGCAGTGCTCGGCGACAAGCACGGCGCTTGGGCCGCGGAGTGGTGGGGCGTCACCGACGAAGGCAACTTCGAGCATGGCAAGAGCGCGCTGTGGCGCCCTGAGCGCGAAGACGACGTCGCGCGCGAGCTGCGAGTAGACCTCGCCGAGCTGCGCGCGGCGATGAAGGAGGCGCGAGCGAAGCTGTTCGCGGCTCGCGAACTGCGCGTGCGACCGGGCAAGGACGACAAGGTGCTCGCGAGCTGGAACGGGCTGATGATCTCGGCGCTCGCGCAGAGCTATCAGGCGCTGGGCGACGTGCGTCACCTCGATGCCGCACGCGCGGCCGCGCGCTACGTGTTGGTTCACATGCGCCAGCCGGGCGGAGAGCTGCTCGCCACCGCGCGCCACGGTCGCGCCAAGCTCAACGCCTACCTCGACGACTACGCGTTCGTGATCGCGGGGTTGATCGACCTCTACGAGTCCGACTTCGATCCTCACTGGATCCGCGAAGCTCTCGCGCTCTCGAAGGTGCTCGACGAGCGCTTCTGGGACGCCGAGAACGGCGGCTGGTTCACCACCGGGTCGAATCACGAGCAACTCATCGCACGCCTCAAATCGCCGCACGACGGCGCACTCCCCGCGGGCGGCAGTGTGCAAGCGCTCAACTTGCTGCGGCTGGCGGAGCTCACCGGGCAAGGCCCGCTCGCTCAACGCGCCGAAAGCGCGATCAAGTCCGTCGGCGCACTCGCCAATCGCTATCCGGCGGCGTTCAGCCAGCTCATGATCGCGGTGGACTTCCTCGCGAGCTCCCCGCGCGAGATCGTCGTCGCTGGCGAGCTCGACGATCCGCGCACGCGCGAGTTTCTCGCCGCGATCCGCAAGCGCTTCGCGCCGCAGCGCGTCGTCGCTTTGGCGGACTCGCGCGCGGACCGCGAGCTGATGCCGCTGCTCGACGGCAAGTCGCCGAGCGCCGCGGGCCCGCGCGTCTTCGTGTGTCGCAACTACACCTGCAAAGCGCCGGCTGATTCGCTCGAGGCGCTGGCCGAGGAACTCGACGACTGAAACGCGTCCGCGCGCCGCGTTCGCCTCAGTGTTCGGGCTCGGGCGCGCCCGCGGTGCCGCCCGGTCGCATCGGCTTGCCCATCACGGCGCGCGCTCCGAACTTCAAGCGCTCGTCGATCTCGCGGTCGAACCTCGGGTGACGCGGCTCGCGCGCGAACTTGCGGTGCGCCGCGTGGCACACGTAGCACATGACCATGTCGGGCGCGAAGGCGTAGAGCGCCGCGTCGAGCGCCGCTGCGACGAACAGGCTCACGTAGTACGTGAACGGCGCGAGAACGGCCGCCACGACCACCACGGTGATGCCGAGCTTGCGCGGGAATTCCTTGAGCGTGTAGAGCTCGGGGTGACCGCAACTCACGCACGCGCTCAGTCCGCCCTCGGGCGTGAGGCTCGCGTGCAGCAGCGGATGCTCGTCACCGCAGTGCGTGCAACGCGTCGACGTCGGCAGTTCGCGCGGCGTGGGCGCGTACACGCGCGAGAAGGCCTCGGCGTCGCGCGGGCACGCGATTTCGACGCTGGCGCTCACAGGGGCGCCCCGTAGGAATCCTGCAGGAACAGCGAGACCGCCGTTCCGATCAGGACCAGCACCGTCGAGGCGTACAGGATTCCGGTCGCCGAGCGAGTGTTGCGATAGCGCAGCGACTGCGCGGTCATCCAGGCGAACAGCAGCGGAAGGGCCACGCCCAGCGCGACGCGCGTGCCGATGTAGAAGAGCGACCAGGGGCCCCACAGGTCGATCTCTCGCGCGCGCAACGGCTCGGCGAAGATCACGCAGCTCGTCGCGAGCGCCGCGGCGGACAGGCCCATCCAGACCATCGTCAGACGGTTGAGCCGGACCAGCCACGCGACGTCGAGCGACGGCACGGTGAGGTACCAGTGGCCGAACACCATCGCCAGCCCGACGCTCCCGCCGACCAGACCCGTGGCGAGCGCGGACAGGCTCGCGACGGTCCACGCCAGGCCGCCGTCGACCGCTGGGACGTCGCGCACCGCGAGCGCGAGCGAGACCGCGCAGCCAATGGAGGCGAGGGTGAGCCCCACCTCGCGCGTGCGCGTCCTCACCGGGCCCGAGTAGACGAAGTACAGCGCGGCCGAGAACCCTGCGCCGAGCCAGTCGAGCTCGCTCCAGGTCGCATCGCCGGTGATGCGCGGAAGCGCGATCGCGGTGAGCAGTGGAACGAGCGCCGTGGCGCCCATCAGGCGAAAGAAGAACACCCCTAGCGGCGCGCGCGCGACGAACACGAGCGTCACGAGCACGCCGAAAGCCAGTTCGAGGCAGAACTGCGCGCCGAGACTGCTCCAGGACATCTCGGGGATTGTACGCAGCGCGGGCGACGCTCCACGGACCGGCCCGTACGATGCCGCGCTGTCCCCCCTCGAGCCCTTCTGCATGAGCGCACCCCGAGTTCTCGTCACCGGCGGCGGCCGCGGCATCGGCCGCGCCATCGCCCTGCGTTTCGCCCGCGAGGGCGCGCGCGTCGTCGTCGCCGCACGCACGTCAACCGAGCTCGACTCGGTCGTCTCCGAGATCGAGCGCGCGGGAGGCGCTGGGATCGCCGCGCAGATGGACGTTCGGGACTACGGCTCGGTCGAAGCCGCGGTGTGGCGCGCCGTGCAGTTCCTGGGCGACGCGATCGACGTCCTGGTGAACAACGCCGGTGTGTTCGACGTCCAGCCGATCGACAAGCTCGAGATCGCCAAGTGGCGCTGGATGCAGGAGGTCAACGTCGACGGCCCGCTGTTCGTCATCAAGGAGTCCCTCGACGCCTTGCTGGAGTCCGAGCGCGCCCACGTCTTCAACATCGCCTCGGTCGCGGCCCGGCGCGGATTCGCGGGCAACGTCGCCTACTGCGCCTCGAAGTACGCGCTGCGCGGCATCAGCGACGCGCTGCGGGAGGACCTCGCGCCCAAGGGCGTGCGCGTCTCGACCGTGTACCCCGGCGCGACCGACACCGCGATCTTCGACCGCGTTCCGGGCGACTGGGACCGCGCGAAGATGAACCGCCCCGAGGACGTGGCCGAAGTCGTGTGGAAGGCCTGGCAGGCGCCGGCCGACGCGAACGTCAACGACCTCGACGTGCCGGCGCGCGCGAGCTGACGACCGCCGCTCAGCGGCCGATGCTGCGCACGAAGCTCAGGAACTCGTTGCGCGTCTTCGAGTCGCTCTGGAAACACCCGAGCAGGCACGAGGTCATCGCCGACGAGTTCTGCTTCTGCACGCCGCGCATCATCATGCACAGGTGATGCGCGTCGGCGACGACGCCGACCCCCTTGGGCGCCAGCGCATCCTGCAGTGCGTTCGCGATCTGCACGGTCATGCGCTCCTGCACCTGCAGCCTGCGCGCGAAGACGTCGACGAGCCGCGGGATCTTCGACAGGCCGATGATCTTGCCGTCGGGGATGTAGCCGACGTGCACCCGCCCGTAGAAGGGCAGCATGTGGTGCTCGCACAGGCTGTAGAACTCGATGTCCTTGACCAGGACCATCTCCGAGCAGTCCTCGTGGAACACCCCCTGGCCGATCACCTCCGAGACGGTCTGCGTGGAGCCGGAGACCAGCTCGCGGTAGGCGCGCTCGACGCGGTCTGGCGTCCGTTGCAGACCCTCGCGCTCCGGGTCCTCTCCGAGTTCGAGCAACAGCTGGCGGATCAGGGGCGAAATCATGCGGCCGTCGGTCCGAAGTAATCGACGAAGTTCATGCGGCTCTCGCGCAAGCGGATCCGGTGCAACCGGGCGCCGTGCGCGGCAATCGGCGCCGCGAGCTCGCGCCAGAACGCCACAGCGACGTTCTCGGCGGTCGTGATCGTCCCGGCGAGGAACGGCACGTCGTGATTGAGGTGGCGGTGGTCCACGCGCTGGATGATGCGCTCGACGATCAACCGGCTGAGGCGGTTGAGGTCCATGACCATTCCGGTCTTGGCGTCGAGCGCGCCCCGCACCGTCACCTCCAGCACGTAGTTGTGGCCGTGGTCGGTGAAGCAGGGCCCGTACAGCTCGCGGTTCTCGGACTCGCTGAGCTCGGCGCTCACCAGGCGGTGCGCCGCGGAAAACTCCTGCACGTGCGTGATCTCGACCAGCTCGGGGGCCATGCCGCGGCGGACTGTACTCGAAGCGCGCGCGCTCGCGGCGGGCCAGGGCGCCCCGGCTTTGGGAGCACCGCTCGAGGCCTCGCGGTCGAGCTCAAGGCGAGGCGTCCAGGTCGGCCGAAAGACTTTCCCTATGGAGGCGACAGATCGGGCGCTGACGATCGGAGTTGACGCGGGCTGCATCTCGTGCGGGATGTGCGAGTCGCTCGTGCCCGAAGTTTTTCACGTGCCGCCCGGCGCGACTTCCAACGTGCTCCCGCTGTGGCGAGCGTGGGCGGAGACCTGCGCCACGGCCCGAGAGCAGCTGCGGGGAGCACGCGATTCCTGCCCGGTCGACGTGATCCGCATTGACGGTCTGTAATCCCGCGCAGCCCTCCTGCGAATCGCGGGCCGATTGGGGCTCGTTTCGCGTGCGAACTCGGCTAGTGAATCTGTGAGCCGGGGCTGCCCGGCGCGGCGCACCTGCCGCGACCGGGAGGAAAAGCCCCGTTCCGCCGTGCAGGAGACCACCATGAAGCGCCCCGCCAACGACCGTCGTGACGCCGAGCGAATCGTGCCGCTCTTGCGTTCCATCGGGGATGAGATCCGCGAGCGCAGCGCGCTCATCGACATGCTGGAAGACCGCCTCGCGGGCTTCTCCTCGACTCGCGAGGACAGCCGCGTCGAGATCGCCAACATCGAGTCGGAGCTGTCGCTGCACCGCCGCGAACTCCGGCGCACCGAGCGCGAGCTCAACGAGTTGGGCTGCGGGCTGGACGCAGACCACCCGCTGCGGATCTTGATCCCGGCGAAGAGCGGGACCTACGCCTACGAACGGCTGGAGAAGTCCGCGTTCTACCGTCGAGCGACCCACCCGAGCCCCTGACCGTCGTCCGCCACCCGGCAGGACGAACGCGCTGACGAAACGACGCAAGCCGCCCGATCCGATCGGGCGGCTTGCTTGTTTTCAGCGACGGCGCTCAGCGAGCGCGCAGTCACCGGAGTTTGGACACACCCGTCAGGGCTTCTGCGGCGATCCGCCGGCCGGCCGCGCGCCGCCGTTCGCCGGAGCTGCGCCGCGACCGCCAGCAGGTGCGGCTCCGCGGTTGCCGCCGCCGCCTTGCCCGCCTCCCTGTCCCGCGCCGGGGCGTTGCGGCGCGCCTCCCGCGGGAGCGGCGCCCGCGCCACGCTTGGCAGGACCCGCAGGCTTCGTCTGTCCCGGTGCGGCGCCAGGCTTCGCGCCGCTCGGCTTCGCAGCGGGCGCAGCGCCGCCGGGTCGAGCACCGCCCTTGGACGCTTCGTCGTCCGCCTCGGGCTCGCCACCCTCGGCCTGCAGCTTCAGTCGCCGCTCGAGGTTCTCACGCGCCGCCTTCGCCTGCTCCGGCGTCGCGTTGGTGCTCTTGAGCCGCGCCTCGAGCTTCTCGCGCGCGACCTTGGCGCGCTCTTCAGCCGAAGCGCCGTCGCCCGAACCACTCGCATCGGACTTGGGTGCGCCAGCATCCTCGGCTTCGCCTGCGCCACCGCTGGCTTCGTTCGCCAACCGACGTTCGAGCTTCTCGCGCGCCGCCTTCGCCTGCTCCGGCGTCGCGTTGGTGCTCTTGAGCCGCGCCTCGAGCTTCTCGCGCGCGACCTTGGCGCGCTCTTCAGCCGAAGCGCCGTCGCCCGAACCACTCGCATCGGACTTGGGTGCGCCAGCATCCTCGGCTTCGCCTGCGCCACCGCTGGCTTCGTTCGCCAACCGACGTTCGAGCTTCTCGCGCGCCGCCTTCGCCTGCTCCGGCGTCGCGTTGGTGCTCTTGAGCCGCGCCTCGAGCTTCTCGCGCGCGAGCCGAGCCCGCTCCTCACTCGACAGCTTCGACTCGCCCTCATCCTCCGCCGGCTTCGCGTCGCGCTCAGGGGCGCCCGGCGTCGCGCCTTCGCCGTCGCCGCGCTTGGCGGCCCGGTCGATGCGCTCGCGCAGTTCGGCGCGCGCCTTCTCGGCTTGCTCCGGCGTGGCGTTGGTGCTCTTGAGCCGCTGCTCCAAGCGCGCCATGGCCGCTGCGGCAGGATCAGCCTCCGGCGCTGCGGGAGCAGCTTTGGGCGGAGTGTTCGAGGCCGCGGGGACGGGCGCGCCAGCGCCGACCTCCGCGACGGGCTTGACCGCGCTCGCGCCCGCCAGCTTCGGCGCCTGCGCAGGAGGCGGAGTGGCAGCAGGACGCGCGGGCGGCGCAGCGGGCTTGGCAGCCGGGGCCGCGGGCGCCGGCTGCGGAGTTCCCGCGCCGCCCGACTGAGCGCCCTGAGCGTTCGCGATGCGCTGTTCGAGCGCCTGGCGCTCCGCCGCCGCAGCCTCGGGCGTGACGCCGGTGTTCCGGAGCCGACGATTCAACGCGGCCTTGGCTTCCTCGGACAGTCCCGCGAGTTCCGTCCCGGCGCCTTCGCCGCTCGACGACGAGCCGCGCGCCTGACGAGGCCGCTCCGCGCGCGCGTCGGCGCCGGACTCACCCGCCTCGGCCTTGCGCAGCGCTTCCTCGATCTTGCTGTCGAGCGCCTCGACGGGATTGGACGCGGGCGCAGCGGGTTGCGCGGGCTTGGCCGTCGCAGGCTTCGCCGTCGCGGCAGGCGCGTTCGACGCGGGCGCGGGAGTCGCGCGCGCGGGTTGCGGCGCGCCAGCGGGAGCGGCGGGCTTGGGCGCGGCCTTGGCGGCGGCGCGCAGCTTGTCGACCTCGCTCTGGAAGTCCGGCGCGATGGTCTTCCCGCCGGAGCTCAGAACGCCGTGCAGCGAGAGCAGGAACTCGGACTCGCCCAGCTTGCCGTTCTTGTCGGTGTCGGCGCTGGCGACGTCGCGCGGTCCCAGCCCGGCGCCCGGCGCTTCAGCGGCGCTCACGAGGCCGTCGCCGTCCTTGTCGACGCGCTTGAACAGCGTCTTGGCCCCTGCGAGCGAGAACGCCACGTCAGCGGGCTTCGGCGCCTGCTTGCGCGCCTGCGCCCAAGCCTGCGGACAGATCGCGCCCACCATCAGTCCGGCGGCGATCAAAACTCGACGACACGTCATGGCTGCCTCCATCGCGAGAGAAACCCAGGGGTTCACAAGGTACGCCAACCACTCCGCGCTCGTCCGGTGAGGCGCTCGAAAAACCTGCGTCGCCTCCGGCTCCTCGCTCGAGCCCGCGCGCCGCGCGCGCTGCGGTCGCGGCGACGCGATCGCGCAGCGGCCGCCAGGGCCGATTCACGAAGGGTCAGCGCTTTCGAACCGCGGCGGAGCGCGCTGCCGGGCGCGAGAGAACTGCAACGAAGTTCTCGAGCCCGCTACTAGGATTGCCCCTCGCCCATGTACTCCGACCCCGCCGAGCCCCGCTCCAGCCCGCTGCGCGACTGGGCGCACCTGCTGGCGGGACTGGCGCTCGGGCTGTCGGTCGGGCTGGTGGTGTGGCGCGTGCGCCCGATGCGCAGCGACGCCGACGTCGAGCGCTACCGCGAGGTCCGCGACTGGGTGCGCGAGCACTACGTGCGCGACACCGACGACGTCCAGCTGCTGGAGCAGGCGCTGCACGGCATGGTCGAGTCCCTCGACCCCTACTCGCGCTTCTACGGCGCGGCCGAGGTCGCGCAACTGCGCCGCGAAACCTCGGGGCAGTACACCGGCATCGGCGTCGTGTTCGCGCCGCCCGTGAGCGAGGCGCGCGTGCTGTTCACGCTGCCGGACTCGCCCGCGCGCAAGGCCGGCGTGCGCGTCGGCGACCAGCTCGTGCGCGTCGCCGGAAGGGCCGTCGGCGAGATGGCGCCCGGCGAGTTGCGCTCCCTGCTCTCGCAGCGCGACGAAGGCCCGATCGAGATCGCGCTGGTCGGCCGCGATCAGCTCGAACGCCGCGCGCAGATCGGCTCGGAGGCCCTCATCGACCCGAGCGTGCGCCACGCGCGCATCGTCGATCCCGAGCTGGGCGTGGGCTACCTCGCCATCCTCTCGTTCAGCCAGGAGACCGACGCCGAGTTCGACACGGCCGTCGCGGAGCTGCGCGCCAAGGGCGCCAAGGCGCTGGTCATCGATGTGCGCGGCAACCTCGGCGGCGTCCTGCGCAGCGCGGTGCGCATCGCCAACCGCTTCATCCCCTCCGGCCCGATCGTCTCCCACGAGGGGCGCAACGAGACGCAGCGCTACAACGCGGAGCCCAGCCGCGCGACGCTCGTCGGCCTGCCGGTGGTGGTGCTGATCGACGGCGAGTCGGCCAGCGCGAGCGAAGTGCTCGCCGCCGCGCTGCAGGAGCACCGCGCCGCCACGCTGGTCGGCGCGAAGAGCTTCGGCAAGGGCATGGTCCAGCAAGTGCGGACCTTCGGCGCCGACGAGATGGTGGTGAAGCTCATCACCTCCTACTACTACACGCCGTCGCATCGGAACCTCGAGCGGACCGTCGAGGGCGCGTGGTCGGTGGGCGTGACGCCGGACGTCGAGATGCTGTTGAGCGACGCCGAGGCGCAGGCCCTGCGGGCGTGGCGCGCGAGCTACAGCCCGCCCGACGAACTGCGCAGTCAGATCGAGGAGTGGGAGCGCGAAGCCGGCCGCAAGCTGGCGCCTCAGCCGCCGAACGACCCGCACCTGGAACAGGCGCTCGAGCTCCTTCGCGGCCGACGACCGGGCCCCTACCGCGTGGCGAGCGCGCCGTGAGCGCACCCGCGCAAGCGGCGCTCGACACGGGGCTGGTGCTGGGCATCGAGTCCTCGTGCGACGAGACGGCAGCCGCAGTCGTGCGGCGCGGCGCCGAGATCCTCTCGTCGGTGGTCGAGAGCCAGGCGCCGCTCCACGCCGAGTTCGGCGGCGTGGTGCCCGAGATCGCCGGCCGCTCGCACCTGCGCTCGATCCTGCCGGTGATCGACGCGGCGCTGGCAGAGGCCCGCGTCGAGCTCAGCGACCTCTCCGCCATCGCGGTCACGACCAAGCCCGGCCTGATCGGCTCGCTGCTCGTCGGACTGTCGGCGGCCAAGGGTCTCTCGTTCGCGCGCGGCCTCCCGCTCGTGCCGGTCGACCACATCGAAGCGCACGTGTACGCCGCTGCGATGGAGCTCTCGGAAGAGCCCTACCCGTGCGTCGCGCTGGTGGTGTCCGGCGGACACACGGCGCTGTACCACGCGCGCTCGCCGCTCGAGATCGAACGCATCGCCACCACGCTCGACGACGCCGCCGGCGAAGCCTTCGACAAGGTGGCGTACCTGCTGGGCCTGGGTTATCCGGGAGGACCGCTGATCGCGCGCCTCGCCGAGCACGGCGACCCGCGGCGCTTCGAGTTCCCGCGCTACCGTCCGCGCACGACGCGCGGCGCGCCGCCTCCGCGTTTCGCACCGTTCTCGTTCAGCGGACTCAAGACGGCGGTGCTCTACCACCTGCGCGGACAGAACGCCTCGTCGCCGCTCCCGCCGCCGGAGCAGATCCCCGAGCGCGAGCACGTCGCCGCCTCGTTCGAGCAAGCGGTCGTCGACGCGCTGGTCGCGCCGACGCTCGCCGCGGCGCGCGAGCTCCGGGTCTCGACCGTGCTCGTCGGCGGAGGCGTGGCGTGCAATCGGCGCTTGCGCGAGAACCTGACCGCGGCCGCGGCGGCCGTCGGCGTTCGC
This sequence comes from uncultured Planctomycetia bacterium, assembly GCA_938003765.1. Lineage (GTDB taxonomy): Bacteria > Planctomycetota > UBA1135 > UBA1135 > WYBT01. Next base: position 9,898 of record CALKYE010000229.1, read on the forward strand.
GCGCACTTCCCCAGCCCCGCCTACTGCACCGACAACGCCGCGATGATCGCTGCGCTCGGCTGGCGCCGGTTCGAAGCGGGTCTGGTGGCCGGACTCGACGCGGACGCGCGCCCGAACTGACGCGCGCGCGAGTCAGAACTGGAAGTAGACGAACGGCTGCGGCTCGCTCGCGCGCCACAGCACGCACGCCGCGCCCGCGAGGATCAGCAGCACGAGCGCCAGCCAGCCGGGCAAGCGTTCGCTCACTTGTGTCAGGCCGCGCTCCGCTCCGACGAAGTGCACGCCGAGCAGCGCGACGTAGAGACCGAGCAGCGAGCCGATGCGGAGCCACACGCTCGCTTCAGTGGGCCAGCTCGCGCTCGCGACGCGCGCCAGCAGATGCGCGAAGAACCCCAGGCTCGGACTGAAGAACAGCGCGATGAACAGCAGGCTGATCAGGCTCGTCGACAGCCAGCCCCAAGCGCTGCGCCACGACGACGCGCGAGCCGGCGCTCGTACGCCCGAACGCGAGCGCCACAGCCGCACGCTGTGCTCGCACGAGATCAACACGCCGTAGCCCAGGCCCCACAGCACGAAGGTCCAGTTCGCGCCGTGCCACAGCCCGAAGAGCGTCATCACGACGAGGTTCGAGCGCCACACGCGCGCGTAGCTCGGCGCGCCCGAGCCCAGCGGGGCCCACACGTAGTCGAACATCCAGGCGCCGAGCGAGGTGTGCCAGCGCCCGGCCCAGTCGCGCACCGAAGTGGCGAGGAAGGGGCGCTCGAAGTTGCGCACGAGCTCCACGCCGAACAGTCGCGCCGAGCCACGCGCGAGGTCCGAGTAGGCGCTGAAGTCGAGGTAGAGCATGACCCACATGCCCGCCGTCGCGACGAGCAAGGTGAGCGAGTCGCAGTCATCCGGCGAAGAGAACAGCGGCCAGACCTGCGCGTAGAGGCGATCTGCGATCAGCCACTTCTTCGCCAGGCCAATGACGATCAACCGCGCCGCGGGCGCGAGGTGCTCGGCGCGCAACGCGTCGAGCGCGGACAGTTGCGGAAGCAGGTGGCGCGCGCGCTCGATCGGCCCGGCGACGAGCTGCGGGAAGAACGAGACGTACAGCGCGAAGTGCGCGAGGTCGCGCGCGGGCTCGATGCGCTTGCGGCGCACGTCGAGCACGTACGACAACGTCTGGAAGGTGTAGAAGGAGATCCCCAGCGGCAGCGCGAAGCCGTCGTGGGCGAACTCCGGGCCGCCGAGCGCCGCGGAGAGCTGGCCCAACGCCGTGAGCGCGAAGCCCGAGTACTTGAACGTCGCGAGCAGGCCCATCAACAGCACGACGCCCAGCGCCGTCCACCAGCTCTTCGCACGCTCACTCGGCGCGGCGTGGACGCGCTGCGCGACGAAGTAGCCGGCCACGGTCGCGAGCGCGAGCCACACGCCGTCGCGCGGCTCGACCCACAGGTAGAACAGCCAGCTCGCGAGCAGCAGCAGCCCGACGCGCCAGCGCGACGGCGCCAGCGCGTACAGCGCCAGCACCAGCGCCACCGCGGGCAGGTACTCGACTTGCGCGAAGGACATCGAGCGCGCGTCTCAGCGCAGCCAGCGTTCGAGCGCGGCGCGGAACCACGCGATGCGACGCTCGTAGCTCGACAGGACCAGCGGCCCCGAGCGCGCGCCCGCGAGTCCGCGCTGGATCCAGGGCAGGTTCTCCATGTCCTCCGCGACCAATCGCTCGTAGCCCGGCGTGAGCGAAGCGAGCCACTCGCGCGCAGGCTCCGATTGCGCGGGCAGGGCCCGCAACTCCCAACGCACGGAGCAGCGGCCGAGCGCGCGCGGCAGGAAGCGCAGCGCGAGCAAGTGATTGGGGAACAGCATCAAGACCAGCGAGGGGAACGCGAGGTACACCAGGTGCGCGCGGCGCTGCGCGACGTTGAGCGCAGCGAAGGATCGCACGCCGCTGCGGTGCGCCAGCTCACCCAGCGGACCGTCCGGTTCGTACGCGCGCGGCGCGCGGAAGGGCAACGCCATGCGCGAGTGGTCGCCGAGCTCGCGCGCCGCCATGCCGCGGAAGTCGACCAGCGGGTGAGCGCTGCGCGAGTGGATGGCCGGCACGTGCAGGGGCTCGAGGAACGCCTCGATGCCGACCTTCCAGTCGAAGTCGGCGTCGAACTCGCGGGCGCACAGCAGCTCGAGCTCGGCCAACGGGTAGTTGCGCAACTCGTCGATCAGCTCGGCGCCGAGAGACTCTTCGAGCGTCGGTCCGCCGCGGTTCGCGCGCGTCCACCACCACCCGCCGAAGGAGGCGCACTCCAGTTCGCGCAGGCGCGGCGCGGAGCTCGCGAAGCTCTCCGGCGCCGGCCGGCGGAGCAGCGCGCCGTCGAGACCGTACTCGAAGCCGTGGTAGGGACAGCGCAGCGTGCGCAGCTCCGCGCACGGCTGACGCACGATCTGCGCGCCTCGGTGCGCGCAAACGTTCGACAGAGCGCGCACGACGCCGAGCTCGTCGCGCGTGAGCACGAGCGGCTCGCCAGCGAGTTCGAACGTGACGACGTCGCCGGCGCGCGCGAGTGATGCCGTAGGTGCGGCGGGGATCCAGGCGCGCGCGAACAGGAGCTGGCGCTCGCGTTCGAAGCGCAGCGGGTCGGCGTAGACGTCGGCGCGCAGCTCGCCCTCCGCACCCTCGAGCGGCGCAGCGCGGCGGTCGCGCGGCTCGTCGAACTGGCGCAGGATCTCGCCTTCGATCTCAGGGCGCACGTTCGACTTCCGCGCGCAGCGGCGCAGCCTGGTTGGACTCGCGGAACCAATTGGCGCCCGGCGGCTCGGGGAACTCGCGCGCCGCGAGCAGCTCGCCGACGCGACGAACGTCGGGGTCGCCGAGCATCTGCGCGCGCGGCGTGTCGCGTCCGACGAAGCGATTGAAGCTGCGCGCAGCGAACTTGACCTCGTCGCGCGAGAGCCCGTTGGCGTAGAGCAGGATCTGCGACCAGAAGCTGCGCGCGGACTGGTCCCCCATCCACACGCTCTCGCGCGCGGCGCCGATCGCGCCCTCGCACAGATCCATGGCCTCGACCGAAGTCATCGTGTCGTGCTTCCAGCGCAGGAAGTCGCCCTCGATGCCGAAGCGCTCCTTCTCCTGAGCCACCGGCGTGGCCGGCGAGCAGAACCACGGGCTCAGGTAGTAGAAGTCGATGCCGAAGTCGTCGACGAACTGCAGCGCCGTGGCGACGTTCTCAGGCCGATCTCCGGGGAAACCCACGATGAAGTTGGCGTGCGTCGCGAAACCCGCGGCCTTGAGCATGCGCGTGCCGCGCTCGTAGGCCTTGCGGTTGACCGCCTTGCGCATGTTGCGCAGCACGCGATCGTCGAGCGACTCGTAGCCGAGGAACACGCCGCGACAGCCCGCGTCCTGCATCAGCGCGACGGTCTCCTCGTCGGCGAACTGCGAGCGGAAGTACGAGTACCACTCGAAGTCGAAGCGCGCGAGCACGCGGCACAGCTCCTTGAAGCGCGGCGCGGGCACGTTGAAGGTGTCGTCGGTGAACACGAGCGTGCGCACGCGGCCGCAGCGCGCCAGCGTCTGCAGCTCCGCCTCCAGCGTCTGGGGCGCCTCGAGCGTGAGCGGACCCTGGTTCGCCGGATAGCTGCAGAACGAGCACTCGAAGGCGCAACTGCGCGCCGTGCGCGTGTGGGCGATGTGGTACAGCCCGGCGGGGTCGAGCAGATCCCAGCGCACGAAGTTGTCGTCGATCGGGACGCCGCCGTCCTCGCTCGGACGCTTGACGACGCGTCGGCCGTCGCGCACCCACGCGCTGGGCAGCGTGAGCGTCGGCAGGTCGGCCGGGTTCGCGCGCATCAGCTCGAGGAAGCTGGCCTCGCCCAGCGCCGAAACCACGTACACGTCCGCGCCCAGTGAAGCGAGCAGCCGCGGGAACTGCTCCTTGGTGAGCGCCTTCTCGACTTCGACCAGGAACAGTCCGCCCACGACGATCGGGACGCCCGGAAAGGCGCGCTTCAAGTGCGCGATCGCGTCGTGAAGGTTGGGAACCTCGGTCGCGAAGGTGCTCGAGAGCATCAGCCAGCGCGGCGCGAAGGCTGCGCCGAGCCGTTCGACGTCGACGCGCGTGACGATGTCGAAGTGCAGCAGCTCGAAGCCGTTGCGCCGCGCCAGCGACTCGTAGTACTTGCCCGCGAGCTGATTGATGGCGAACGCGTCGTAGCGGCGGTACTCGCGCGTGTCGCCGTGCGCGGCGAGCGAGAGCCAGCGCGAGAGGTCGAGCACGCCGCAGGGCGCGCCGTCGTCGGCGGCGAGTCCGACCGACTCGCGTGCGATTCGCGCGAGGAAGCTGCGGCCATCGGGCGCGTCGCGCGGGATCCGCAGCGCGGGCGAACCGGTCGGGCCGCTGGAGCTCGGCGCGTAGTCGTTCCACCAGCGGTCGATGTCCTCGAAGTACGAGAAGAACAGGGCGTCCGTAGCGCGTCGTGTCATCGTCTCCACCCCTCCGAGAGTCGCCAGCGAAGCGCGGCGCAGCGCACGCCGCCGCCGACCGCAATGGCCGTGATCGAGTTCGAACGCGCGCCGCTGTCGAATGCCTGCGCGACCAGCGCGAGCGGTCCGGCGCAACCCAGCGCTCCGTACTCGCGCAGGTGCGCGAGCGCGAGCTGCGGATCGAGCCCGAGCTCCGTCGCGCACGCGGTCACTTGCGCACGGGTCACGGCATACGGCGCGAACACACTGTCCGCGTCGGGCGCGGCGCGCTGCGCGAACTCGCGTGCGCACGAACTCCACGCAGCCGCGACGGACGCTTGATACGCCGCGTCGGGCGCGTCGAAGCGATAGCGCGCGCTCGCGCCCTCCGTCGGCGGAAGGGCTGCGCTCACGCTGAACGCAAGGCCCGCGCCGTCGCGCCGCGATTGGAGCGACAGCTCGAGCCCGCAGTCCTGGTCCGCGTCCACGCGCTCGAGTGCGAGCGCCGCGGCGCCGTCGCCGAAGAGCAGCGCCGAAGAGCCGCTGTGCGCATCGAGCCACGGCGACGTGCTCTCCACGGCGACGACCAACGCTCGCCGCGCGCCGGCGCGCAGGTAGAGCGCGGCGGTGATCCACGCGTCGAGTCCGCCGGCGCCGCCGCCGCGCACGTCGAGCGCCGCCGCGCACACGCCCAGCTCGGCGCCGAGTTGAGCCGCGAAGCACTTGGTCGCGTGCTCCGGCGTCGAGGTCGCCGCGACGAGCAGATCGAGCTCGCTCTCGCGCCAGCCCGCACGCTCGAGGCAACGGCGCGCAGCGAGCGCGCCCAGTTCGACCGCGCTCGGCGCGCCTCGAATGCGCCACTGCCGCGTGCGCACGCCGTGAACGTTCTCGACGTGCTCGAGCGCGCGGCCCGTGCGCGCGAGTTCGTCGGCCCAACCCGCGCCCAGCAGCCGCTCGTAGGCGCCGGCGGCGTCCAGGCGCGCCTTCGCGCCGACAACGTCCGACGGATAGGCAGCCGCTGCGCCACGCAGCGCGACGCCGCGTTGATCGCGCAGCTCGAGCGTCGAAGCGTCCGACCCTCTCAAGTGCGGGCCCCCGCGCGCGCTGCGACCAGCGCTTCGAGGTCAGCGACGCGCGCGCACTCGCGGATCTCGTGCACGGACAACTCCACGGCGAGTTGCTCGAGCACGAGGCCGATGAACATCACGACGCCCAGCGAATCCCAACCGTCGAGTTCCTTGAGCACCTGGCCCGACTCGAGACTGCCGGCGGCCGCCTGCGTCGACTCTTCGAGCAGCGCGCGGACTTGGGAGGCGAGCTGCTGCTTCTGCGTGAGGTCCATGCTCAGACTCTGCGCGAGCGTCCGCGCCAGTAGGGTTCTCGCAACAGGTTCTTCTGCAGTTTGCCGGCCGAGTTGCGCGGCAGGGCGGCGATGAACTCGATGCGCGAGGGGCACTTGTAGCGCGCTAGCTGCTCGCGGCAGCGGCGGATCAGCGCGCGCGCATCCGGAGCGCTGTCGCCGCGCGAGACGACGAACGCCAGCGGCTCCTCGCCCCAGGTTTCGTGCGGAACGCCGATCACCGCCGCGTCGGCGACCTCGGGCAACGCCAGGAGCACGTTCTCGACCTCGCGCGGGTACACGTTCTCGCCGCCGACGAGCAGCATGTCCTTGCGTCGATCGACGACGTACACGTAGCCCTCTTCGTCGACCCAGGCGAGGTCGCCCGTTCGCAACCAACCGTCGGCGAGCGCATCGGCGCTGGCCTGGGGATCGCGGTCGTAGCCGGGCATCACGTTGGCGCCGCGCGCGATGATCTCGCCGACCTGAGCTGCGCCCGCGATCCCGCGCTCCGCCGCGCACGGCTTCACGTCGCGCCCCTGCTCGTCGACCACGCGCACCTGCGAGCACGCCACCGCGCGTCCCGCCGACGCCAGGCGCGCGGGCGCGGGCTCGTCACGAGGCCAACGGTGGTCCTGCGGAGTCAACGTGAGCAGCACTCCCGCGGTCTCGGTGAGCCCGTAGCCCTGCAGGAAGCTGCACTCGAACACCTCCATCGCGCGGAGCAGGGTCGGCACGGGCATCGGCGCCGCGCCGTAGGCCATCAACTCCAGGTGCGGGAAGCGCACCGGGCGATGAGCGTGCTCGGTGAGGCACCACTGAACCATCGCGGGAACCATCAACGTGTGCGTGATGCGCTCGCGCTCCAACGCGTCGAGCGCGAGCGCCGGATCGAACTGCGCCAGCAGGTGCAGTTCGCTGCCCGCCGCGATGACGCTCATCGTCATCAACATCCCGCCGACGTGGAACAGCGGCGTGACCTGCAGGAAGCGGCTGCGCGCGCCGTCGAGCGGCATGTCGGCCAGCCACGCGGCGGTCATCGCGCTCACGTTGCGGTGCGTGAGCATCGCGCCCTTCGGGCGACCGGTCGTGCCGCTGGTGTACATCTGCACCGCGGGGAGATCGACCGCGTCCGCTCGCGCGGCCTCGACGGTGCGCGGCGCTGTCCCGTCGCTCGCGACGAGCTCGTCGAACGCGCGCCAGCCTTCGACGGGCTCGTCAAAGACGAAGCGCTCGAGCTCTGACGTGGCGCTCGCGTCCAGCGCACGCGCGAAGCCGGCCTCGGCGAACAGCACGCGCGCGCGGCAATGCTCGAGGATCCAGGCCTGTTCGAGCGGCGCGAGACGCCAGTTGAGCGGGACCAGAACGGCGTCGATTCGAGCGGCGGCGAAGTACAGCGCCACGCTCTGCGCTCGATTGCGCGCCAGCAACGCGACGCGGTCGCCGGGACCGACTCCCAGACGCAAGAGCGCTGCTGCGATTCGGTGCGAGAGGGCATCGAGCTCCGCGTAGCTGCACGCGCCGCTCTCGTCGCGGACAGCCAGCGCGGAGGGCGAGCGCGCGACGCTGGCCTCGAGCAACGACTCGATGCGCTGTCCGCCCTGCATGGGATCACGTTGCGAGTTCACGGCGCGCTCAGAAGCGGTGCAACGCGGCGCCGAAGGTCCAACCCGCGCCGACGGAGGCCATCAGCACCAAGTTCCCGGCGCGGATGCGTCCGCTCGCGCGCGCTTCGGCCAGCGCGATCGGAACGGTCGCGCCCGAAGTGTTCCCGTGGCGCGCCACGTCGTCGACCGCGCGCGCCGGATCGAGCCCGAGGTCGGCCACGATCTCGCGCACGAGGAAGGCGTTGCCTTGGTGCGTGATGAACACGTCGACGTCGCTCAGCGCGTGTCCGCTGCGTTCGAGCACGCCGTGCACGGACTCGCGAATGAAGGCCTTGAACTGGTCGAAGATCTCGCGGAAGCCGTCGACGTGCAGGTAGTGCTCGCCCGCGGCGACGGTCTGAGGTGTCGTCGGCCGCGCGGCGCCGCCCGCGGGGATCCACGCGCCCATGTGCTCGAGCCCTTCGGCGCCGATCACGACCTCGATCAGTCCCGGGCTCTGCGACGGAACGAGCAGCGCGCCCGCAGCGCCATCGGAGAACAGCACCGCGCCGCGCCGATCGCGCGGGTCGATGTAGCGACTGCGCGCATCCGCCGCGAGCACGAGCACGTTGCCCGCGCCCGTCGCGATCGCGCCGCGCCCCAGATCGAGCCCGTACAGGAACCCCGCGCAGGCCGCGGAGATGTCGAAGGCCGCGCAGCGCGCGCCCAGCTTGCGCGCGACGATCGTCGCCGTCGAAGGACTGGGGTGATCGGGCGAGACGGTGGCGACGATGATGCGCTCGACCGCGCGCGGCTCGAGCCCCGCCTCGGCCAGGATGGAGCGCGCGCACTCGACCAGCATGTCCGAGGTCGTCTGCCCGGGCGGCATCCAGTGTCGCTGGCGAATCCCGGTGCGCGACTCGATCCAGGCTTCGTCCACATCGAGGGAGAAGCGCTCGATCAACTGCCGATTGGTGAGCACATCCGGCGGCAGGTAGCAGCCGGTCGCTGCGATTCGGACTGACGGGACCTGGGGCATCAAGCTGTCGACATGATCGAATTGGGCCCGCCCACCGAATGCTAGCCGTGATTCGCCGAGGCGACTACCGCCAGCTCGCACCGAGCCCGCCGTCGAGGAGTGCGCGGGCCAGCGCCGCGTGCCCGGCTTCGCTGAAGTGCAACACGTCGCGTTCCGAGAACGGCTGCGCGACGTCTCGCAGCGCGGCCGTCGCGTCCACGATCGTCGGCGGTCGATCGCAGGCTTCTGAGCAAGTTCGCCAACGGTGCAACAGCTCGCTGGCGCGCTTTGGCGCAAGTTCGTCGGGGCGAGGGAGCACGAGCACGACCAGGCGCGCGCCGTCGAGCGCGACCTCGCGTTCGAGCTGCGCGAGTCGTTCGCTCGCGCTCACCCAGAGCGGCTCGGCGCTGGGCCCCAGCGGCGCTTCGCGTGCGATGCGGAACCCCTCGCGCGCGGCGCGCGCTTCCTCGGCGAGGCCCGCGCGCTCCCACGCGGCGTCGAATGAGTGCGCGTCGCGCAGCACGTACTGATCGAGGAAGTCCCACAGCGCCGTGCGCAGCACCAGGCGTCGGAACGGGAAGTCACGGCGCTCGAACGGCGGCGGCGTGGGTTGGATCGAGAGGCTCCCGACGCAGACGACGACCGTGCTCGGCTTCCACGCGCGCACCGAGATGGAGTACAGACGCTGCATCTGCTCGAGGCCGTAGCCGGGCTGCGCGAAGTTCATCGTGACGAACGGCCTCGGGGAGTCGCGCAACGCGTGCTGCACGATGCTCACGAAGCCCGAGTCGACGGGGACGCTCGCTGCGTACGCGCGCGAGTCGCCGAGGAACGCGACGCGCTCCGCTCGCGGCTCGGAGTCGAGCGTCGACCAGTCGCGGTCGCGAAAGCCCCAGGCGTTGATCGACAGTCCCTCGCCGTGCGCGCCGGGGCGCACTTGATCGGGAAGCGTGACCCAACCCAGCTCGGGGTGCGGCTCGGTGACCGCCGCTGCGGCGAAACCCGCGGCGCGCAGCGCGAACTCGAGCGAGGCGAGCGCGACGAGGGTCGCGAGCGCGACGACACGCGGCGACTTGAAGAGCTTCCCGAGCGTCATCGCCGTGGCTCAGACCGCGCCGCGTGCGCGTTCACGCACTCGCGCACAGCTCGACGTCTTGCGTCGCGCAGCCCGCGGCCTCGAGCAACTGCCGATACCACGCGCACGCGCGCGCGACGTGCTCCTCGAAGCCTTTGACGCCCCACAGCACGCTCAACGTGCTGCGCGTCGCGACGTGGGTCTTGGTGCGCTGCGAGTCCTTGACGGCATTCGCGCACGGACCGCCGGCGTCGAACAGACACAGGAGACCTTCGATGTCGATGGTCTGGCCCGAGGCGTTGAACACGTACGCCGCATCCGCGCCCGCGAGCGCCAATCGGTGCGGCGCCGGAGCGAGGTCGAGGTCGACCACGCTGATCGGCAGCCCCGAGTGCAGCGACACGGCGTTGCACGCGTCGACCGCGAGGTTGATGCGCGGCAGGCCGCCTTCCTCGGCGGCGCGCGCGAGGTACTCGGACGAAGGCTTGCCGCGTCCGGTGGGCTTGTAGCCGCCGTGACGCAACAGGTCGCGCACCGCGCCGCGCAGCGACTCGCTGCGGGTCAGCGGAGAGACCGCGGTCGGCGCGTGCAGCGCGAGCAACTCGGGAGAGCTCTCGAGTTCGCCCAAGGGGCGCGGGAAGCGGCAGGTGAAGGCCGCCGCGCACAGCAGCGGATGGGCGTCGAGCGCGAGTTGAAGCATGAGCGAATTGGACTTCGACGGGCGTCGAAGCGCCAGCGTCCCATCCGCGGGCTGGTGCGGGCGACGGCGCGCGCTGCGCATCAAGCGCAGCCGGAGCGAGCGTCGACAGCACCTCCCCGCCCCACCGCCATGCGTTACGAAAAGGTCGTCGCCATCGTCCTCGCGCGCGTCGAGAACGCGCTCCTGCCCGGCAAGGTGCTCCTGCCCATCGAGGGCCCGAGCGTGCTCGAGCGCGTGGTCGAACGCGTGCAGCGCATGCAGCGCATCGACGGGTTCCTGGTGGCGACCACCGATCGTCCGGCGGACGACCCGATCGAGCAGCTCGCTCGCGCGCACGGCTGGGCCTGCTACCGCGGCGCCGCCGACGACGTGCTCGAGCGCTGCCTGCGCGCCGCCCAGGGCGTGGGCGCCGACCACGTCGTGTTGATCGACGGCGACTGTCCGTTGATCTCGTGGCAGGAGGCCGATCGCAGCGTCGATCTGCACCAGCGCTGCGGAGCGCAGTTGACCCACAACCTCGCGGCGCACGGCAGCCGCATGCCGCGCGGCGCAGGCTGCGAGGTGGTCGAGTTCGGCGCGCTGGCGACGGCGCACGCGCACGCACGTTCGAGCGCCGAGCGGCGACGTCCGACGGCCCACCTGCACCGTCACCCGCAGCGCTTCCGCATCCTGCGCCGGGGCGCGCCGCCGGAACTCGCCGAGGCCGAGCTGAACGTCGCGGTGGAGTGCGCCGAAGACCTCGAGCGACTGCGCTGGGTTCAGCGCGTCGCGGGCGAGCGCGAGTGCGTGGCGCTCGAGCAGGCGTTGGCGTTGCTCGCGCGGCGCCAGGGTCCCTCGGGCGCGTCGCACTGAACGGAGCGTCAGGCCTCGCCGCGAACGCGAGCCGAGCGCGACGATCGCGTCAGGTCCGGTCGCGTCCGACCGCGTCGGCGCTGGCGCTGGCGATCCGCCGCTGATAAACAGCGCGCGATGCGCGCACCCAGTTCGCGGGCCGTTCACCTCTCGCGCGCGCCTCCGCGTCCGGAGCGCACGTGAACGCAGCCCTCGTCGCACTCGCGGCCTACGTGGGCCTGCAGCTCGTGATCGGCGCGGTCGTCTCGCGCCGCATCGCGAACGAGGAGGACTACCTGCTCGCCGGGCGCAGCCTGGGCTACCGGCTCGCGACGTTCTCGATCTTCGCGACGTGGTTCGGCGCGGAGACCTGCGTCGACGCAGCCGGCCAGGTGTACTCGGGCGGGCTGTCGCTGCACTCGACCGAGCCCTTCGCCTACGGCATCGCGATGGTGCTCACCGGACTGTTCATCGCCGTGCCGCTGCACAGCGCGCGCATCACGACGTTGGCGGACTTCTATCGCCTGCGCTTCTCCGCGTCGGTCGAGCGCGTCGCGGCGCTGGTGATGATCCCCAGCTCGATCTTCTGGGCGGCCGCTCAGATCCGCGCCTTCGGTCACGTGGTGTCGAGCGCCTCGGGCCTCGAGCTGGGTCAGTCGATGCTGATCGCCGCCGGCGTCGTCGTCGCCTACACGATCTTCGGTGGGTTGATGGCGGACGCGATCACCGACCTCGTGCAGGGCGCAGCGCTGATCGTGGGGCTGATCGTGATGCTGGTGGGCGTCGCCGGCGACTTCGGCGGCATCGGCGCCGCGCTGAGCGCGATCGAGCCGGAGCGCATCGACCTGGGCCTGGGAGTCGGCGACTCGTGGCTCTCGATCACGGAGGCGTGGGCGCTGCCGATCCTGGGTTCGTTCGTCGCGCAGGAGCTGCTCCAACGCGTTTGCGCCGCGCGAACGCACGTCGTCGCGCAACGCTCCACGATCGCCGCGGGCGTGCTCTACACGCTGGTGGGCTCGATTCCGGTCGCGCTAGGGCTCATCGCGGCCTCGAGCGGACTGAGCGTGGACGACCCCGAGCAAGTGCTTCCGACGCTGGCGCGCGAGCGCCTGTCCACGCTCGGCTACGCGCTGTTCGCTGGAGCGCTGGTCTCCGCGATCCTGTCGACCGTCGACAGCACGCTGCTGGTCGCGTCGTCGCTGCTCTCGCGCAACCTCGTGAACCCGTTGCTCCCGCAGCTCGACGAGCGCGGCAAGATCCGCACGGCGCGCCTCGGTGTCGGCGCGTTCGGACTGCTCGCGCTCGCGCTGGCCTTCGGATTCGACAGCGTGGGCGAGCTGATCGACATCACCAACGGCTTCGGCAGCGCCGGGCTGCTCGTGATCCTGCTGTTCGGCCTGTACACGCGAGTGGGCGGTCCGCGTTCGGCGTTGACCGCGCTCGCGCTGGGCGTGCTGGTGTACCTGGGCGCGAGCGTCGCCGAGGCCGAGTTCATCTACCTGCCCGCGGTCGGCGCAGCGCTCGCGGGGTACGTGCTCGTCGCGCCGTTCGAGCGCAAACCCGTCGGCGCCGCGTAGCGCAGCGCGTCCGAGCTCAGCGCTTGGTCGCAGCCGCGACGAAGGCCACGAGGTCGCGCTTGAGCCGCGCCAGCTCGCCTTCGTGGATGTACATCATGTGGCCGGCCGCGTAGTAGCCGAACGACACACCGCCGCGCAGCGACGGGTCGAGCCCCAGGTGCGCGAAGGTGTAGTCCGACGCGAAGTACGGCGTCGCGAGGTCGTAGTAGCCGCTGGCGACGAACACGCGCAGGTAGGGATTGCGCGTCATCGCCTTGCGCAGCGTCTCGGCGACGTTGAGGTAGCGGTTCTGCTCGTCGTACTTCCAGGGCTGCACGCGGCCCGTGAGGATCTCGTACGGCAGGTCGTTCTCGTACTTCAGCGTGCGGCGCACGTAGTCGTTCAGCGTGGCCGTGTAGGGCCCGAGGATCGCCGACATGCTCGGGTCGTACTCGTAGCGCTCGCCGGCCGCGTCGAGGTCGATGCCCTTGAAGCGGCTGTCGAGCCGACCGACGGTGCGGCGTTCGTCGCGCAAGAGCTCCTTGGTGAAGCGACCGATCTCGATGCGCAGGTTGCAGCGCTCGATGAACTCCAGCGAGAGCCCGGTGTAGCGGCCGAGGCGCGCGACGAGGCGCTCGCGTTCGGCGCCGCTCAACTGATCGCCGCGCGCGAGGGCGGGCAGGTACTCGGAGATCGCGAAGCGCTCGACCTCGTCGAGGAACGCGCGCAGGTCGTTCTGGTACTCGCGCGAGACGCGCTTGTGGTGCCACGCGGTCGCCGCGTAGGTCGGCAGGAACAGGACGTACGGCAGGTCGTTGCCGACGTCGAAGCGCGCCGTTTGGAAGTTCAGGATCGAGGAGATCAGCATGAGCCCGTTGAGGTACATGCCGTGGCGTTCCTGCAGGTGTCCGGCCATCGAGGCGGCCCGCGTCGTGCCGTAGCTCTCCCCCGCCAGGAACTTGGGGCTCGCCCAACGCTGCTCGCGCGTGGTGTACAGCCGGATGAACTCGGCGACCCACTCCACGTCGGCGCTCACGCCGTGGAACTGCGAGGCGCTCTCGCCTTCGGCCGCACGGCTGTAGCCGGTCGTCACCGGGTCGATGAAGACCAGGTCCGTGACGTCGAGCAGCGAGTGCGCGTTGGGGATCAACTCGTAGGGCGGAGGCGGCGCCCAGCCTTCCGCGGTCATGCGCACGCGCTGCGGACCGAACAGCCCCAGGTGCAGCCACACCGACGAGGACCCCGGGCCGCCGTTGAACGCGAACGTGATCGGCCGCGTCGCGGGAGACTCGACGCCGTCGAGCGTGTAGGCGACGAAGAACAGCTCGGCCTTGGCCTTGCCGGCTTCGTCGGTGAGCTTCATGCGGCCCGCGGTCGACGTGCAGTCGAGGTCGCGGCCCTCGAGCGTCAGCGAGAGCGGCGTTCGCACCACGTCCCAGCGAGCGTCGCTGAGCTTGGCCGGAGCGTCGTCGCCGTCCTCGGCGGGGCTCGCAGGCGCAGATGCGGCGCCCGTTGGCTTCGCGTCGCCCTGACTGCCCTGCGCTTCGCGCGCCTGCGGAGCTTGCTCATCCGCGCGTGCGGGCGAGGCCTCGAGCGAGTCGGCCTGCTGCTGAGGCGCGTCGGACGCCGGCGTGGGCGTTGTCGAGGGCTGCTGCAGCGCGAGCAGGGCGGTGGTGACCAGGAGCAGGTTCGGTAGCGGCATCGCGTTCGAGGGCGCGCAACGTTGGGGGACGAAAAAAGACCGCCGCTGCCGTTCCGGGCAGCGGCGGTCTTGAACGTACTACGCGGCAGAGTTCGTCGTCAGCGCTTGCGCAGGATCAGAACCCGCCGCATCGAATCGGCCTGGCGTGCGCGGAGCTGGTCCGGGCGATCGCCAGGGCGCGAGAGAGCGGACTAGTAGCGGTCGTCGCGCCAGCCGCCGCGGTCACCGCGGTCACCGCGGTCGCCGCCGCCGTAGCCGCCGCGGTCGCCACCACGGCCACCACCGCCGCCGCCGTAGCCGCCGCCACCACCGCCGCCACCGCCGAAGCGACGGCCACCGCCGCCACCACCGCCGCCGCCGTAGCCACCGCCACCGCCACCGCCCGGACCGCGCGATTGCGGCGGACGATCATCGGCTTCGTTGACGCGCAGCGGGCGCCCGTCGAGGTCGGCGCCGTTGAGCTCTTGGATAGCAGCGGCAGCATCCTCGGGGCTGCCCATGCGAACGAACGCAAAGCCGCGGGGGCGGCCGGTCATCTTGTCTGCGACGATGGCGACTTCCGTCACCTTTCGTCCGTTGCTCTCGAAAGCAGCGCGCAGCGAGGCTTCGGTGGTCTTGAAGTTCAGGTTCCCGACGTAGAGTTTCGTGCCCATTTCAAACAGTCAGTAGAAGTCAGCCCGCGCAGCCGTGCCAAACACCTGGAAGACCCGCGAAGCCAGTCAGTTGGGGGAAGAGCCTAGCGAGCGCCGCGCGGCCCGCCAGCGGAAACTTCATTTGGGCTTGTCAAGACTTGACTCTGAGACGGCCGGTGTTCTCGATCCCAGGTTTGGAATGGCGCCCCCGACCGACGGACCCCGATGCACCTGAACCTGGCCAGCTTGCTCGACCGCGCGGCGGCGCTGCACCCCTCCCGTACCGCAGTGATCGAGGGGGCCCTGCGGCTCGACTATGCGCAGTTCGCGGGCCGCGCGCGCGCCCTCGCCGGGTGGCTGGCCTCCCGCGGCGTCGGCGCCGGCGACTGCGTCGCGTTGCTCGATCGCAACAGCAGCGCGTGCCTCGAGGCCTATTTCGCCGTCGCGCGACTCGGAGCTGTGCTCGCGCCGCTCAATGTCCGCCTCTCGTCCAGGGAACTTGCATTCATCCTGGAGGACTGCGGCGCACGCTGGCTCCTGGCCGGTCCGGAGCAGCAGGCGAACGTGCGCGAACTCGTCGCCACGGCGGCTCGCGCGCCGGCTCTGCTGTGGCTCGGCGCACCACCCGCCGAGGGGCCCGCAGGAGCGCAGTACGAGGACGCTCTCGCGCATCCGCCCCACGGCGAACCGGCCCGGCTTCCCGCGGACGCGTTGGCGCACCTCTACTACACGAGCGGGACCACCGGCCGGCCGAAGGGCGTGATGCTCTCGCACCAGAACGTGTGGGTGCACGCGCTGGCGGCCGTGGCCGAGCTCGGGCTGAGCGACGCGGACACCTGGGGCCACATCGCGCCGCTGTTCCACCTCGCCGACGCGTGGGCGACGTTCGCGATCACGTGGGTCGGCGGCCGCCACGTGATCGTGCCGCACTTCGAGGAGCGCGCCGTGCTCGAGGCCTTCGAGCGCGAGCGCATCACGATCACCAACCTGGTGCCCACGATGCTCACGCGGCTGGTGCGCCACCCCGGCGCCGATCAGCGCGACTTCACGGCCCTGCGCCGGATCCTGTCCGGCGGCGCGCCGATCGCGCCCGAGGTGGTGCGCGAGATCATGCGCGTGTTCCGCTGCGAGTACGTGCAGACCTACGGCATGACCGAGACGAGCCCGTACCTCACGCTCAGCCTGTTGAAGGACAGCCTGCGCGCGCTGCCGCCCGAGCAGCAGTTCGTCTACCGCGCCAAGACCGGGCGCGCGTTCGCGGCGGTCGAGCTCGCGGTCATCGGCGACGACGGCCTCGCCGTGCCGCGCGACGGCGTGAGCGTGGGCGAGATCCGGGCGCGAGGTCCGACGGTGACGAGCGGCTACTGGAAGCGGCCCGACGAGACGCGCGCCGCGTTCGACGGCGACTGGCTCAAGACCGGCGACCTCGCCACGATCGACAGCGAGGGCTACCTGCAGATCGTCGACCGCAAGAAGGACATGATCATCACCGGGGGCGAGAAGGTGTACTCGACCGAGGTGGAGCACGTGCTCTACGAGCATCCGGCCGTGCTCGAAGCGGCGGTGTTCGGCGCTCCCGACGAGCTGTGGGGCGAGTCCGTGCGCGCGGCGATCACGCTGCGCAGCGGGGCGAGCGCCTCCGAGGCCGAGCTGATCGAGTTCTGCCGCGCGCGCCTCACGCACTACAAGTGCCCGCGCAAGGTCGCCGTGCTCGCCGAGTTGCCCAAGACGGGCAGCGGTAAGATCCAGAAGTCGGTGCTGCGCGCGCTGGCCTGACCACGGCGGGTCCGCGGCTCGAGATCCAGGCGGCGACGCGGAAAACCGCCATTCGCCGAACCCCCGCGAGCGACCCCGGCATCGTGCCTGTGCGCCACACCCGGCGCCCCCAGTCCGCACCGTCCCGCGAGGCGCTCGATGAATGCTCTCTTCCGTACCGCGGCCGCGACCTTCGCGCTGACGACCGCCGCAGCAGCCCAGACCTTCCAAGTCGACACGGTCCGCACGCCGCAGGGTCTGCCGGGCGCCAGCGGCTTCACCGAGAACGTCGAGCTCTTCGACGTGGATGGCGACGGAGACTCGGACGCGCTGTGGGCCAACGGCGGCGAGTTCGGCGTCCAGCAGAACCGCCTGTGGATCAACTCCGGGTTCGCCCAGGGTGGAACGGTCGGGTTCTTCGCCGACGAGACCGCCACGCGCTATCCAGGCGTGCTCGACGGGAGCCGCGACATCGACTTCGTCGACCTCGACGGCGACGGCGACTTCGACCTGTTCGTCTCGAACACCTCCGGCATCTCCAACCAGAGCTGCCGCTTCCTCGTGAACATGGGCGGCTCGCAGGGCGGACAGCCCGGCTTCTTCCAGGACCAGACCCAGGCGCGCTACGTCAACGTCGGCCTCAACGACGGCGTGAGCACGCACTCGTCCGTCGCGCCGAGCCTGGCGCTCGCGAGCGGCGGCTACATCGACTGGTCCTGCGACAGCGTGTTCTTCGACCTCGACAACGACGGCGACAGCGACCTGGTGCAGGCGACCTACGGCAGCCTCTCGTTGGGCAAGTCCCCCACGCGGCTGTTCCTCAACGACGGCGACGGGTTCTTCGAGGAGTTCAACCCCAGCGGATTCCAACTCGCCGGCTCGGACATCAGCCCCGGTTCGCCGGGCCTGTGGTGCGAGGGCGTGCAGCGCCAGCGGACGACCGACACCACGGGAGCGGAGTGCGACATCTCCAACGTGTCGGTCTCGGTCGACGGCGGCGACTTCGACGGCGACTTCGATGTGGACTTCCTGCTCGGCGAGAAGAACGACGAGGCGCGCATCATCCGCAACCGCAGCGTCGAGAACGGCGGCGCGCTGGGCTTCCGCGACATGAGCTCCGCGTCTTTCGGTGTGGCGGACTGGGCGCCGTTGCTCGGCAGCTACGAGCAGGAGTTCGGCGACCTCGACGACGACAACGACTTCGACCTCTTCGGCACGAACTGGAACGGCACCTGCAACACCGTCTCGCTCAACGACGGCGCGAGTTTCTTCGGAACGCCGGCCACGATCGCCAACTCGTGCACGCGCCACGACGAGCCGGACTTCATCGACTACGACAACGACGGCGACCTGGACGTGATCGTCGCCGCGCGCGCGGCGGTCGAAGAGCTGTACCACAACGACGGATCAGGTCAGGGCGCCGCCTCGCTCACTTCGATCAGCGGAGTGCTGCCCACGTTCATCGCCAACGCGATGGGCGTCGACGCGGTCGACACCGACCTCGACGGCGACGTGGACCTGTGGTTCGCCAACGACTTCGACGACCCCGAGACGCACCTCATCAACCTGTCGGGCGCGCCGGACACGCACGCGCCGCGGGTCAGCGCGCTGGAGCAGGTCCCCAACCGCAACGCGGGCCCGGCGCCGACCGTCGTGCGCGCGCACGTGTTCGACAACAGCGCGTGGTACGTGACGGCGTTCGACCTCACGGTCCTCGAGTACAGCGTGAACGGCGGCCCCTTCAGCGCGACGCCGATGCGCTTCAACGGAGGCCAGGTCTTCCGCGGCGAGATCCCGGGCTTCGCGACGGGCTCGATCGACTACCGCGTGCGCTCGACGGACGTCCACGGCAACAGCGGCGTCTCGCAGACTCGCAACTTCAGCGTCGGCGCGTGCGTCGGCGACCCAGTCGTCTACTGCACGGCGAAGACCAACTCCGCGGGCTGCGTGCCGGCCATCGGCTTCAGCGGCGCGCCCAGCGCGAGCGCGGGCTCGGGCTTCGTGATCCATGCGACGCAGTCGCTCGACAACAAGGCCGGCCTGCTCTTCTACAGCCTCTCCGGCGGCAAGATCACGCCGTACCAAGGCGGCTTCCTGTGCGTGAAGTCCCCGACGATCCGCACGAACCTGCTCAACTCCGGCGCGAGCGGAGCACCGCCCTGCACGGGCGTGTTCAGCTTCGACTTCAACGCGCACATCGCTGCGAGCGGCAATCCGACGCTGCAGACACCGGGTCAAGCCGTGTGGGCGCAGTTCTGGAGCCGCGATCCGCAGGCGAGCTTCCAGACCAACCGCACCGACGCGCTGGCGTTCTTCGTGTGTCCGTGACCGCGCGCGCGCGCTGACGTCGTCGCGCGCGCGCAGAACGCCGCGGAGACTCACGGCTCTCGCCGCTGCACGGCGCGCGCGTCGCGAGCTCTCCACCGGATCGAGCGCGCCTCGATCGCGATCGCCCGCGCAGCAGCGAGACGCTCGCCGCAGTGGAAACCTGCGCCTGCGTAGCAGTGCGTAGCGCGCACGGGACGTTGGCCGAGATCACCGCCTCGCTCGCGCGGCGCGACTAGTCTTGGCGAGTGCGCTCATTGCGAGCGCCGCGTCGTGAAGGTCCTCCACATCACTCGCACGCTGCCCCAGGAGATGCTGGGGCCGATGTATCTCTCGCGCGCCGTCAAGGACGCGGGCCATCAGATGCGCGCGATCTGCCTGCCCGACCCGCTCTGGCTGCGCAAGATCGAGGAGTACCGCCCCGACGTGATCACGTGGTCGCTCATGACGGGCAACCACCGCCAGATCTTCGACGTCAATCGCTACCTCAAGTCGAAGTTCCGCTTCTTCTCGCTGATGGGCGGCCCGCACGTGACCTTCGTGCCCGAGAGCGCGCGCGAGAGCGGAGTCGACGCGCTGTGCATCGGCGAAGGCGAGCAGGCGCTGGTCGAACTGCTCGACACGCTCGAGCGCGGCGGCGACTGGCGCGGCATCGACAACCTCGCCTGGGCCGACGAGCACGGCGAGGTCCACAAGAACAAGCTGCGTCCGCTGGTGCGCAACCTCGACGAGTTGGGCTTCCCCGATCGCTCGTTGATCTACGACGCGCAAGCGCTCTATCGCAACAGCCCCCGCAAGGTGTTCCTGACGCAGCGCGGCTGTCCGATGCTGTGCACGTTCTGCTTCCACCACGCGTGGAAGAACAAGATCTACAAGGCCAAGAACAGCGAGTACGTCCGCAAGCGCTCGGTCAGCCACGTGATCGCCGAAGCTCTGGAAGTGCGCGAGCGCTACGGCCTGGAGTTCGTCCACTTCCTCGACGACATCTTCAACATCAAGAGCGAGTGGCTGGCCGAGTTCTGCGAGCGCTGGCCGCGCGAGGTCGGACTGCCCTTCGACGTGATCCTGATGGCGAACCTCACCAAGGAGGAGCACGTCGCGCAGCTCAAGTCGGCCGGCTGCGTGTACGCGCGCATCGCCTTCGAGGCCGCCAACGACTACGTGCGCAACGAGGTGTTCCGCAAGAACACCGAACGCGAGCAGCTCACGAACGCGGCGCGCTGGATCAAGCAGCACGGCATCCGCCTGGGCTCGCTGAACATGCTCGGCGGTCCGGGTGGAACGCTCGAGGACGAGTTCGACACCGTCCGGCTCAACATCGAGTGCCAGGTCGACCACCCGCTGTGCTCGATCGTGCAGCCCTACCCCGAGTTCGAGATCAACGAGATCACGCGCAGCATGGGCATCGCGGTCGCCAGCTACGACCAGTTCCCGTCGCAGTTCAACCGCTCGGCCACGATCGAGCTGCCGCAGAAGCTCCAGATCGAGAACCTGCACAAGTGGTTCCCGGTGCTCGTGCGCCACCCGGCCCTGATGCCGCTCGCGCGCCGCACGGTCGACAAGCGCTGGCTGCGCAAACCGCTGCTCGCGATGTACATGCTCTACTCCGAGTGGCTGGTCACCGAGCAGAACCAGCTCTACAACCGCGCGCGCGGGCTGGAGCGGCTCTGGCGTTGGGGACCGCTCGACTTCGCCTCGCGTGTGATCACGAAAGGCGCTCTGCGAGCCGTCGGAGCGATCGGCGGACGCGTGGTGCAGCGCCTGAGCACACGCCTGCAGATGGGCGACGAGCGTGTCGTGGCGCACATGGACTGAACCGCGCGTCCGGGTCGCGCGCCTTTCGAAGCGCGCCGCGGCGGCGCATACTGGCGGGGATGTCCGCACTGCGCGACACGCTGAACAGACCCCTGCGCAACCTGCGCGTGTCGGTCACCGATCGCTGCAACCTGCGCTGCGCCTACTGCATGCCCGAGGAGGAGTACCGCTGGCTGCCGCGGCGCGACATCCTGCACTTCGGCGAGATGTCGGCCATCGTCGACGCGTTCTGCCTGCTGGGCGTCGACAAGGTCCGCATCACCGGCGGCGAGCCCCTGCTGCGGCGCGAACTCGAACGCTTCGTCGAGCAGCTCTCGCGGCGGAGCGCCATCAAGGATCTCGCCTTGACGACCAACGGCTTGTTGCTCGCGCAGCAGGCGACGGCGCTCAAGCAAGCGGGCTTGCAACGCGTGACCGTCAGCCTCGACACGCTCGACGAGTCCGTGTTCGAGCAGCTCACG
This sequence comes from uncultured Planctomycetia bacterium, assembly GCA_938003765.1. Classification (GTDB taxonomy): domain Bacteria; phylum Planctomycetota; class UBA1135; order UBA1135; genus WYBT01. The sequence continues at coordinate 31,137 of CALKYE010000229.1, forward strand.
CGCCGCAAGGGCCTGAGCGACGTGATCGCAGGCATCGATGCAGCGTCGGCGCTGTGGCCCGGTCGCGTGAAGCTCGACATGGTGGTGCTGCGCGGCGTCAACGACCACGAGATCGAAGCGCTGCTCGAGTTCGCGCGCCAGCGTTCGGTCGAGCTGCGCTACATCGAGTACATGGACGTGGGCGGCGCCACGAACTGGTCCACGGACAAGGTCGTCTCGCGCGCCGAGCTGCTCGAGCGCCTGTCGCGGCGCTACGGCGCGATCGAGGAGTTGCGCGAGGACTCGTCGGCGCCGGCGGAGCGCTTCCGCCTTCCCGACGGCACGGTGTTCGGCGTCATCGCCTCGACCACGGCGCCGTTCTGCTCCAAGTGCGACCGCAGCCGACTCACGGCCGACGGCTCGTGGTACCTGTGCCTGTACGCTCGCGTGGGGATCGATCTGAAGGCGCTGCTGCGCGGCGGCGCGTCGACGGAGGAGATCGCGGCGCGCATCGCAGCGGTGTGGGGCGCCCGCGCCGACCGCGGCGCCGAGCTGCGACTCGAGGAGCGCGCGCGCGGTCCGCTGCTCGACGCGCAGGCGCTGCGCGACGATCCGCGACTCGAGATGCACACCCGCGGGGGCTGACCTCCCCCTCGTCCACGGATGCGCATCGCGATCGTCACCCCGGCCGGCGCCGTCCGACGCAACGGCAACCGCACCACCGCGCTGCGCTGGGCCAAGCGCTTGCGCGAGCTCGGCGCGAGCGCGCGGGTGCTGCACGAGTGGCGTGGCGAACCCGCCGAGGTGCTGATCGCGCTCCACGCCTCGCGCAGCGCGGATTCAGCCGAGCGTTGGCTCGCGGAGCGCCGCGGCGCCCCGCTGGTGATCGGACTCAGCGGCACGGACATCTACGGAGAGCTCGCGCACGATTCGCGCGCGCTGAGCGCGTTGTCCGCAGCCTCCGCGATCGTCGCGCTGCAACCGATGGCCTGCGAACGACTGCCCGCCGCGCTGCGCCCCAAGTGCGTCGCGATCCAGCAGTCGGCGCCGGATTGAAGCGGACGCGAACGCACGCCGGAGGCGTTCGAGGTCTGCGTGGTGGGCCACTTGCGGGCCGTGAAGGATCCGCTGCTCGCCGCCGAGGCGTCGGCGCTGCTTCCGAGCGAGTCTCGCGTGCGCGTGGTTCACATCGGCGCCTGCCTGGAGGCTCAGTACGAGCCGCTGGTGCGCGCGCAGATGCAGCGCAATCCACGCTACGTGTGGTTGGGACCGCGCTCGCGCTCCGAGACCCTGGCGCAGATCGCTCGCGCGCACGTGCTGGCGCTGACGTCGCGAGCCGAGGGCGGCGCCAACGTGGTGGCCGAGGCGCTGATGGCCGGGACCGTCGTGCTCGCGACTCGGATCGAAGGCGCCGTCGGACAACTCGGCGAGCGCTACGAGGGCTTCTTCCCAGTGGGCGACGCGCGCGCGCTGGCCGAACTCCTGCTGCGGTGCGAGCGCGACCCGACGTTCTTCGCGCGTCTGCGCGACTCGTGCGCTCAACTGCGGAGCCAGTTCGATCCCGCGCGCGAGCGCGAGAGCTGGCGCACGCTCTTGCGAGCGCTAGCGCCGGCGTAGCGCTTCGAGCGTCTCGCGGTCGAGTCGCTGGAACGACGTCGACGAGAGCAGCTCGGTGGCGGACTTGGCCTGCAGGTGATCGTCGCTCGACAACCGTTTGCGCGTGCGCCACGCCTCGCGCAGGATCCCCAGACCCGACGCGCCCTGCGGCTCGAGTCCCTCCATCGAGGTCTGCACCTGCGAGACGGGGTTCTCGGCGATCTGCATGCCGAAGCTCTGCGCGATGCCGAGCCACTCGACCACGTAGGCCGCGCCGGAGACGCTCGCCCGCTGCGCGATCTGCTTGCCGCAGCGCGAGCGATAGGCCTGCAGTCCCGACGCGCAGTCGTACACGCCGGTCGGAACCAGCAGTTGCGAGAGCTTGAACACGGTGGTCTCCGCCGCGCGCTCGAGGAACGACTTCTTCGCGCCGGACTCGAGGCCCGGCATGCGGCGCGAGATCAACGCGACGTCGGCGCCGGCCCGCAGCGAGGTGAGCAGCTTGTGCGCGTCCTGCACAGGCGCGCTCGTGTCGGGCTCGACCACCACCACCCACTCGCCGCGCGCGGCGAGCACGCCGGTTCGCACGGCGGCGCCACGTCCCTTGGCGACTTCATGGCGCGCGACGCCGATGCCGTCGAACTGAGCGCGCCAGCAGCGCACCAGGCTGTCGATGCCGTCCGGTGTCGCGTCGTCGACGAGCACGAGCTCGCACTTGCCGCGCTGCTCGCGGGCCAGCGCGCGGATCGCCGTCATCAATGGCGAGAGGCCGCAGTTGGCCCCCACCGGCACGACGACGCTCAGCGCGAATCCGGAAACGGGCTGGGCCGGGGAGGAGGACTTGTGCGGACGTTGGCTGTGTTGACCCATGAACTCGACGCTCCCCATGCGCGGAAAGACTCCGCCGGGTCGGCCAGGACGTCGAGCGAACTTGAGTGGGCTGCGGAAAGAAGCGACGCGCGCGCGTCCGCGACGGCCGCACGGCGCAGCGCGTCACCAGCCCTTACGGGAGGACGACGAAGTGCAGGCCGCCGGTGAGCCCGATCGTCGTGCCGTCGGGATGGTTGGGGTCGCGGCTCCAGAACTGCCCGTAGACCGACTCACCCGCGATCAACCCGCGCGCGGAGAGCTCCGCGTGGCTGAAGAAATAGTCATACACGCCGCTGCAGTTGGAGGCGCCGGGACTGCCGCCGGAGTCCTGCGGCGGCGTGCGCTGCACCGGGGATTGCACGCACATCGTGCCGCCGCCGAACGGCGCGCTCTTGGGGGCCGCGCCGAAGAAGAACAGCCCGCTCTTGTTGTTGACGACGTCGATCGCGCGCACGTGGAGGTCGTCGGCGCCGGAGAGGCTCGGCGAGCCCGTTCCATCGATCTGCGGCGTGCAGCCCACGCTGTTGACCTTGGCCGCGCAGTACTTCACGAAGTCGTCGCGGAACACCAGGCGCACGCCGTCCGCGCTCGTGTACTCCGCGGCATCCGATCCTTCGGTGCTCACGGACACGCGGCGCGCGAGCGAGCCGGCGGCGAAGTAGTAGCGGCCCAGGAGCACCCAACGCCCCCCGTTCACGCGCTGGTCGACGAAGACGTCGCTCGCGCCGCCGGCGTGGTGGACGGTGAACTTCGCGGCGTCGTTGCGGTTCGAAGACGCGGTGTGCCAGGCGTAGACGTCGTAGGCGCCGTTGCGAGAGAGCGGCGCGTGGAACTCGGCCGACGCGAGCGCGCCGCCGGGCGCCACGCGCGAGCCGTACTGGAAGAAGTCGGGCTGCGCCGAGTTGATCCAACCCGCTCCGCTCTCGACGTACATCGACCAGCTCGTCACGCCGTCGGCGTTGTCGACGACGACCGTCGAACTGTCGGGGCTGACGAACGGATTGGCCGCGAGCGCGTTCCACGGCTGTCCGGGGTCGGGCAGGTTGTCGATCTCGTCCTGGATCGCGATCGGCCCGGAGTAGTTGTGGTAGACCCACAGCGAGCCGTGCGGCACGCCCTGGCTGCGCGCGTAGTTCAACTGATCGCGCACGAGCGTCCAGTCGTTCGTCTCCTGCGCGCGATAGCCGACGCCGAGCTTCGCGACGTTGGAGCCCGCCGCCGTGCGCTGCGTGTTGAACTCGGTCTGGAACGAGCTGAGCGAAGTCATGTACATCTGCGGCACGACGAGGTCGATGTAGCCGCCGCTCACCCACTGGTCCCAGCGCTGCATGTGCTGCGTCCAGCCGTACGAGCCCACCGGCGACGACGACACGACGACGCTCGCGTTGGCCGCCTTCACGGTCGCGAAGGCCTGGCTCATGACCTGGTTCACCAGCCCTTCGCGGAACGCGACCCAGGTCGAGTTGTTGACGTTGCTCGGCGGATTCGCGCCGTACTGCGCCTGGTAGGCGGCGACGGTCGAGGCCTCGTAGCCGTACTCGCGTCCGGTGCTCTTGCGTCCCCAGCGGATGCGATCGACCTGGATGTCGTCGAAGTCGTAGTTCTCCGCCAGCTCGCGCAGCATGCCGTTCATCAGCGCGAGCACGCTCGGATGGCTCGGCGAGAGGAAGACGAATCCGCCGTTCTCGCCGGTCACCGCCGAGCCGCTCTGGTCGCGCGCGAGCCAGTCGGGATGCGCCAGCGCGACGGGGTGATTGATCGAAGACAGCGCGAGCCCGTACTCGAACCACGCGCCGACCGCGAGGCCTTCCTCGTGGAAGATGCGCACGAGGTGACGCGCCCAATCGAAGCTGGGATGTCCCCACGAACCGCCGGCCGCCTGAAACGCCTTGCTGGGCCAGTAGGTGAGCCCGCCGCCCCCGTAGACGTTGACGTAGACCGTGTTCATGCCGCCCGCGCGCATGTTCTGCGCGATCGCGCGCAAGCCCGGCTCGCCTTGCGTCAGGTACGTGTACTGCGTGAGCCAGCAGGCGCGGAGTTCGGACGCCTGCGCGCGCAGCACGCCGTTGGAGAGCAGCAGCGCGAACGCCGCAAGCAGGGTGGTCTTTACTTTCACGGGCCGTCGACGCGGGGTTGCTGGAACGAGTGCGCGCGATGCTCTGAGAGGCGCGCAAGAGGAGTGCGAGAGTACCCACCAACTCGCATTGCGTGGCTAGCATGAAAATCGCTCGGCGGCTCTCGCCGAGTGCTGGCTGACCACGTCCGCGCGGTGCGGATCGACCGAGCAGCCCACGCCGACCGTCGGGTTCGGCGCGGCGGCGCAACTCGGTCGCGGCCAGCTCCCCCAAACTCGACCAGCCACTGGCGCTGAGGAGCTACGTTCGATCATGCGAGGGATCACCAAGACCGTCTTTGCCGCCGCGCTTCTGACGTCGGCGGCGAGCGCGCAAGTCACGCTCACCCACCTCTCGACCGTCGACATCGCGTCGACGTCCAACATCGCCAACCCCGAGTACATCGCGAGCAACCCCTCGTCGGTGGCGTGGAACGGCTCGCGGCTGTTCGTCGCGGGCTTCAACAACTCCGGCCTCGCCAATCCCGTCGGCATCGTCGAGGTGCTGAACCCGCTCGCCGGCGGTGTCGGAACGTACGGAACCGTGTTCGGCGTGCTCGCGGGCACGCCCAACGGCCGCGGCTACTCGGGCCTGGACATCGATGGCGCGACGCTCCTCGCCGCTTACGACGACGGCGCAGCGGATCCGAACGGACTCACGGGCTGGAGCTTCAACGGCGTGAACCTGTGGGCCGCGAACGCGCGCGGCGGCAGCGGCGTGGGCCGCGATCCGGGCTTCGGCGGAGTCGACTTCGGCGCGGGCTGGACGACCTTCGGTTCGGGTCGCCGCGCGCTGAACAACGACGCCACGGGCGCGGTGATCTACGACGGAACGAACGGAACGATCATCAACGGAACGGGCACGGGCACGTTCTGGCGCGACATGGACTTCAACGACGCCAACGGCGATGTGTGGTTGCGCGAGGGCAACAACTTGATCCGCGCGCCGCGCACCGGCGGCAACACGACCGCGACCGCAGTGCTGGTCGTGGACGAGCCCGAGGCCGACAGCGTGAACGGACAGAACGTCGCCTACCTGCGCTCGAACTGCGGCGCGGACGTCGTGATCTACAACGATCGCGACAACACCTCGACCGGGCAGGACTTCTTCACCGTGGTGAAGGTGGTCAATCCCGCGGGAGTGGCGCAGAGCGTGAACTGGGGCGCGTTCCTGCCGGTGAACTATCCGCTGGGCTCGGGCTACTACGACTTCTCCTGGGACTACGGCACGCAGACGCTGGCGATCTGCGACTTCGCCAACCGCGCGATCTACATGTTCCGCATGGAGACGCCGCCGCCGGCGGCGTACTGCACGGCCGGCACGAGCTCGAACGGCTGCGTCGCGTCGATGGGTTTCCTCGGCGCGCCGAGCGCGTCGCAAGCCACGCCCTTCACCATCACGACCACCAACGTCGAGGGCGCGAAGCTCGGCCTGCTGTTCTATTCGCTCGACCCGCTCGCCACTCCGTGGGCCAGCGGCAGCAACAGCTTCCTGTGCGTGAAGACGCCGACGCAGCGCACGCCCGCGGTGAACTCGGGTGGAACGGCGGGCCAGTGTGACGGCGCATTTACGCTGGACTGGAACGCTTGGATGACATCCAACCCGGGCGCGCTCGGCGCTCCCTACGTCGCGGGCAACGCCTACTACGCGCAGGCCTGGTACCGCGATCCGCCGGCGGTCAAGACCACCAACCTCTCCGACGGGCTCCAGTTCTGCCTGGCGCCCTGATCTGACGCGGGCTGCGGCCCTCGAAACCGAGCGCGAGGGGTGTCGGTCCGCGGACCGGCGCCCCTCGCGCGACTTTGAGCTCCCGACTCGGGGTGTCCAAGCGCGGGGCGAGCCACTAACGTCATGCACCTCACGCGTCGCACTGCACAACGAAAGTCCGCCATGCGCAACACAAGCCAGCTCGCGCTCCGTTTGAGTTTTCTCGGACTGCTCGCCGCCGGATGGGCCTTCGGCACGCAGGCCACGCCGCGCGAAGACCGCTTCCGCCAGCTCGCGGAGCTGCTGCCGACGCCCAACGACTACCGCGCAGCGTCAGGCGCGCCAGGACATCGCTACTGGCAGCAACGCGCCGACTACGTGATCGACGTGTCGCTCGACGAAGACGCGCGCAAGCTCACCGGTCGCGAGCGCATCACGTACCACAACAACTCGCCCGACTCGCTGGCGTACCTGTGGCTGCAGCTCGACGCCAACATCTTCGCGCCGCACTCGCACGCGGCGCTGACGCAGCAGGCGCCCGACATGAGCGCTCCGAGCTTCAGCTCGCTGGAGCGCGCGCTCCACCGCCGCGAGTTCGACGGCGCGTGCAAGCTGGCCGCCGTTCGCGGCGCCGATGGCGAGCCGCTCGCGCACACGGTGGTCGACACGATGCTGCGCCTGGACCTGCGCGAAGCCCTCGCGCCGGGCGCGAAGACCAGCTTCGAGATCGAATGGTCGTACGCCATCAACGACTCCAAGAAGCTCGGCGGGCGCACGGGCTACGAGTTCTTCAAGGACGACGGCAACTGCATCTTCGAGCTGGCGCACTGGTTCCCGCGCATGTGCGCGTACACCGACGTCAACGGCTGGCAGCACAAGCAGTTCCTGGGTCAGGGCGAGTTCACGCTCGAGTTCGGCGACTACCTCGTGCGCCTCGACGTGCCGGCCGACCACGTCGTCGCCGCGACGGGCGAGCTGCAGAATCCGCAAGACGTGCTCAGCGCGGCGCAGCGCGAACGCCTCACGCAGGCCGAGCGCGCCGAGAAGCCGGTGATGATCGTCACGCTCGACGAAGCCACCGAGAACGAGCGCGAAGGCTCCAGCGAACGACGCACCTGGGTGTTCAAGGCTCAGAACGTGCGCGACTTCGCCTTCGCGAGTTCGCGCAAGTACCTGTGGGACGCCGTGCTCTATCGCGGCGGCTCGCAGCCGGTGTGGGCCATGAGCTTCTACCCCAAGGAAGCCGAGGCGCTGTGGAGCAAGTACTCGACGCACTCGATCGTGCACACGCTCGACATCTACTCGCGGCACACCTTCGACTACCCCTATCCGGTGGCGCAGTCGGTCAACGGGCCCGTGGGCGGCATGGAGTACCCGATGATCAGCTTCAACGGTCCGCGACCGGAGAAGGACGGCACCTACTCATCGGGCGCGAAGTACGGACTGATCTCGGTGATCATCCACGAGGTCGGGCACAACTGGTTCCCGATGATCGTCAACTCCGACGAGCGCGACTGGACCTGGATGGACGAAGGGCTGAACACCTTCTGCCAGTTCCTGGCCGAGCAGGAGTGGGAGGACAAGTACCCCTCGGGCCGCGGCGAGCCGCGCAACATCGTCGGGTACATGAAGAGCTCGAATCAGGTGCCGATCATGACCCAGTCGGACTCGGTCGTGAACTTCGGCGCCAACGCGTACTCCAAGCCCGCCACCGCGCTCAACATCCTGCGCGAGACGGTGCTCGGCCGCGAGCTGTTCGACTTCGCGTTCAAGACCTACGCGCAGCGCTGGAAGTTCAAGCGGCCGCAGCCGGCCGACTTCTTCCGCAGCATGGAGGACGCGAGCAGCGTGGACCTCGACTGGTTCTGGCGCGGCTGGTTCTACTCGACCGATCACGTCGACATCGCGCTCGAGCGCGTGCGGCTCTACACGCTCAGCACGCTCGATCCGCGCGTCGAGAACGAGCTCAAGCGCCGCGAGCGCGACGAGGCGCCGCGCACGTTGACCCAGCTCCGCAACGCGCCGCTCGAGAAGCGCGTGGCGATCTATCCCGAGCTGGCCGACTTCTACAACAGCTACGACGCGCTCGAGCCGACTCCGGCCGACGTCGAGCGCTTCGAGAAGCTGGTGGAGAAGCTCGAGCCCCACGAGAAGGAGCTGCTCGAGTCGAACCTGCGCTTCTACGTGCTCGACTTCGCCAACGTCGGCGGCTTGCCCATGCCGTTGCCGTGTCGAGTCGACTACGTCGACGGGTCGAGCGAGGAGTTCACCGTCCCCGCGGAGATCTGGCGCCAGTCGCCCGAGAAGGTCTCCAAGCTGTGGATCGCCGATCGCGAGGTGACGCGCTTCGTGCTCGATCCGCGCGATCAGATCGCCGACGCCGACGAGAGCAACAACACCTGGCCGCCGCTGCTGGAGCCCACGCGCGTCGAGCCGCGCAAGTCCGAGCGCGGCGAGCGCAGCAATCCGATGCAGCAGAAGGCGAGCGAGGAGCGCAAGGCGCGCGAACGCGAGGCCAAAGCCGAGTCGAAGACTGAATCGGAGGCCAAGCCGGGCGCCGCGAATCCCGCGCCTCAGGCGCCGGCCGGCGAGGCGAACGCGAGCGGCGGGCGCTGAGCTCTCCGCGCGTGCGTCGGTGTCGCCCGGCGGCCCCGACGCACGCGTCGCACGCGCGCGGCCTCGCGACTCAGCGCCTCAGCGCTCCGGCGCCGCCGCAGGCACGCGCGGGCCGGGCCCTTCGAAGGCGAGTTCGAGCGCTTGTTCGAGCTGCTCCGAGCCAAACGGCTTCGCGATCCAGCCCTGCGCGTCCAACGACTCGGCCAGCGACTCGAGCTGGGTCGCGGCGTGACCGCTCATCAGCACGCAACGCAACTGCGGCCGTCGCGCGCGAAGCGCCAGCAGGACATCGCGGCCGTCGCACGTCGCGAGCGTGACGTCGAGCAGCGCGAGCGCCCGACCCGACGCGGGAAACGCTTCGAGCGCGGCCAACGCGCTGTCGAGATCCCGCGCCAACGTCACCTGATGCCCGCGAGAACGCAGCGCGGTGCGCAGGTAGTTGCGGACCTGCTCTTCGTCGTCGATGGCGAGCACGTGCATCGACGCCGACGCGGCCGCCACGGTCGCCCGACTGGCGCGCGGCTTCGGCGTCAGGACGTCGCGCGCGGCGCCGGTCGCGACCGGGAAGCACAAGCGGAAGCGCGTCCCGCGGCCGACCTCGCTGTCGACCCACACCACGCCGCCGTGGCGGCGCAGGACGCCCATCACGACCGCCAGGCCGAGGCCGCGGCCCGGGAAACGTGTCGTGAAGAACGGATCGAAGACCCGCTCGAGCAGCGTGCGCGGCATGCCTTCGCCGTTGTCGCGCACTTCGAGCACGACGTAGCGCTCCGCCGAGAAGTCGCCGCGCTGGACGCCGCCGGCGAGCGGAGCGAGGCGCGGCTCCAGCAACTCGGCGCGCACCGTCACGACGCGCGCGTGCGCGTCGCGAGCGTTGAGCACGAGGTTGAGCAGCGCCTGTTCGATCTGGGATCGATCGCCGTGCAGCTCGAGCCCGCTGTCGGGCGGCGCGATGGCGATCTCCACGCCGGCGCCAGTGGCCGCGGCGAGGACGGGCTGGAACTGCGCCAGGAGCTCGCTCACGCCGATCGGCGTCGGCGTCACGGGCTCGGAGCCCGCGTAGCTCTGCAGTTGCGCGCACAGCCGGGCCGCGCGCTCGCCCGAGGCCGTGATCACGTCGAGGCGTCGCGCGCGCTCGGGATCGCGCTCGTCGAGCCGCAGCAGCTCGGCGTTGCCCAGCACGCCGACCATCAGGTTGTTGAAGTCGTGCGCGACTCCGCTCGCGATCAGCCCGAGGCTCTCGGAGTGCTCGAGCCGCCGCAGTCGGGTCTCGGCAGCCTCCCGCGCGCGCGTCTGTTCCTCGGCGCGACGCGCCTCGCCCTCCAGACGCTGCTTGGCGCTCGCCAGGCGCCGACTGGAGCGCAGCGCGAGCACCACGCCGACGCTGAGCGCCGCGACGGCGACTGCTAGCCCCCAGGTCCGGAAGCTCTCGGCCTGACGCTCGAACGACGCCTGAGCCGCCGCGCTGCGCTGTTCGATCTCCAGGCGCTCGCGCTCCGCGGCGAAGAGCGGCTCGCGCACCGAGTTGTAGTTGGCGTAGCGCTGCTCTTCGGCGCGGCGCAGCTCCTTGAGCTCCGCGTGCGCCGCCAGCATGGCCTCCTGGTCGCCGCGCTCCGTCGCCAGTCGCAACCGCAAGTGCGCCTGGTCCGTGTCGCGATCGAGCTGACCGCGACCGCCGCTGATCTCGAACGCGCGCGCCAGCGCAGCCTCGGCGGCCTCCAGCCGACCGAGCGCCAACTCGGTCTGCGCCATCAGTTCGAAGCACAACGCTCGCTCTCGCAGCCAGCCGGCGCTGTCGGCGTGCGCCAGCGCTCTGGACAGCGCCGCGCGCGCGCCCTCTGCGTCCTTCACCTCCGACGCCAGCGCCGCGAGCTCCCACTCCGCCAGACAGGCCGTGCGCAGGTCGCCGAGCGAAGCAGCGGCGCTCTGGATGCGCTGCAGCCAGCGTGCGCGCTCGTCGTGCGAGTGAACCGAATAGTCGCGCCAGTAGCGATCGAGTTGCCGCCAGGGTTCGAAGCGCTCTCCGCCCGGGCCCCTCGACAAGCGCTCGATCTCGGCGCGGATGCGATCGTCGTACCAGGTGGCCTCGCTCTCGGTGACCCCGTGGAGGTTCCACAGCGCCAGGAGCAACACGCGCATGTCATCGCACTCGCGCGCGGCGCGCACGGCCGCCAGCGCGTGCACGAGATGCCGCGACGGATGATCGCGCAACCAGGCGGTGCGCGAGCGGGCGATGTGTTCGTGCGCGACCAGGGCGCTGTCGGCGTTCGGAGGCGCGGCGCTGGCCACCTTGAGTTCCGGCGTCGCGCCCGGGCCCTCGAGCGAGACGCGCGCGTACTCGGCGATCGCACGCGCCGCCGCCGCGCCAGCGGGATTCGAATCGCCTCCGGTCGCGAGCAGGTGCTCGACGCTCGCGAGCGCCGCGGGCAGATCGAACTCGAGTTCGACCACGGCCTGTTCGATTCCGCAGCGCCACCACTCCGTCGAACGCGGGGTGAGCGCGGCTCGCTGTGTCGAGAGTTCGAGCGCGGAAGCGCGTTGCGCGTGCGCGAACGGGGACATTCCGGCGAACACGCACAGCGCCCCGGCGATGCAGATCTTCACGCGCTTGAGCCTACGACAAGCCTGCGCGTTGCGCAGCCCGGCGGGAGCGCGTCGCGCGGGCCTCAGGTGCGGCGGCGACGGTTGCGCACGTAGTCGACCAACACGAACGAGCTCACGTCGTCGGCGCTGGCGTAGAACGCGCGGCCGCGATTCTCTTCGGTGAAATGCTCCACGAACTCCACCAGGCTCGGATCCTGAGTGAGCATGAAGGTGGTGATCGGGATGCCGAGGCGACGACATTGCGCCGCTTCTTCGAGGGTCTTGTTGACGACGCGTCGGTCGAGTCCGAACGAGTTCTTGTAGACCTTGCCGTCCCGTTCGGTGAGCGCCGAGGGCTTGCCGTCGGTGATCATCAGGATCTGTTTGTTGGCGCACTTCGCGCGCCGCAGGATCTCTCGCGCACGCAGCAGTCCGTCGCGCGTGTTGGTGTGGTACGGACCGGCGCCGACGTGCGCGAGGTCGGCGACCGACACCTCCCAGGCCTCGTCGCCGAACAGGACGATGTGCAACGCATCCTTGGGATAGCGCGTCTTGATCAGCTCGCACAGCGCCATGGCGACGCGCTTGGCCGGCGTGATGCGGTCCTCGCCGTACAGCACCATGCTGTGCGACACGTCGAGCAGGAGCACCGTCGCGCACGACGTGTTGTGCTCGCTCTCGAACACCTCGAGGTCCTCGTCGTTCAGCTCGAACCCGCCGCTGCGCGCGAACGCGTTGCGCAGGCTCGCGTTGAAGTCGATCGCGTGCGTCGCGTCGCCGAAGCGCCACGGCCGCGTCTCGCTGGTGCGCTCGCCGCCCTCGCCGGGCGCGCGCGTGCGGTGCTCTCCGCGCGCGTCGGCCGCGAGCCCTTCGAAGATCGTCTCGAGCGCCTGCGTGCGCAGTCCGCGAGCGCCGCGCGCCCCCAGCCCGCTCGGCGCGCCGCCGCGGGCCGCGCGCGGTTGAACGATCCCGCGTCGCTCGAGCCAGCGCCGGAAGTCGTCGACGCCGAACGAGGCGTTGAACCAGCCGTAGCGCCGGCCGACGCGCTCGAGGTGCTTGAGCGCCTGCTCGACGTCGCCGTCGGTGAAGAGCAGGAGCTCGTTGAACACCCGCTCCAGGCGCTCGAGCACCTCCTTGAGGCGCTCGTGCTCCACGTCGAAGCGCGCGTAGCGGTACTCCATCCTCAGCGCTCCGACTCGAGGCTGCGGACCATCTGCTCGAAGCTGTCGCGGTAGACGCGGCCGTCGAGCATCGCCTCGCGCGCGAGCATGGCGTTCTGGTGCAGGCCTTCGAGCACGAACTCCATCGCGGCCGCGAGCTCCTCGTCGTCCGCGGGGGCGACGAGCTCGAGCGCCACGTCGCGCAGTCCGTTCACGACCGACAGCCGGCGCAGCAGCTCTGCGGGCGGCAGATCGTCGGCCAACTCGACGGTCGCGCCGCCCTGGAAGTGCGACAGCACGACGTCGAAGCGGCCCATGTCGCTCGCGCTCGACTTCTCCAGCCCGGCCGGCGCCGGCGCGAGCTCGTCGAACACGGTCTTGACCGCTTTGCCGATCAGGTGCGCAGCCACCTTCGCGAGTCCCTCGCGTTCGCCCTCGTACACGAGCTCGACCTTGCCGTGGATCGCGCTGCCCGCTCCGAGCAGGTCTGCGACCCGCGCGACGACTCGCGGCGCGCCCGTGAGCAACGCGCGGCGCTCGGCGTTGGACACGACGCTCTCGTACAGCGCGATCGAGAGGCGCGCGCTCACTCCGGAGCCGTGGTCGACGAACTCGCTCTCGCGGCCGGCGATCGCGACCTCCTCGATCGCGCGCCGCAGCCAGACCGGAGTCCGAACCGCCGCGACGCCCTCGCGCCGAACCCAGCTCTCCTGATCGGTGATGCGCTGGGCGTCTTCGAGCGTGCGCGGGTAGTGCGTCAGGATCTGCGCCGCGATGCGGTCGCGCAGCGGCGTGATGATCGAGCCGCGGTGCGTGTAGTCCTCCGGGTTGGCGGAGAAACACAGTGCGAGGTCGAGCTCGAGCCGCAGAGGGAAGCCGCGGATCTGCACGTCGCCTTCCTCGAGGATGTTGAGCAGTCCGACCTGGATGCGCGGCGGGAGGTCGGGAAGTTCGTTGATCGCGAAGATGCCGCGGTTGGAGCGCGGCAACAGCCCGAAGTGAACGACTTGCGGATCGGCGAGGCTCGTGCGGCGCGCGGCGGCCTTGATCGGATCGAGGTCGCCGATCAGGTCGGCGATGGTGACGTCGGGCGTCGCGAGCTTCTCGTGGTAGCGCTCGGCGCGCGGGATCCAGACGATCGGAGTGCTCTCGCCCTCGCGCGCGATGCGCTCGCGGCAGGCCGCGCAGATCGGCCGCAGCGGATCGTCGCGCAGCTCGCAACCGTCGACGGCGGGGATCCACTCGTCGAGCAGCGCCGTGAGGCTGCGCAGGATGCGCGTCTTGGCCTGACCGCGCAGACCGAGGAGCAGGAAGTCGTGCCGCGAGAGCAGGGCGTTCTGCACGTCGCGCAGGACCGTTCGCTCGTAGCCGACGATCCCCGGGAACACGTTGCGTCCCTCACGCAGCGCCTGGACGAGGTTGTCGCGCAGCTCGTCCTTCACGCGCTTGGAGCGCCACCCCGTGCGTTGCAGTTCCCCGAGCGTGACCGGCCTGGACGTGTGGTTGTTCATCGTGGAGGGAGCATAGCTGGATCGCTCGACGCCGAGCGATCGCGCTCGTCGCCACCGTGCGCCCTCGCACGCAGCTCGCCGCGAAAGCGCGCGAACCAAGTCGTCCGCAGCGCCCAAGGCGCCGCGCGACGCGGCACGCTCCTTGTCGTCGCGTCAGCGTGTCGATGGCGCGCTTGGCAGAGCGCAACTCGACGCGCACGACAAACACGAGCCGCGCTGCGATTCGACTGCAACTCGCAGCTCGTGTGGAACTAGTCCGCGTGCGGAACTGACTGGGCAGGAGGCACTGGAATGCTCTCGATCGGCTCGCGCTCGCGTCGGCGCACTACGGCGTGTGGATTCCTCGTGATCGGCGCGCTCGCGTCCTGTGGCGGCGGAGGCGGATCAGGAGCTCCGGCAATGGACGCGCTCCCGCTCGGAGCGATCGGGCAACATCCCGATGCGAGTCCCACGGCGCCGACGTACTTCATCGCCGAGGACCCCAGTGACGGAGACGCGTCGAGCCTGCAATTGCTCGACGTTTTCTGGGGTCGAGTGGTCGAGATCCACGACCGTGACAGCGATTCGGCGCTGTTCTCGCAGTTCGTGATCGATGGCGCGCTGCTCGGCGACGGAGCGCGCTACGTGCTCGAACGCGATCCGCTCACCGACGTCGAGCGAGTGCGCATCCTGTTCGATCAGGACACTCCGCAGTTCTACGAGACGTTGCAAGCGCTCGAGTCCACTCGACAAGTGCTGCTGAAAAAGAGTCTGAGCCCTTCGGAGCTGCCGCCGTTCACCGCTGTTGCGCGCAACAGCGCGCTCGTGCTCGAGTTCAACGATCTGCTCGATCACGAGACCATCGACGCGCAGAAGCTCCGACTCACCGTCGGCTATCCGCCGGTGTCTCCGTTCGAAGCGCGCGTGTTCCCCGACCCCAGTCACGGCAACCTGCGCGACGGCCGCTTCCACTCGACGCGGGTGATCGTCGACTTCACCGTCTCGGAGCTCGAATCCCAGGGCGGCTCGCAGGGTTCGCCGCTCGCGCTCAACCCGCTCGGCCTGCCTTCGGCGGCGGTCGTCACCGCGCCGAACGCGCTGCTGCGCATTCCGACGCGCGTCGATCCCGCCAACCAGCAGTTCGAGGTCCTGCGCGCCGCCAGCGGCCGCGCGCTCGACTTCAACGGCAACGGTCCTACCGATCCGCTGTCGTCGACGCTCGACGTGCTGCGAGCGTTCCGCTCGGGCGGCGCCGCGAGCGTGACGGGCGACGTCAACAACGGCTTCCTGGTGGATCCCTCGCCGCCGCAAGTGATCGGGCGCCAGCCCGTCGCCCTGCTCAACACGCTCGACTTCTCGCAGGGCGTGGAGCAGTCGGCCTTCCTGCGCTTCGAGACCGCCGCCTGCGCGTTCACGCCGCAGGTCGGCGACGTGGTCGAGTTCGGCCCCGTGCGACTGCGCGTCTCGGGCGGATCCGTCAACGCGCCGGTGAACGCGGTCGTAGGCCCGGTGCTGCTGCGGCAGTTGTGCGCGAGTTGCGAGCCCGCGCACATCCCCGTCAACACGAACAACCCGCCGATCGGCTCGCTGCGCGCGCCCTACCGCACGCAGTCCGGCAGCGGCCCCGACTTCGCCGCGTGCTTCGTGCGGATCTCGCCTCCGCCGCTGTCGCCGCCGGCCGCCGGCATCGCGCCCGACGCGACGATCAGCATCGCGTTCAGCGAGGCGATGGACCCCGCGTCCGTGCGACCGTTCGACTCGCTGGTGCTGTCGTATGGCAACAACACGCCGAGCGCGAGCCCGCTGTACGGGAACGTCGTCGCTCGCGTCACGCCCTCGGGCGACAACCGGCTCTTCACTCTGCAGCCGCTCGTGCCGCTGCGGCGCGTGTTCCCGGGCGGCTCACCCGATCGCTACTCGCTCAGCGTGAACGCCGGCGAGCTCCCGGCCACCGACTTGTCGGGCAACGTGCTCGCAAGCGCGCTCCCGCCGATCTCGCTCGAGCTGGCGGCGCAGGGCCCCACCGTCGACAGCGGCAGCATCCGACTGCGCTTCGACTCGTCGGACGAGGACTCCGACGGAGCGCCCGAAGTGCGCGGGCAGATCCTGTTCGACGTCGCCCGCCAGTTGCTCAAGCCGCGCGCCGTTCAGCGCTTCTCTTCGGTCGTCGATCCGGGCGTGCCGACCGTCAACGCGATGCGCGACATGCCGGCGCTCAACATCCAGACCCCGCTGTCCAACTGGGGCAGCCGCATGATGTGCGTCTGGCGCTACTGCGACGTCGGCGGGATGGGGCTGCGCGACGAGACCACGCACAACATCGATGTCGAAGGACTGTGGTGGCAACCGTTCGGCGGCGCGCTGCAGGTCGACAACTTCGCGCAGTTCCAGATCGGCGTCGCGCACTCGCGCTTCCTGCCGGACGAGAACGTCAACCTCGGACTGCCGCAGTTCCCCGACTCCGGTCTCGTGCGCGTCTACAACGAGAACCTGCTCGACGCCGACAGCGACCCGCTGACGGTGATCGCGCCCAAGGCCCGCGGCTACTCGCTCAATCCCAGCGACGTGAGCGTGTCCGCGTCCGGTGACCGCATCGCGCCGTACCCGATCAACCGCGACGTGGCGCCGGACCAGTACCTCTACTGGACCTGGCGCGACACCGCGAAGACCGTCGTCGGCGGACCCAACGGCGTGGGAGCAGACCCGGCTCGAGTCGCGTCGATCCTCACGGCCTCCGCCGAGCGCGGCTTCTATCCCGTCGATCGCGTGCCGACCATCGGCCTGCCGCTGCTCACCGAGTTCCGCACCTACCCCGACTCGCTCGCCTCGGGACAGAACGGGTTCCGCATCGCGATCGCGCTGAACTCCGCGGCGCAGCCGTTCTTCCGCGTCTTCACCACCGGCGGCGTCGACCCGCAGTCGGGCATCGCGATTCCGCGGGACCCCGACACCCTCACGCAAGCCGAGGGCGGCATCAACCCGACCACCGGCGCGGCGCTGCCGTGGGGCGACAACACCGTGTACTACGGCCAGGCCGACTTCGTGGTGCGCATCAGCCGCATGCACACCATCTGGCTCGACACGTTCGCTTCGTCGACGCGCTTCGTCGACGCGCTGGTGGAGCCGGGCCCGGAGCAGCTCCCGAGCGGAACGCAGTTGATCGTCGCCTATCGCGGCGCCAACGGATTCACGCCGACGCCGCCGCTGGGCCAGTCGCCGCAGCACGACGCGCGCAACCTCGACGCCTACGGCAACCTCTACACCACCGAGCAACTCGCCTTCGTGTTCCCCGGCGGCGGCGCAACGGGCATCGCTCCGCTGTTCCACCCCGTGGCGGGCAGCGACCGCTGGAGCGCGAGCGCTGCGGATCTCGACGGCGCGCGCTTCATCCAGGCGCGCGTGACGTTCGTGAGCAACGCCTCGACCGGACTCTCGCCCGAACTCGGAGCGCTGGGCTTCGCCTACTTGCGCTGATTCCTCGCCGTCGTCGCGGGCGCGCGCCGAAAGCTGTCGCGCCCGCCGACGACCGCGAGCATGACCCTCATCGAACGCCGCGCGTCACGGAAGCGACGAGCGCTCGGAGCGCCGAGCCCTCGTCGACAGCGACCGCCGCGCTCAACTGCTGCCAGCGCTCTCCTCGCGGTACGCGTCGCGGAACGGCACGCCGGACTTGGCCTTCTCGAGCGCGCGTTCCGTGGCGCGCAGCTTGGGGTCGTCGCAGGCTGCGCGCAGCGCCGCCTCGTCGAACTCGAGCGCTCCGAGCAGGCTGGGCACGAGCGTGAGCATCGCGCTGGCGCGGTCGTGCGCGCGCAACAGCGGCGGCTTGATGAGCTGGAAGTCGCGGTGGTACCCCGAGGGCAGCGCGCGCAGGACGTCGAGCAGCGCCGCGCGGTCGCTCGTCACCTGCCGCGCGTGCGCGCGCAGCAGCTCGAGCACGTCGGGGTTGCGCTTGTGCGGCATGAGCGACGAGCCCGTCGTGAACGCCGTAGGCAGTTTCACGAAGCCGAACTCGCTCGTGCTGTAGAGCCAGAGGTCGCAGCTGAGCTTCTCGACGTCGAGTGCGGCTTGTTCGAGCGCGCTGACGTAGGCGAGCTCGGCGCGGCCCCGCGCGTGCTGCACGTGCGTGACGGGTTCGGCGGGAGCGTCGAAGCCCAGCTCGCGCGCGACGAACTCGCGCTGGAGCTCGAGCGGCACGCCGTAGCCCGCGCCGCTGCCCAGCGGGCACTCCTTGGTGCGGCGCGCAGCGTGGACGAACTCGGCGGCGTCGAACTCGAAGGCGCGCGCATGAGCCAGCGCCCACTCGCGCACGCTCGACGGCATCGCCCGGCGCAGGTGGGTGTAGCCCGGCAGCGGCAATCGGCTCGCGCGCTCCGCGAGCGCCTCGCACGCGCCCTGCGCCGCCTCGACGAGCCGCTTGGCGTGCGAGTGCGCGTCGCGCAACCACAGGAGCACGTCGACGGCGATCTGCTCGTTGCGGCTGCGGCCCGTGTGCAGGCGCTTGCCCGCGTCGCCGATCTTCGCGATCAGGCGCCGCTCGACGGCCGAGTGCACGTCCTCGTCGCCCGGCTCGACGTTCCACTCGCCGCGGCGGTGCTCGGCGAGGAGTTCCTCGAGCCCGCGCGCGATGGCCGCGTGGTCCTCTTGCGTGAGGAGCCCCGCGCGCGCGAGCCCGGCCGCGTGCGCGAGGCTGCCGCGCAGGTCGTGCTCGACGAAGCGCTGGTCGATCTTCCAGTCGTCGCCGACGGTGAAGGCCAGCATCGCGGCGTCGATGGCCTCGCCGCGGTCCCAGATCGGTCGCTCGTGACTCATAGCGAGAGCGCCAGCGGCGCGAAGCGCGTGTAGAAGTCGACGCCGGCGTCGAGCTCGCTGCGCAGCACGAACTCGTCCGGTGTGTGCGAACGCGCCGTCTGACCGGGGCCGCACTTGATGGCCGGAACGCCCTGGAGCAGAGCCATGTCCGAGAGCGTCGAGGAGCCGATCGCCTCGCCGCGTCCCAGCGTCGCGAGCGCGGCGCGCACCAGCGGGTGATCGGCCGGCGTTTCGAACGGCGCGAGGCGCGCGCTCTTCACGCTCAGTTGAGCGTTGGGCAGTCGCCGCGAGAGCTCGCGACAGGCGTCGTCGCCCGAGTGCAGCGGCGACAGGCGCGCGTCGAACAGCGCCTCGGCCTGGTCGGGGACGACGTTGTGGCGCTCGCCCGCCTTGAACACCGTCGTGGCGATCGTGCTCGCGCCGAGCAGCGGGTGCTCGCCGGGGAGCGCGACGTACGGAGCCGTTGCGCCGAGCTCCGACGCCGCCGCGAGGAGCGCGTTGCGGTGCTCCACGCGCGCGACGTGAGCTGCGTGGCACGACTTGCCGCGCCAGTGCGCACGCAACACCGCGAGCCCCGACTGCGCGCGCACGACCTCGAGCCCGGTGGGTTCGCCGGTCACCGCGAGATCGGGCGCGCCGAACGCGTCGAGCACGCGCGTCATGCCGATGTTGCTGGTCTCCTCGCACTCGGTGAGGGCCAGTTGAAGCGTTCCGCTCGCGCCCGCGGCGAGCGTGCGGCTCTCGGCCAGCGCGTGCAGCGCCCACAGCATCGAAGCGACGCTGACCTTGGCGTCGTTGGATCCCCGGCCCCACAGCACCTCGCCGTCCCACTCGCGCGCGAGCGTCGGCCGCGTCCAGCCGGCGCCGATGGGCACCGTGTCGACGTGCGAGTTGTAGAGCAAGCGCTTGCCGGGTCCGAAGCCCACGCTGATCACGAGCGAGTGACCGAGCCGCTCGCAGTCGAGCTTCCACGCGCCGCACAACTCGACCACGAAGTCGCTGATCGCCGCCTCCGAGCCGGAGATGCTCTCGATGCCGACCAGCTCGGCCAGGAGCTGAGCCGGCTCGTGCGGCGTCGCGGCGCTCACGAGATCGCCACACCCTTCGTCGCGGACGGCGCCGCGAGCGATTCGGCCGTGTCGCCGTTCGCATCGCCGGTCAGCGGAGGCGCCTTCTCGGGCTCGCGCGTGACCAGCGTGCCCGCGCCCTTGTTGGTGTACAGCTCCTGCAGCAACGCCTGCTCGTCCGAGCCCGACACGACGTGCACGCGGCCGACGCCGCCGTACAGCGCCGCGCGGATCGCC
>CALKYE010000230.1 GCA_938003765.1 uncultured Planctomycetia bacterium
TGTTCACCGACAACACCAAGAGCTGGTCGGGCGACCACTGCGTCGACCCGCGCCTGGTGCCGGGCGTGTTCTGGTCGAACCGCAAGATCAACACCGACACGCCGCGCTTGATGGACATGGCGCCGACGGTGCTCGACGTGTTCGGCGTGCCGACGCCCGCCTACATGCAGGGCTCGCCGCTGTTCGGCGAGCGACGCAAGAGCGCACCGACGCCGAGCGCGAAGCCCGCGCCTGCGCGCGCAGCGAAGTAGATCCGTTGGCGCCGCGCTGGCGCGGAGCTCACGGGTCGAAGCGCTGCATCAGGCTCGCCGGAGCGAGTGGACAGAGCGCCTTGGGGGCGGCGAACAGGCGCTTGCGGATGCGTGCGACGCTGTCGTAGGCCCGGTCGCGAAGTCCGCGCGGAATCAGCGCTGCGAGCGCGGCCAGCGCGCGCCACAGGCCGCCGAGGCGCTGACCGAGGCGGAGGAGTGCGTCGGAGCGAGTCAGCACTCGCCCGTCGTGCGTGAGCACGATGACACTGTCGGGCAGGCGCGCACGTTGCTCGTCGCTCAGCGCTTCGGCCAGCGTCGCGCCCTGGAGCGGGGAGAAGCGCACGAACTCGCCGCGGCGGTCCTCGGCCAGGACGAAGCGCACCGCGCGATGGCACAGGCCGCACTCTCCGTCGAAGAACAGGCGATCGGGCGCGGGGGCAGTGAGCGGTCGGACCCAGGCCGGGTCGAACGTCACGAAGTGTAGGAGCACCATGCCGAGCGAAAGGTCGGCGAAGTCGAGCAACACGATCAACGACAGGTGCATGGCGAGCATCGCGCTCCAGAGCAGCGGGCGGACTCGGCGCGAAAGCGCCAGCGGAGCGAAGGCCAGCTCGCAGCCGAGCGCGCACCAAGTCGCGATTCGCCACAGGCCGGCTGGAAGTCCCGCGAGCGCTTCGCGCAGCGCCGTGTCGCGCGCGAGGGGATTCTCGAGCACGCGCAACAGAGCGCTGCCGTCGATCCACGAAGGGCTGATCAGCTTGGTGTAGCCCGAGTAGCTGTAGCCCACTGCCATGGCGCCCCAGGCCAGCGCGAAGAACCCCTGGGGATAGGTCCACGTCCCACCGGGGTCGACGCGTCCGCGGGCGTCGAGCGAACCGTACGGCGCCCGCGGCAGGCAGGCGTGCAAGAGCAGCATCCAACCGACGTAGGGCAGGCTGGGGTTCGCGATGAGGGGATTGCGACCGAACAGGCAAGCCCACAGGTACCACAGCAGCACCGCGAGCCAGCGGTCGCGCCAGCCGAGCGCGAGGCCGACGCTCGCGAGCGCGCCCGTGATGCACAGCGCCGTGACGACCGCGGGCGAATCGCTCAGCATCAGCACGCTCGGGAAAAGCCCGTGAAGCGGACTGTCGCTGACGCTCGGGAGCGCGCCGCGGTTCGAGAACACCTCGGGCGCCCACGGGGCGAGGAGCGCGAAGTGCGCCGCCAGGTATGCGCCGAACGCCGCGCGGAACGCGCTGTACTGTCCTCCCGTCCAAGCCGTGGGCGTGGAAATCCAGCTCATCGGGTTGCTTCGCGCTCGCACGGCGCCGCGAGCGTTCGAGGAAGCGCGCCCAAGCTCGTTGCCCCGAGAGGTTCGTACTCGACGCGCACGCTGCGCGCGCCCACCGCGGCTCCGCCGCTCAGCTCGGCCAGCACGCCGCCCGGCTCGCACAGCGCGTAGCGCAGGATGCTTGCGAGCATCCCCGTCGTGCGCTCGTTCGTCGCCAGCACGGGCCCGTACGCCAGCGCCGCGCCGTACACGTTGCGTCGGTTGTAGGGGCCGCGCATCCGCGCCGCAGTGTGCGGCGTGACGTCGAGGCGCTGCTCTTCGCCCGTTGCGTCGGTCCAGCACACCGCGAAGCGCGTCGAATACGTTTCGAGTCCGCCCGAGACGGAGAACACCCGCGGCGCCGGTGAAGCTGCAGTCGCCGCTGCGAGTCCTTTCAGCGCCGGGATGCGGCACACATCGCCGGCCATCTGAGCCGTCGCGAGCAGCGCCAGCAACGCGAAGCGGACCTTCATGACCGGCGTTGGTTGACGTCGACACCGCGCAGCATGTCGAGCACGCGAAGCTCGCGCTGCTCTTCGAAGCCACAGCGCGCGTTCCATTCACGCGGGTTGTCGAACGTGCCGAACAACATGTCCCACAGCGGCAGGTCGGCGAAGTTGGAGGTGTGCGAGCCCTCCTGGTGGTGCACGCAGTGGCTCTCGGGGCGCTGGAACACGTAGCCCAGCCAGTGCGGCGTGCGTACGTTCCAGTGGTAGAACAACTCGGCCACGCCGGTCATCAACACGGCCAACGTCGCGGCCTCGCGGCCCAAACCCACGGCGAGGTACAAGGTGGCGCTCGACAGCAGTGAGTTGATCACGATCTCGAGCGGGTGCTTGTAGAAGCTGGTGAGCACCTCGATGCGCCGCGGCGAGTGGTGGAACTGGTGCAGCCAGCGCCAGAGGAACGCGGACTGGTGGCGCCAACGATGCCACCAGTAGTACACGAACGTGATCTCGACGTAGCCGAACAGCGCGCCCTGGACGACGCCCAGGCCATCCGCTGACCAAGGCCGATTCTCGAGCAGCCAGTTGTCCCACACGCCGCCTGCAGTCCAGACGGCGGCGGCTTGAACGCAGTTGAAGGTCAGCGCTCGCAGAATCCAGCCCGGCACGCGCTCGAATCGACGGCCTGGACGCAGTTGCTCCACAGCGAACAGCACGGCTGCGAGACCTGCGACCGCGGCGAGCACCATGGGGCCACGTTCTACTCTGTTCGGCGAGCGAACGCCGTAGTCGGTTCAGCGATCCCGGCTCACCTGACCGTGCGGTCTGGGATGCCGTGCGCCGCGCAGTAGCCGCGGTAGATGTGCCCCACGAGGTTGCGGCCGTACACGCGTACAAGCGCATCCTCGGCGGCCTCGAGCGCCGGCGCATTGGCGGTGTAGATGGCGTGCAGCATGCGCCGGAAGCCGTGGTCGAACGTGTTCGCCAGGTGCGCCGCGTCGTCGAGCACGCGCGCGGACTCGTCCCACTGGGAGGCGAGAAAGCGCCGGTCGAAGGTCGCGGCGACCGCGCGCAACTCGGACGTGTGCTGGGCGTCGAGCGCGAGCGGCGCCGGCGTGAGGATCGCGTCGAGGCGCGCGAACTCCCGTGGCTCGCGCGTCATGTCGATGCTGTTCGTCGCGTTGAACGCGTCCGTGGCGCCGCTCGGCTCGAGCAGCACGGGCACGATGAACATTCGCCCGGAGTTGGCGAGGCCTACGGCGTGCTGGTACTCGTCGAAGATCCAGGTCGTCTTGCGCTTGCGCGCCGTGATGAAGTCGGCGCAGGCCTCCGTGAGGAGCAGCACGTAGAAGCTGCACTCCTGCAGGGAGGCGATGTACTGGGGGATGCGGAAGTAGGCGTCGGCGTTCTCGTCGAGGTTCTCGGTGTCGAGGAACACGCGATAGCCGAGCGCGCGGATGTGCTCGGCCATGGCCTGGGTGAGCGCCCGCATCCGCGGGCCGTCCCACTTGTAGCCGAGGAACACTCCCGGCGGATAACCCCACCACAGCGGACTGTCGCCCTTGCGCGCCGCTGCGATGCCCAGCATCGCCAACCGCACCGGCAGCGAGCCCTTCTCCATCGCAAGGCGCTGAACGGTCGCTTCATCAGCGCCGATCAAGCGGGCGGTCAGTTCCTCCATCGTTTCCACGACGCCCTCCTGTGCTGTGCGTTGCCGCGCGGATCGTACGCTGCTCGCCCGACTCGCTCTCACGGCGGCCACTCAGGTCGCGTTCGGATCCACTTCGCCATGAACTCCTCGTCCGGCGGCATCGTCTCGAGCACGCAGCGCTTGCGGCTGCGCGAGTTCACGCTTCAGGACGCGGCGTTCGTCATCGAGCTGCTCAACGAGCCCGACTGGCTGCGCTTCATCGGAGACCGGGGCGTGCGGACGCTCGACGACGCCAAGTGCTACTTGCGCGAGGGTCCGCTGGCGAGCTACGCCTCGAACGGGTTCGGCCATTGGGTGGTCGAGAGGCGCGCCGACGGCGAGCTGCTCGGCATGTGCGGACTGATTCGCAGGCCGACGCTCGAGCACGTGGACGTGGGCTTCGCGTTCCTCGCGCGCCATCGCGGACAGGGGTACGCCACGGAAGCGGCTCGTGCGACGCTCCAGCACGGTTTCGCCGTGCTCGGCCTGGCGCGCATCGACGCCATCACCACGCCGGACAACACTGCCTCGCAGCGTGTGCTCGAGCGCGCGGGGCTGCGTCGCGAGGTGGCCCGTCGTCTCGGAGAGAGCCGGGAGGAGCTCGCTCTCTACAGCGTGAGCGCGCCGCCGACCTAGTCGCGCGCGCCAGGGCGACGTTCGGGCGCGCGGACCGAGCGCCGAGTCCGTGCTGGAATCGCGCGGCCCGATTAGGATATCGCAAAAGAGCGCGGGCGGGCCGCCGGAGAACGCGATGAAGACGACTGCAACTTGGACCTTTCGACTCGCCGCTGTGTCCCTCGTGATCGGCGCCGCGACCTCGCTGCGCGCGCAGGTCATGGGCGGGCCGTGGGCGGCTGACTACTCGATCACCAACTTGGGCGGCGCGCCGGGCGTGCCGGGCTACTACGGCGGACTGGCGTTCGCGCGCAACGACCCGACGCGGCTGCTCGTGGGCGGCGACGCGAACACGTCGATCGGCGCGGTGTACTCGGTGCGTGTGCAGCGCGACGCGACGGGCCATGTGGTGGGCTTCGACGGGAGCGCGGTCAAGCTCGCGGACGCGCCGTTCATCGACGGCGGCTTGAGCTACGCGCCGAACGGCGTGCTGCTCTACACGGCGTTCCCGATCAACGTGCTCGGCCAGATCCCGCCGGGCGCGAGCGGCCCGAGCAAGACGGTGCTGCTGTCCGGGCTCGGCGTCGGCGGATCGGTGGGGGGCTGCGCCGTGGTCAGCACGAGCAGCGGCGCCACGCGACTGAAGCTGACGTCTCCGGGCGTGTCGCGTTGGTACGACGCGCCGCTCACGCCCGACGGCTTGGGCACGTTCAACGTCGGCCTCGCGACGCCGCGCGGGCCGAGCACGCCTTCGGCGGGCTCGATGGTCTTCGTCGGCCCCGGCCAGCCGGGCTTTGCGCTCGACACAGCGCTGGTCGCCTCGTGCAACGGCTTCGTGGGCGCGTACTCGCTCGACGCGAACCGCGACGTGGTCGCGTCGCTGGGCTCGTTCGTGTTGAGCTTGGCTGGCTGCGCCGACGGCATGGCGCTCGATCCGTTCACGGGCGATCTCTTGATCGGCGCGTGGGACTTGAAGCGCATCTACGTGGTGCGCGGCTTCGCTGGGCTCGCGCGCTATTGCGCCGGAACGTCGAGCGTCGGCGACTGCGCGCCGAGCATCGGCTGGAGCGGGACTCCCACGCTGACGGGCGCCGACGACTTCGTGGTGCGCGCGACGAACCTGCCGCCCGCGCAGAGCGCGTTCGAGATCTGGAGCCTCGCGCCGGCTCAGGCGCCGTTCTACGGCGCGTTCCTGTGCGTCGCGCCTCCGCTGCGACGCATCCCGCTCGTCACCAGCGGAACGAGCAACGCCAGCGGCGGGGGTCCGAGCGGCGCCAACCTGTGCGCGGGAGAGCTCGCGCGTCCCTGGTCGCACTCGTTCTTCACCTCGAACGGCCTCAGCGCGGGAACGGTGGTCTACACGCAGGTCGTGGTCCGCAACCCCTCGATCTTCGCCCCGCCCAGCCTGCTGTTCAGCGAGGGCCTGCGCTTCACCGTCAGTCCCTGACCGAGCGACTCCCGGCGGGCGGATCGCCGCCGGCGACATCCTCAGGCTTCGCGCCGCCGCGCCGCCGGGTTCGCGGACCGCTCCGCTAGACTACGGAGCTTGCGTAGCCCCGTTCGCGACTGGGGAGGACCGTCCCTCTCCAGCGCTTCGCCGGCCGCGCCGATAGGTTGCGATCGAGCGCCCGCCGAGTCCCCCGGCGAGCGGCGCCGCGTCCGCAGCTCCACCCCTCTCGATGCACCTCCAAGAGCTGATCTCGACCCGTCCCGTGCGCCGTCCGGGCGCCCCGACTTCGCCGCGGCCGCGCCAGGGGGCCTCCCAGCCGTGAAGCCCACTGACGCTGTGCCCTGGATCGCCCTCGCGGCGCTGCTCGCCGGTGTGCTCGTCGGCGTCCCGAGCCCGGTCGTGGACCCGGGCCCGGCCTCGATCACCTTCGAGGGAGGGGCCACCAAGCACCCGCGCGTCGTCGTGCTCGGCATCGACGGGCTCGACCCCGAGATCCTGGCCGAGACGATGAAGCGCCACCCGGCGCGCATGCGGAACTTCGCGCAGCTCGCGCGCGAGCAGGGGATCCACTCGCTCGGCACCTCGACGCCGCCGCAGTCGCCCGTCGCCTGGTCGAACTTCATCACCGGCCGCGACCCGGGCGGGCACGGCATCTTCGACTTCCTCCACCGCGACCCGGTCACGCGCATCCCGATCGGCTCGACCACCGTCCAAGAGCACGGCACGACGATCCCGCTGTGGAGCGACTGGAAGTTCGAGCTGCCCGGCGAGCTCAACTCCAACCGCTCGGGCGACGCGTTCTGGACCATCCTCGAGCGCAACGGCGTCGCCGCGGACATCTGGCGCATGCCGGCCAACTTCCCCGTCGTGCCGTCCAAGGGCTGGTCGTTCAGCGGGATGATGACGCCGGCGATGGACTCGGCCTACGGCAAGTGCACGCTGTACACCACCGATCCGTCGGTGAGCGCCGTCGAAGGCGAAGCGCGGATCGTCGCCGTGCGCGAGTTCGACGGTCAGATCGACGCGGCCATCCCTGGCCCGCCGAACGCGCTCAAGGAAGGCGATCCGGCGACCAGCGCGCCGCTGCGCATCACGATCGACCGCGAAGCCAACGCCGCGGTGCTCGACGTCGCGGGCCGCATGCTCGTGCTCGAGCCCGGCGAGTGGAGCGACTTCGTCTCGGTCAAGTTCGAGATGCCGCTGATGGGCGCGCTCGACGTGTACGGCATCGTGCGCTTCTACGTGCGCTCGCTCGAAGAGGGCAAGGTCGAGATCTACGGCTCGCCCGTGAACATCGATCCCGCCGCGCCGGCGATGGGCGTGTCCGAGCCCGCCGACGCCAGCGCCGACGTGGCCGATCTCGCGCACGGCATCGGACCCTTCTACACGCAAGGCATGCCCGAGGACGTCAACGCGCTCAAGGAGGGCGTGTTCACTCCCGAGGAGTTCATGCAGCAGGCGCGCCTGGTGCAGAGCGAGGGCGAGCGCATGCTCGACTTCGCGCTCGAGCGCTACATGAAGAACAGCGACGGCGGTCTGTTGTTCTTCTACTTCTCCGGCGTCGACCTGTGCGGGCACATGATGTGGCGTCACGGCGACGAGCAGCACCCTCATCACGAGCCCGAGTTCGCTGCGCGCGATTCGTCGTGGTGGTCCAAGCGCCCCGGCAGCACCTGGAAGGACGTCATCGCCGACCTGTACATGGAGATGGATCCGGTGCTCGGCCGCGTGCGCGATAGCGTTGGCGACGCGACGCTGATCGTGATGAGCGACCACGGATTCGCTCCGTACCGCCGGCGTTTCAGCCTCAACACGTGGCTGCTCGAGAACGGCTACCTCGTGCTCAAGGAAGGCGCGAGCCGCGAGAAGTCCGAGGACGATCCCGCGCACGGCGACGTGTACGTCTACACCAACGGCGGCGCCGTCGACTGGTCCAAGACGCGCGCGTACGGCATCGGCTTCAACGGCCTGTACCTCAATCTGAAGGGCCGCGAGAAGGACGATCCGAGCACGCCCGAGAACGAAGACGGCATCGTCGATCCCGCGCAGGCCGACGCGCTGCTGCGCGAGATCAAGGCCAAGCTCGAGGCCTTCCGCGATCCGCGCGACGGCGCGCAGGTCGTGCTGCGCGCGGACCTCGCCAGCGAGGTGTACGCCGCCGAGCGCCGCGCGGAAGCCCCCGATCTCCTGGTGGGATACAATGCTGGATACGACAACTCCGACCAGGCCTCGATGGGCCGCATCCCCGATTACGTGCTGTCCGACAACAACCGGGGCGACACCTTCAACGGCAGCCATCTGATGGCGCCGGATGTCGTCTCGGGGACCTTGATGAGCAATCGCAAGGTCGCGCCGGGCGCGCACCGCCTCGAGGACCTGACCGTCGAAGTCCTGCGCCAGTACGGCATCGCCCCCGGCCCGGGCATGAAGGGCCACGCGGTCCTCGAGTGACCGTTCACCTCCACGACCCGCATCCACACGACCGAGAAGCCATGTTCGGCAACGCCAACAAGATCAAGCTCGACCCCGCCCTGATCGCCCGCTGCAAGCAGATCGCCGAGAAGGCCGGCTACGCTTCGCACGAGGAGTTCATCGTGCACATCATCGAGAAGGAACTGGCCAACTTCGAAGGCGCGCAGTCGGACGCCGACATCACCGAGAAGCTGCGCGGCCTGGGCTACATCTCCTGAGCGAGTGAGCCGCTCGCGCCGTCCTCCAGCCCTGTCCCCAGCGCATGAACGCAGTGAACGGCGCCCTGAATGCGCTCTTCGATCTCCTCCTGACGCCGCTCGAGTGGGCCGGCGACGCCACCGCGCTGATCGTGGTCAGCGGCGTGTTCGGCGTGCTGGCGCTGCTCGTGTTCAAGCAGATCTCGTGGCAGGCGGGCATCAAGCTCGCCAAGGACAAGATCAAGGGCCACATGATCGCCATCCGCCTGTACCAGGACGACCTGGCGGTGGTGCTCAAGTCCGTGCTGAACGTGCTCGTGCGCAACGTGCAGTACCTGGGGCTGAACTTCGGGCCCTTCATTCCGCTGGCGCTCCCGTTCGTGTTCGTGTCGGCGCAGTTCGTCGTGCGCTACGCCTACGCGCCGCTGCCGCTGATCGCGCCGGACGCCGAAGTGATGTCGGGCCGCGGCGTGATGCTCGAGATCGAGCTGGCCGAGGGCCGCGGCGAGCAGATCCGCGACTTGAAGGTCACGCTGCCCGCCGGCCTGCGCGCCGTATCGCCGCTCGTGCGCGCGCCGCGCCAGGGCCGCGCCTTCCAGGAGTTCGTGGCGAGCGCGCCGGGCGAGCACGAGATCGTGCTCGAGCTCGGCGGCGTGCGCGAGACCAAGCTGGTCGTCGCCGGTGACACCGCGCCGCGCGCGATGCAGCCCCGCCGCGTGTCGAGCGCGGACTGGCTCTCGATCAGCGACCCCAATCGCTGGCCCGCGCTGTGGCCCGCCGAGCCCGCCTTCGCCTCCGATTCGCCGTTCCGCGTCGTCGCGATCGCCTATCCCTATCGCGACCAAGGTTGGCTGCCCGACGGCGAGTTCGGGATCCTGCTCACCTTCGTTCTCGCCTCG
Organism: uncultured Planctomycetia bacterium; assembly: GCA_938003765.1. Classification (GTDB taxonomy): domain Bacteria; phylum Planctomycetota; class UBA1135; order UBA1135; genus WYBT01. The sequence continues at coordinate 9,333 of CALKYE010000230.1, forward strand.
ATGTTGTTCGGCGTGGTTGCCCTCAAGCCGCTAGGGGTCCAGATTTAGGGGAGCATGTTCTCCCACGCAGTCGAGCAGGCCCTGCGCGTCGCGATCGAAGCCCACTCCGGTCAGATGCGGCGCGCGCTCGAGCCCACGCCCTACGTCGTGCACCCGCTGCACGTCGCGTTGATCCTCGCGCGCTGGGGCATGGACGACGACGTGCTCGTCGCGGGGCTCTTGCACGACGTCGCCGAGGACGCGCCCGACTGGCCGCTCGCGCGCATCGAAGCGCAGTTCGGCCACCACGTCGCCAAGCTGGTCGCCGACCTCACCGAGGACAAGACCAAGAGCTGGGACGAGCGCAAACGCGCCGGCGTCGACAAGGTGGCCCACATGTCGCCGCTCGCCGCCACGATCAAGGCGGCCGACAAGCTGCACAACCTCCAGTCGCTCGTGTTCGAGCTGCGCGCCCAGCCCGCCGACGAAGTCTGGTCGCGCTTCCGCGGCGGCCGCGAGCGCACGCTGGCGATGTCGACCGAGCTGGTCGAAGCGCTCGCCAAGCGCGTCGAGCCGCGCGTGGCCAAAGCGCTGCGCGCCGCCTTGCGCTCGGTCATCGACGCGGACGCCGCGCACCAACCGGCCGCGGCGCCGCGCTGACGTCGCCCCGCGGCTCAGCGCTCGACGCGAGTGCGCACGCTGCTCGCGGTGCGCGAATCGGCATTCGCTGGCCGTGGTCCGCGAACCCGCCAGGCGCGCGCGCCGATTCGCTCAACGAAGGGTGCTCGACCGGTCGATCGAGCGCGAGGCATGGAGTGGATCGTTCTGTTGGTCGGCGGCGCGTTCGCGAGCGCCCCGCTCGGCGCGGCGCTGCTGTTGGGTGCGCGCGCGCTCTACGTGATCCTGGCGACTGTGGTCGCGTTGGCCGGTCTCGCGGCGGTGAGCTTCTACGTGTGGCTCTACCTCGAGCTCGGCGGCGACAGCTCGGTCGCGCTGCAAGTCGTGAGCGCGCTGCTCGCGGCGACTCAAGTCGTCGTCGCGGCGGTGGTCGCGGTGCGTCGACGAGCGGCGCGCGTCGATGAGCTTTCTACAAACGCGCAGCTGCGCGGCGCGACGGCAGCTCGTACGAACTAATCGCGGCGCGAGTGTTCGTCGATTGCGCCTTGCGGCGTGCGAAAAGTCCCAGCAAGATCCGGGGCCTTCTGTCACGTGATGCTGTTTCGCACTCCTGTTCGTTGGCTTCCGGCGTTGCTCGGAATCGTGGCCTGTGCGGGGCCGGCGCCTGAGCGCGCGCCCATCGACTCTGCGGCTGTTCTGACGCGCTTGGACGAACTCGCGCGCGCACCGCACGTCCAAGCAGAGTCGGCGCCGTTCGATCTGCGCGACGGTGTGTCGCTCGAGGAAGCCGCGAGCTTCGCCGTCGCGCGTCATCCGCAGCTCACTGCGGCTCGCGCGAGCCTCGAGGTGTCGCAAGCGCTGATCGTCGAGGCCGGGCTGTGGCCCGATCCGACGATCGCGTGGAGCGCGGTCGACTGGCTGGTCGGCGGAACGAGCGACGACGTGCTCACCGGCTTCTCGCTGAACTGGAACAACCCGCGGCCCGGCGAACGCAAGGCGCGCATCGCCGCGGCTCGCGCCGAAGCCGCGGTTGCCCGCGCGCAGGTGCTCGAGGCTGAGTGGCGGCTGGCGTGCGACGTCGAAGAGGCGTGGATCCACGCGGCGGAGTTGAGCGCGCGCCTCGACCTCGCGAAGCGCCGCATCGAAGCTGCGACCGAAACGGCGCAGTTCCTCGAGGAAGCGCGCGCGCTGGGCGCGGCGACGGCGCTCGACACGGCCTCTGCGCAGATGGACCTCGCCGAGCTCGAGCTCGAAGCGTTTGGCCTCGCGGCCGAGCATCGCGACGCGCTCGACGAACTCGCGCGACGGCTCGGGCTCGAGCCCCGCGGCGCGCTCGCGCTGCAGGGCGTCGCTGAGTTCGAGGGCCGTTCACCGGAGCTCGACACGCCGCTCGATGCGCAGCGCCTCGCCACGCGACCCGATGTCGCGCTCGCGCTCGCGCGCTACGAGGTCGCGGAGCGCGACGTGGCGCTCGCAGCGACGATGCGCGGCATCGCCGTGAGCTACATCGGCAGCGCGCTCGGCGTGACGATCCCCTGGGGCAGCCGCTGGGGCGAGGCGACGCTTCAAGTCGCGCTTGCACGGCGCACTGCCGCGGAGCGAGAGGTCGACGCTGCGTTCCACGAGGCTCGTGCGCGCATCGAAGCCGCACGCGGCGCCGCTCAACGCTCGCGCGACGTGGCGCGCGCCGCGCGCGAGAGCTACGAGCCGCTCGCCGAACGCTTGCTCGCGCTCGCACGCGAAGCTCGCGCCGCGCGCTCTGCGCCGGCCGACGAGCTGCTCGCTGCGCAACGTCGCGCGCTCGGCGCGCTCGATCTGGCGGTGCGCGCGCGCTGGTCCGCGCAGCGTCTCGCGCGAGAGTTCGAAAACGCGCTCGCCGGCCGTGCGAGCGCGCCGGAGGGCGCCAAATGATGATCCGCAGTCTCACTCTGGGCGCGGCCTTCGCCGCCGCCTTCGCCGTGGCGTCGATCGCGCCGCGCCCGGGCTCGACGCAATCCGCTGGCGAAGCGCCGCAACTCGTGCGCGCGACGCCCGAGCAACTCAGCGCCGCGGGCGTGAAGCTCGAACGCGCGAGCCCCGCGCAGCTCGAACGCGTGCTCGAGGTCGCCGCGAGCGTCGAAGCTCCGCGCACGCTGACCTGGAGCGTCAATCCGCGTCTGCCGGGCGTGGTGCGCGACGTGCGCGTCAAGACCGGCGACACGGTCGACGCGGGCGCGGTGCTGTGCATCGTCGAGAGCTTCGCGTTGGGCGAGGCCGTGCACGACTACCTGCGGCTGGAGGCGCTGGTCAAAGCACACGAACGAGCGCTGCCGCGGCGTCGCGAGATGCTCGAGCGCGGCGTGGAGTTCGCCGCTCAAGCTCTCGAGCGCGGCAGAGCGCTCGGCGAGCGCGGTCTGAACACCTGGCGCGAGCTGAACGATCTCGAGAGCGCCTTGCGCGACCGCGAGTTCGCGCGCGACAACGCGCTGTTCGAGTTCGAGACGCGCCTCGAGGATCAACGCATCGAGCTGGAAGCCGCCGCCGAGCACCTGCGTCTGCTCGGAGTCGAAACGGCGTCGCTCGCGCAGCACGGCAACACGCGCGAGGCGCAAGCGGCCGAGATCGACGCGCACGCCGGCCGCTACGAGGTGCGGGCCAGCGTCGGCGGCGTGGTGATCGAGCTCGACGCGCGCCGCGGCGAGTTCGTGGACGAGCACTCGACGCTCGCGCGCATCCGCGACCTGTCGACGGCCTGGATCGTGGCGCAGGTCAACGAGCGCGACCTCGCGGGCGTGCGCAGCGGCGTCGGCGCGCAGGTGGAGCTCGCCGCGTTCCCCGGCGTCGTCGTGCCCGCGCGCGTGACGATGGTCGGCTTCGAGCTCGATCCGCACACGCGCGCCGCCGCCGTGCGCATCGAAGCCGCGAACGAACCCATCGCGTCGTGGAGCGAGCGCTGGCCGATTCGCCCCGGCATGTCGGGCCGCGCGCGGATCGCGGTCGCGAGCACCGCAGCGGCGCTGAGCTTGCCGCTCTCGGCGGTGTGGCGCCGCGACGGCGTCGACCACGTGTTCGTGCGCGCGGCCGACGGCTCGTTCGCACTCACCGCGGTGCGGCTGGGCGAGCGCTCGCGCGAGCGCGTCGCCGTGCTCGAAGGCGTGCGGGCCAGCGATGACGTGGCCGTCGAGGGCTTGTTCTTCCTCAAGTCGATGCTGGGCCGCGGGGACGAATGAGCGAGCGCGGCGAGAACGGCTTTGCACAGCGGCTGATCGACTTCTCGCTCGACAACCGCGTGGTGGTGATCGCGCTGTGGCTGATGGCCACGGTGCTCGGCGTCGCGTCGCTGCGCGAGCTGCCGATCGACGCGGTGCCCGACATCACCAACGTCCAGGTGCAGGTGCTCACCGATGCGCCGGGCCTGGGTCCGGAGGAGGTCGAGCGCCTGATCACCTTCCCGATCGAATCCGCGATGAGCGGCGTGCCCAAGGTCGAGGAGCTGCGCTCGGTCTCGCGCCTGGGGCTGTCGGCGATCACGGTCGGCTTCGAAGAGGGGACCGACGTTTACTGGGCGCGACAACTCGTCGCCGAACGACTGGCGGTCGCGCGCGAGTCGATCCCAGAAGGACTCGGCTCGCCGCAGATGGGGCCGATCTCCACCGGCCTGGGCGAGATCTATCAGTTCGAGGTGCGCGGCGAGGGCTACAGCCCGATGGAGCTGCGCGAGGTCCTCGACTGGACCGTCAACTACCAACTGCGCTCGACGCCGGGAGTGGTGGAGGTCAATCCGGCGGGCGGTGAGCTCAAGACCTATCAGGTCACGCTCGATCCCGCGCGACTGGCGAGCTACGAGGTCGCGGTCGGCGAGATTCGCGAGGCGCTGCTCGCGCAGAATCGCAACGTCGGCGGCGGCTATCTCGTGCGCGGCGGCGAGCAGTACGTCGTGCGCGGCTCCGGCATGCTGGCGAACGCCGAGCAGATCGGCTCCGTGGTCGTGCGTCCGGGCCACGCCGGCGCGCCGCCGCTGTACGTGCGCGATCTGGGGCGAGTCGAGCTCGCGCCGATGATCCGGCAGGGCTCGGCGACGCGCGACGGGCGCGGCGAAGCGGTGATCGGCGTCGTGATGATGCTGTACGGCGCGAACTCGCGCACGGTCGCGGCCGACGTGCACGCGCGCATCGGCGAGATCGAGAAGACGCTGCCGCCCGGCGTGACGATCGACACCTGGTACGACCGCACCGAGCTGGTCGACCGCACGATCGCGACCGTCGCCAAGAACCTGCTCGAAGGCGGCGTGCTCGTGATCCTCGTGCTGCTGCTCCTCTTGGGCGATTGGCGCGCGGGTCTGGTGACGGCGGCTTCGATCCCGCTCTCGATGCTGGTCGCGTTCAGCGCGATGAAGCTGGCGGGCATCTCGGGCAACCTGATGTCGCTGGGCGCGATCGACTTCGGTCTGATCGTCGACGGCTCGGTGGTGATGATCGAGAACGTCGCGCGCGTCGTGCACAAGCGCCGCGCCGATCCGACGCGCCACCTCGAGAAGGTCCGCGCCGCGTGTCAGGAGGTCTCGCGACCGGTGGTCTTCGCGGTGGGCATCATCCTGATCGTGTACCTGCCGCTGCTCGCGCTGCGCGGCATCGAAGGCAAGATGTTCCGGCCGATGGCGCTGACCGTGGTGTTCGCGCTGGCGGCTTCGCTGGTGTGCGCGCTGACCTTGATGCCGGTGCTCGCGTCGCTGCTGCTGCGCAAGCCGCACGAGCACGAGCCGTGGCTCGCGCGCGCCGTGCGCGGGGCGTACGAACGGGTGCTGCCGTTCACGCTCGGGCGCCCGATGCTCGTGGGAGCTTCGGCGCTCGCCGTGTTCGTGGCGAGCCTGGGGATCGTGCGCACGCTGGGCGCGGAGTTCATCCCCAGTCTCGACGAAGGCGCGCTCGCGGTGCAAATCACGCGCAGCCCCTCGGTCGCGCTCGAGAAGTCCGACGAGATCAGCACGCGCGCCGAGCAGGTCATCTGCTCGTTCCCAGAGGTTCGCACGGTCGTGAGTCGGACCGGACGGCCCGAGATCGCCACCGACCCGATGGGTGTCGAGTTGAGCGACAGCTACATCATGCTGCGGCCGCGCGAGGAGTGGAGCGTGGCGAGCAAGGATGAGCTGATCGCCGCGATGGAGGCGCGCCTGATCGCCGAGGTGCCCGAAGCCACGTACAGCTTCACGCAACCGATCGCGCTGCGCATGGCGGAGCTGATCAGCGGCGTGCGCAGCGACATCGGCGTGCTGCTCTTCGCGCCCGGCGGTGAGCTGAGCGTGATGCGCGACACCGCCGAGCAGATCGCGCACTCGATCTCGGCCGTGGCGGGGCTGAGCGAGGTCCAGGTCGAGCAGGTCGACGGCCTGCCCAACGTGTTGGTCGAGCTCGACCGCGAGCAGATCGCACGCCTGGGCTTCGACGCCGCGGCCGTGCTCGACATCGTCGAGTCGCTCGCCGGCGCCCCGGCGGGCACGGTGCTCGAGGGCGAGCGGCGCTTCGAGATTCGACTGCGCTTCGACGCCGACGTGCGCGCATCGATCGACGAACTCGGACGCCTGCCGGTCGTCGCGACGGGCGTCGACGGCGATCGGCGCGTCGTGCCGCTCTCGCAGCTCGCGCGCATCCGCATCGAGGAAGGGCCGGCTCAGATCAGCCGCGAGAAGGTCAGCCGCCGCATCGCGGTGAGCGCCAACGTGCGCGGCCGCGATCTCGCCTCGGCCGTCGCCGACGCGCGCGCAGCCGTCGAGCGCGACGTGAAGCTGCCGAGCGGCTGGTGGATCGAGTGGGGCGGCCAGTTCGAGAACCTCGTCGCCGCCGCCGAGCGCCTGGCCTGGCTGGTGCCGCTCGCGTTGCTGCTGGTGCTGGCGCTGCTCTACACCAACTTCGCGTCGCTTCCGCTGTCGCTCCTGATCTTCCTCAACGTGCCGCTGGCGGCGACGGGCGGCCTGTGCGCGCTCTACCTGCGCGGCTATCCGTTCTCGATCTCCGCCGCCGTGGGCTTCATCGCGCTGTTCGGCATCGCGGTGATGAACGGCGTGGTGCTGATCTCCACCGTGGCTCGCCTGCGGGCGGACGGCGCCACTCCGCTGGAGGCCGCGCGCAACGGCGCGTTGGTGCGACTGCGGCCGGTGACGATGACGGCGCTCGTCGCGGCGCTGGGCTTCCTGCCGATGGCGCTCTCGACCAGCGCCGGCGCCGAGGTTCAGCGCCCGCTGGCGACCGTGGTCATCGGCGGGCTCGTCACGTGCTCGCTGCTCACGCTGCTCGTCCTGCCGACGCTGTACGTCGCCTGGGAGAGCTGGCGTGAGCGGCGCGCCGCGTGATCGCTGTCAGTTGCCCTTGGGCGTGTAGAACGTGGCCGCGCCGAAGTTGTGGGTCACGCCGAACACGAGCGTGAAGTCGGGCGCGTCGTCGGTGATCCCCACGCGGAAGCCGGCGTCGAAGATCGTGGCGGGCGCGATCTCGAAGGCCGCGCCGAAGGTGGCCAGCAGCGCGTCGTAGTCGTACTCGGGCGCGAAGATCCCGGCCAACTCGCCGTACGCGTTCAGACCTTCGCCCAGCGCGACGGTTCCCACCGCGGCGAGGTCGTGGCGCAGGTCGTTGCCATCGGCGACCGGCGAGCCGAGCAGGCCCAGTCGGTAGAACGCGACGGCGCGCACGTCTTCGATCTGCTTCTCGCCGGCGATCGAGAAGAACACGTCGGTCTCGCCGCTGCCCAGGCCTTCATCCGCGTCCGCGGTGGGCAGCTTGATCTGCGTCGCGACGGCGATCGCCGGAGCATCGGCGGTCTCGTTCACGAGTCGATGGCGCACGCCGAACACCACGTCGCCCAGGCCCGTGTCGTCCGGCGACTCGACGTGGCGGATCGGAGAGCCGCCGAAGACGAACTCCGTCTGCGAGGTCACGCCGTACTTGAGCAGCATCGGCGTGTCGTAGAAGTCGCTCGGATCGACTTCGACGCCGGCCTCGAGTTCGAGCGTGCCCTGCGCTGTCGTCTGCGTGTTGTGCGAGATGCGCGGGCGCTGCGGCGTGGGCGGCGCGCCAGTGCCGCTCGTCGTGGTGCAAGCGGTCAGGAGGGACAGGGACAGCAGAACGGACGTAGTGACGGACTTCATGCGCGCGAAGCTAACGCGCCACTCTTGGCCTCGCCACCGCTACGGTCGGGCGCGCGGGCCCTGCCAGGCGCCGAATCCGCCCTCGAGATTCGAGAGTTGCGTGTAGCCCTGGCTCGCGAGGAATTCGCACGCCGCGGCGGAGCGACTGCCGCCGGCGCAGTAGACCAGCAGCGGCTTCCCCGCCTTGGGCAACTCGCGCAGCCGCGCTTCGAGCTGGTCCACGGGAATCAACTGCGCGCCGGGGATGATGCCGCCAGCGGTCTCGCCGCTGGTGCGCACGTCGAGCAGCCGCACGGCGTCCGACTCGACCAGGCGCCGCGCTTCCTCGGGCGAAGCGTCGTTCCACAGCCGTCCCTCGAGCACCTGCTCGCGCGACAGCCGCCCGCCCGTGGCCACGACGGCCAGCATCTCTCGCAGAGTCGCGATCTCGCGCCGCGCCTCCTCGCCGGCGTTCTCAGCGCGCCGACGAGCTTCACGCTCTGCGTCCGCAGCCGCGGCGTGCGCCGCGGAGGCTTTGCCCAGCGCGATCAGCGCCGCGAGCGTTCCCGCTCCTCCCAAGCCGAGCGCCGCGTACACGAGAGTCGCTTCCATGACGGGCATTTCACCTTTGCCGACGGTGGCGGGCAATCATCCGTGAGCGCGGCTCGACATCAGCGGGCGGGCGCCGGGCCGGAAAAACCTGCGCGGTGTTCAAGACGCCTTCGCGTCGACGTCGAGAACCCGCGTCGACCCCATGAGTGCAAACATCGTCGCTGGTCGTAGCGCCACCCCGCGCTGGTTGATTCTGTTCGTGATCGTCGACGCGCTGATCGTGCTGTCCATCATCGGATGGGTGGCGGTGCGCAACGAGGGCTCGAGCGCGCGTCAACGCGTCGATCGCTCCAGCGCGCGTCGCGCCGTGATGGCGAACTCGCCGGAGGAGCTGGCGGCCGCCGCGTTCGACGCCGCCACGTCAGAGAACCGCGTCGCGGCCCTCAGCGCGCTCGCGAGCCGACGTGGCCTGAGCGACGAGGAGCTCGACCAGTTCGTGGCGACGCTCGACCAAGCGCTCGGCGCGGCGGGGGTGCTCGACGTGTCCGTGCTCGCGCTCGAACCGAACGAAGTGCTCGAGTACGAGCAGGACGGCGTGCGCTACGCGCCCAACCTGCCGCCCGAGGGCCGCATCCGTCTGCACCAGGCCGATCTCACGCACACCTCGATGCTCTTCGGGCGCGACCAGGACGGCTATCGCATCGCGTTCGCCGCGCCCGTTCGCTGAGCCGAGCCGACTACGACCCCGCCTTGCGCACGTGCAGGCTCTTGGCGACCAGCGTGAAGTTGCCCGCGTCGTCCTTCTCGACGACGCCGACCGCGAACACGGTGTCGAGATGATCGAGGCCCGCCAGGCCCTGCACGCCGGACTTGATCACGCCCTGCTCGTCGCGCAGTTCGATCGTCGCGCACGCGGCTGAGACCTCTTCGGGGTCGATGCAGCAGTAGTCCCAGGGGGTCTCGCAGGCGCCGTCCATCGGATCGCCTTCGTCGGAGCACGCGCGCAGCGACGAGTCGATCAGCGTGAACGCCGCGCGTCCGCTGACGAAGTCCTTGGCGCGACCGACCAGCGTGATTGCGTCGCCCGCTGCCGCGCCCTTGCGCGCCTCGAGAACCGCCTTCGCGCCCGGAGGCGTGATGTTCACCACGAACGAACTCAACGGACCCGTGGCGGCCGGCGGAGCGCTCTCGGTCGAGCAGGCGAGCGTGAACAGTGCGAGCGCGAGAGCGCCTGTGAATGTGTGGAGCTTCATGTTTGGAAGAGAGGGATCAGGGTTCCTTGAGAGCGGCCGCGATCGACAATCGCATCACGCGCGCGGCGGCCGGCGCAGCGCCGAGAATTCCGAGCAGGAGCGCGCCGCCGAAGCCCACCAGAACGCTCACGGCGTCGACGCGCAAGGCGAAAGCGCTCATGGCGATGCTGACGGCGTTTCCAGCGACGAACATTCGCGCGAGGAGGAGCCCGAGGACTCCGCCGCTCGCGGCGATGAGCAGTGATTCTTGCGAGAGCGAGCGGACGATCGCGAGTCCGCCGTAGCCGAACGCGCGCAGGGCCGCGAGCTCGCGCAAACGGTCCTGCACGGCTGCGTTCAGCGTGTTGGCCCCGCCGAACAGCGCGCCCGCGACGATCAGCGCCGCCATGGCCCAGGCGAGGGCCCGGATCGGCGCGAAGTACTCGGCGAGCTCGCGGTAGTACGTCGCGGTGGGGATCACGACCAGTTCGAGGTCGAGGCGCCGGCGCGCGAAGAGCTCCAGGTCGCCGAAGTCCCCCGGGGTTTCCATGCGCACGAAGCTCACCGAGCTGTCGTCGCGCTTGGTCAGGCCGCGCAGCTCCGCGAGCGGAGTCCACAGCTCGGCCTCGATCGTCGTGCCCGGCGCGGCGAAGTGTCCGCTGATGGTGAACTCCGAGCCTTCGAAGCGGAGCTTGCGTCCGAGCTCGAGCTGCGCGGGATCGATGCCGAACTGCTTGGCGACCAGCGCGCCCACGATCACTTCGCCGGTGCGCGGCGGACGACCGGCCGTGATGGTGACGGCTTCGTGCACGAGGAATGCGCGCTCGCTGACTCCGCGCACGAAGCCCGCGTAGGTCGGCTCGCCCGGCGAGTCGGGCCCCGCGCCCAAGCGCAGCGTCGCGCCCATGTGGATCTCCGACGAGATCGCCGGCGTGTCGCCGAAGTGCAGGATCCCAGGGACGGAAGCGGCGACGAGCTCGTCCAGCCCGGCGCTCACCGTGGAGCGCACCACGTCGCGTTCGGCGACGCTCGAGAGCAGGATCGCGGTGTCGGCCTGCGCTGCGCCCGAGAAGGTCGAGTCCAAGCCGCGCACGAAGGCGCTCGTCGCGACGAGGAGCGCGGCGACCAGCGCGCTCGACAGCGCCGTCAGCAGCGTGCGCATCGGTCGGCGACCGAGGTTGCGCAGCGCGTAGTCGAAGGGCAGCGCGCGCTTCATGCCGAGGCCCTCAAGCTCTCGACGATCTGCAAGCGCGAGCTGCGCAGCGCCGGGTACAGCCCCGCGGCCAGGCCCGTCACCAGGGCGAGCAGCAGTCCGCGCACGACGATCTGCGGTTCGGTCGAGAACGAGACCGGCACGCCTTCGGCTCCGATCGTCAGCGCGGAGAAGCGCACGACGGCCAGCGCCGCGGTGAGTCCGACGAGTCCGCCCACCAGGGCCAGCGCCACCGCCTCGCCGATCACCAGCCCGGCGATGTGGCGCTCGTGGAATCCGAGCGTGCGGAACACGCCGAACTCGCGCACGCGTTCCTGGACGCTCATCACGACCGTGTTGCCCACCAGCGCGAGCACGACCACGACGCACGCGATTCCGAGCCAGCGCGCGAAGCGCAGGATCTCGCGCAGGTCGCGCGTCGCGTTCTCGAGGAACAGGATGCGCGGGCGCGTGTCGGTCGGCTCGGGCCCGGTGCGGAACAGCTCGTCGATCTGCGCCGCGAGCTCCTTGGCGCGCGAAGCGTCGGCGATCTTCACTTCGAACTGCGTGACGGTGCCGAGCTTGTTGACCGGCCCGGAGCGCTGCAGGAACTCGAGGTGCGTGAGGATCACGCCCTCTTCGACGGGCTCGCTCGAGCCGAACACGCCGGCCACCTTCACGTCGATGTTGCCGAAGCGGAAGGTCTCGCCGACGCGCACTCCCTTGCGCTGCGCGAAGGCGCGTCCGACGAGCGCGGCGTCGGGCTCGCGCAGGAAGCGATCGTAGTCGCCAGCGATCATCTCGATCTCGCGCGACGTCGCGAGGTCCTTCGCCGGCACGCCGTTGAACGAGACGATGTC
>CALKYE010000231.1 GCA_938003765.1 uncultured Planctomycetia bacterium
GGCCAGTCGTAGCTCGACAACACGTCGAGCGCTTCGATGCTCAGGCGCGCCTCGCCGCTCCCGGGCGTTCGCCGCAGTCCGGCGAGGATGCTCAGCGCGATCGCGGGCAGGTCTTCCTTGTGCGCGCGGAGCGGCGGCAGCGCGATCGGGAACACGTTGAGGCGGTAGTACAGGTCGGCGCGGAACTCGCCCTTGGCCACGCGCTCGGGGAGGTTTTCGTTGGTGAGCGCGACGACGCGCGCGTCGGCCACGCGCGTGCGGCTCTCGCCCACCACCTGGTACTCGCCGTTCTCCAGCACGCGCAGCAGCTTCGACTGCATCTCGGGCGGCAGCGTGCCGATCTCGTCGAGCACCAGCGTTCCGCCCTGCGCCTCGGCGAAGCGGCCGACGCGATCGCTCACCGCGCCGCTGAAGGCGCCGCGACGGTGGCCGAAGAACTCACTCTCGAACAGCGTCGGAGGAACCGCGGCGCAGTTGACGCGGACCAGCGCCTTGGAAGCGCGCGGACTGCCGCGGTGGATCTGCTCGCCGACCAGTTCCTTGCCCGTCCCGCTCTCGCCGGTGACGAGCACCGTCGCATCCGTCGGCGCGACTTGTTCGATGAGCGCGCGCACGCGAGCGAGCGCCGTCGACGAACCGATCAACTGCCGCTGCGCCGCGACTTCGCCCGCGCTGCGGCGCAGCGTGCGGACTTCGCTGACCAGCTCGCGATGCTCGACCGCGCGTCGCAGGAGCAGCACGAGCTGCGCATTGTCGACCGGCTTCTGCACGAAGTCGTAGGCGCCGCCCTGGATCGCCTCCACCGCATCGCGCAGCGTCCCGACGCCGGTCATCATCACCACGGGCGTGGTGTAGCCCTCGCTGCGCACCTGCCGCAGCAGCTCCATGCCGTTGCTCGCGCCCATGCGCAGGTCGGTGAGGATCACGTCGGGCTCGGCCACCGCGAGGCGCTCGGCGGCCTGCGGCGCGCTGCTCGCGGTCTGGACGCGAAAGCCCTCGGACTGCAGGACCTCGGCGAGCGAGTTGCGCACGTAGGCCTCGTCGTCCACCACCAGAATCGTCGCTTGCTTGACCATGCGCTACTCGGCTTGCGGGAGCAGAACGGTGAACACCGCGCCGCCTTCGGCTCGATTCGCCGCGCGCAACTCGCCGCCGTGCGCACGGATCAGACCATAGGAGACCGTCAATCCAAGGCCCGTGCCCTGGGTCGTGGTGAAGAACGGATCGAACAGGCGCTGCAGGTGATCGGGCGGGATGCCCGGCCCTTCGTCGAGGACTTCGATCGCGAGCCAGCGCTGGCCCTCGCGCTCGACGCGCCGCACGCGCACCGTGATCCGTCCCTTGCCGCCCATCGCCGTGGCGGCGTTCATCATCAAGTTGAGGAGCACTTGTTCGAGCCGCCCGCGCTCGGCCGCGACGCTCATGCCGCGCGAGAGCCCCTCGCCCACGATCTCGACGGCGCTGAAGCTCTTGGTGTAGCCGACGAGCTTGGAGACGCGCTCGAAGCACTCGAGCAGCTCCGCGCGGCCCTGCTCGACGCCCGGGCGCGAGAAGCTCAACAGATCGCGCACGATCACGCGGATGCGCTCGAAACCGTGGCGCACCTCGGCCGTCCAGCGCTGGCGCTGGTCATCGCTCACGCTCGGCTTCTCGAGCAAGGTCAGGTAGTTGCCGATGCCCTCGAGCGGGTTGTTGATCTCGTGCGCGACGCCGGCCGTGAGCAAGCCCAGCGACGAGAGCCGTTCGCTGATCGCGAGTTGACGCTCCATGGCGCGCTCGCGCGTCACGTCGCGGAGCGAGAGCTCGACCACGCGCTCGTCGACCAGGTCGATGCCGGCCATGCGCACGTCGAGCACGCGCTCGGCGCCGTCGGTGCCGCGCACGCGCAGCTCGCGCGCCGCCACGGCCCGGCCCGGCTCGGCCACGGCCTCCTTCATGCCGCGTTCGAGCTCCGCGAAGTCCGCGGGCGCGAGCAGGCTCGCGAGACTTGCGTCGCCGAACAACGCCGCGGCTTGTCGGTTGCGCTCGCGGATCGAGCCGTCGCGCGGGTCGACGATCACGATCGCGTCGGCGGCGCTCTCGGTCAGCGCCTTCCACTTCGCGCCCTCGCGACGGATGGCGATCACGTACTGGTCGGTCTCCTCGGCGCGGAAGGCCCACAACCGGCGCCTCACGAGCACTGCGATGGCGAGCGTTCCGAGAACCATCGCCGCGGCGAGCACCGCGACCGCGCGATCGAACTCGCGCATCACGGCCTCGACCACTTCGCTCGGACTGGCGCTCAGCCGCTCGAGCGCCGCGTTGCGCGCAGCGATCGCCCAGGCCACCGCGGCGACCGCCAACGCGAGCAGAACCAATCCGAGCAGCGCGCTGCGCCACGGCCAGAAGCGGCGTTCGGAGGGATCCTGGGCGCGCCGCGGAGTGCTGACCTGCTGCATGGCGAGTGCGGAGCTCAGCGCACGGTTGGGCGCGTCGCGAGCGCGATCACGACCGAAGGACGCTCGCCCTCGGAGATCTCGAGCGCGCGATTGCCGCGGCCGAGCCGCTCGTCGTTGGCGAACACGCGCACCATGCCGAGCGCCACGTGCCGCAGTCGCACGCGACCGGAGGGATCGGTCACTCCGCGAGAGACACCGCCCTTGTCGCAACGCGTCCTGACGGCGACTCCCGGCGCGGGCCGCCCGGCCTCGTCGACGACCTCGACGTCGAGCTCGGTCAGCGGCTGCAGCACCTGAACGCGCAGGAACTCGATTTGACCGGCGGGCAGCTCGAGCGAGTTCGCGGCGACGAGCGGGCGCTCGTGATCGCCCACCAGCACCTGCCAGAGGCTCGCCTCCAGCGGTTCGAAGCGCGCGAGGCCCGTAGCGTCCGTGTGCTGCTCGACGCGCTCCTTCGCGCCGCGCCGCGCGAACACCGAGAGCCCTTCGAGCGCGGCGCCGTTCCTGTCGACGACCTCCACGCGCAAGACGCCGGTCGGCGCGGGTTCCTGTCCCTCGGGCGGCTGCGGCGCCGTCACGGGCGGCGCGGACGCGGGCTCGGAGGCCGCGGCTTCCGGCCGCTCGACGCGCAGCGTGGGCCCCTCCTCGCGAACCGAGGCCACGGGCGGCGCCCCGCGCTTGGCGACCGCGCCATCGAGCTCGCTCGTATCTCTCAAGAGCAGCCACAGCGCAGCGAACAGCGCCAGCGCGCAGGCGCAGACAGCGAGCAGTCCGGCGCTGACGGCCCCCATAACGGTTCCGCGACGACTCATAGAGGTTCGGCGCCGCGCCGGAAACGAATTCCGCTCCCTCGCAGGAATGACGCCGCGCTCCACGTTGGTGGGCGGCGGCACGAGCATTGCGGAACCGGGTCGGTTCATCGACGCGCCGACAAGCGAATCACGGACCGCGCTGCGATGCCAGCGCCGAATGCGCCCGCCCGCCTCAACCCCCATTCCCCCCCATTGCCATGGCCGTCATCCACACACGCTCTCGCGCCCTGTTCGCCGCCGCGCTCGCCGCATCAACCCTGGTCGGCTGCGCTGATGACTCGTCGAGTGGCGGGAATTCGGCGCCGCCCAGCGCCGCCGTGTCGAGCTTCGACGCCGACCTCGCCATCGACTGGTTCAACACGCTGACCGACGCGATCGCGACCGAGTCGATCTCGCCGCCCGTGGCGTCGCGCCGGATCGCCTACGCATCGGTCGCGTTCTACGAGGCGCTCGTCCACGGCATGCCCGACCACCAATCGCTGGCGGGCCAGCTCAACGGACTGGATCCGCTGCCCCAGCCTCCGACGGGCGCCATGCACTGGCCGAGCGTCGCCAACCGCGCCGTCTCCGTGATCCTCGGGGACCTGTTCAGCACCGCCTCCGGACCGACGCAAGCCGCCATCGCGAACATCGAGGCGACCTACGTCGCCGACTACGCCGACGATGTGTCGGCCTCGGTCGCGCAACGCTCGATCGACTACGGCGATGCGCTCGCCGCCGAGATCCTGGTGTGGATGGCCGCCGACGGCTACGCGACCTGGAACAACTGCGCGTACACGGTTCCCGTCGGCGCCGGCCTGTGGGAGCCGACTCCGCCGGCCTTCACGCCCAACCCGCTGCAGCCCTGCTGGGGCAACATGCGTCCCTTCGCGCTGCTGTTCGCCGCGGAGTGCACGCCGCTCCCGCACCCGCCGTACTCGACCTCGCCGACGAGCGCCTTCTACGCTGAAGCGCTCGAGGTCTACGACACGGTCAACGCAGCCATCCCGAGTCAGATCGAGATCGCGCAGTTCTGGGCCGACGGCGGCGGCACGCTCACTCCCCCGGGACACTGGGTCAGCATCCTGTGCCAAGTCAGCGGCGCGGAAGACCTGCCGCTCGACGTCGCCGCCGAAGGCATGGCGCGCATCGGCCTCGGCGTCGCGGACGCGTTCATCTCGTGCTGGGAGATGAAGTACTACTTCAACCTGCTGCGTCCGATCACCTACATCCGCGACGGCGCGGGTCCGATCAACGACGCTGGCTGGAGCACGGTCGCCGGCGTCGGCACCCCGCCGTTCCCCGAGTACACCTCGGGCCACTCGGTGCAGTCCGGCGCGGCTTCGCTGCTGCTGCACGACCTGCTCGGCGCTGTCCCCTTCACCGACGACACGCACTCCGGCTCGCTGCCCGCGCGCAACTTCTCGAGCTTCATCGAGGCGGCGGACGAGGCGGCGGTCTCGCGCTTGTACGGCGGCATCCACTACCGCGCCGCCTGCGAGCGCGGCGTCGAGCAGGGCTACTGCGTCGCGCAGACGATCCTCGACAACGTGCAGTTCCGCCGCTGAGCGGCGCCTCAGACGAGTGAATCGAGCGGCGGCCTCGCGCGGAGCGAGACCGCCGCTCTTGCATTGACTCAGCGTCCAACGAGTCGAGGCCGGGTCGGGCGAGATCCGCGAGCGCGGGTGCGCACTTGGGCTCTGCATCGTCGTGCGCCGTCGACCGCGGCGCCGCGTTCACCTCCCCCATCCAAGCGAGCTTGTTCGACGAGCACGGCGCGCTGCTCTACCAACCGCCCGTGCTGCGCAGCCCGGACGGCGCGAGCGCGTCGCTACGGCTCGCACCGGGGCGCTACTCCCTACTCGCGACCCCCCGCGACCGCCTGCGCGGGGAGCTCGACTTCACACTCGTCGAAGGCGCCGCCGACTCCATCGCTGAAGTCGTGCTGCGCCGGCCGTGAGGTCCGCGCGCGCGCCAAGATTGCGGATGTCAGCTAGGCTCCAGAGCGGATGCGGGGGCGTGAGTTCTGTGCGAGCGTTTGCGGGCTGCTGTTGGCGGCGCTTGCGAGCGCGTGTTCACGCGACGCTGGGACGACGACCACGGCGAGCGACCGTGACGTGGTCGTGTCGTACGAGTTCCACGGCTGCTACTCCGACTCGTCGTCCAAGGTCGTGCTGCGGCCGGTCGGCGATACCTTCGCCAGCGACACGCTCGTCGCGCCCTGTTCGCTGATCGAGGCTGCGCGAGAGGCCGCTTTCGCGTCGCGCGAGCGCGGGCGCGATGTGCTCGAAGACCTCGGCGTGGATCCGAAGGGTCTGGATGAGGCTGCCGCGCGCATCGCGGCTGCGTTCTTCGAGCACAGCGGACACGCGGAGCGCAACGGAATGCCAGAGCTGAAGGCGCTCGTGGAGCAGTCTGCAACTCCTCGAGAGATCCACGCGCGCCTGGTGCGAGACATCACGGTCGGACCGACGTACATGGCGAGTCGGACGATGGAGATCACCCTCCCCGGCGAGCCGGCGATCACGGTCACGAACGAGAGCCTCTCGACGTTCTTCTTGCCTTGGCGCGTTGTCGCGGGTGATGAGGAGTGGACCACCACCGACGTGCGCTTGACGCGCGCGCTCGCGCCGCTGATCTGGACCGATCGCTCCTTCGACGAGGTCGTCGCGCAGTGGCATGAGCGCGTGTGGAGTGACATCTCGATTTGGGGCGGACTCAACGCCCACGCTGAGACGGTGCTGAGCAGCCGGCTCTACACCGCCATGCCCGGCTTCGCGGAAGCAGCGCCGCAATGGCGCGTCGAGAGAGCGAGCTGCGGCAACTTCGCGGCGGCCAGCGGTGAGACGCTGAGCCTCGTGCTGCGCGCGAATCACCCACGCCATGTCGACGCCGTGCGCTGGTACGTCCCCATCGTCGAGAAGCAGCTCGCGAACGACTGGCGCGATCTGCTGGCGGCCGTGGAACGCGCCGAACGGGCAGTCGAGGCCCGCACGTGGCTCGCGGAGTGGAAGTCGGCCGACGGCGAGCGCTCCATCGAGCTGCAAGTGACCGGCGCCACGCCGATCGGCGAGTCCGACCCGGCCACGTTCGTGCAGCCCGCGTGGGAGCTGGCCGGCTTCGAAGGCGAGCCGGAGTTCGAGTTCGTGCTGCGGCGAAAGAACCAGTGGGCCGCGACGGTGTTCCTCGCCGGCCGCGATGCGCGGGGGCTGATCACCGACGCCAATCCACAAGCGGGCCCGCACTGGCTCGACGCGCTCGAGGTCCACTTCCACCCCACGTCGCGCCAGATGGTCTTCGTCGACGCGGCCGGCGCGCATCACCTCGTGCGCTGAGGCGCGCGCCGCGCCGACTTTCGCCGGAAACGCGCAACCCGCGCGGCGAGGGGCGGCAAGAAGGGCATGACGCGCTCCGCCCCACTCGAACCCAGACACACCATGATCCGTCACACCCTCGCGCTCACGTTCGGTCTCTTCGCCGCCACCGCTCCCGCGCACGCGCAGTGCTGGCTGCAGCACCTGATCTCTGGCCCGGTCGACGCGTCCTTGCCCGGCGCCGTGGCGACCGCCCCGGGGCGGCTCGTCCTCGGCCAGCCTCGGCGCAATCCGACGGGTTCGCCCACGGTGCGCGACCGCGTGCGCATCTTCGAGGGCGCGCCCGGCGCCTTGGTCGAGGTCGCGACGCTCGAGTCGAGCTTGGCCACGCAAACCAACGCGTCGTTCGGCCACGCGCTCGCGCTGGATGGCGACTGGCTCGCAGTCGGCGATCCGATCGGAATGCAACCCGGCGCTGGCGCGTTCGGCGCCGTGCACCTTTACGAGCGCACTCCGAGCGGCTGGTTGCTGCGCGAGGTGCTGCTGCACCCATTCGTGGGCGTGCAGTTCCCCGGCGGCTTCGGCGTCGCCCTCGACCTCGAAGGCGACACGCTCGTCGTCGGCGCGCCCGGCGCGACGATCAACACACCGTTGCCGCTGATCGAAACCGGCGTGGCGTTCGTGTTCGAGCGCACGAGCAGCGGCTGGCAGCTCCAGCAGACGATCGAGGCCGCGCGGCCGACGATGATGGCCGGCTTCGGTTTCTCCGTCGCGCTCGACGGAGACGATCTCGCGATCGGCGCGCCGGGCGAATCGATCGTCGCCACTCCGCCGCTCTTGCGCGAGGGCGCAGTGCACTTGTTCCAGCGCGCATCTGGCGGCGTCTTCGCGCCGGTCGCCCGCCTGGAGGCAGCGCTCCCCGTCGCAGAAGCGGGCGTGGGCTACGCCGTCGACCTCGAGGACGGACTGCTGGTCGCCGGCGCGCCGTGGACCGCGAGCGGCGCGCTGTTCGAAGTGGGCGCGACCCACGTGTTCGAGCGCACTCCCGCTGGCGCCTGGCTCGAGACCGCGGCGTTGAGCATCCCGCCGATCCGCGGGATCGAACGCTTCGGCGAGAGCGTGCGCGCGCGCGCGGGTGAGGTGTACGCGACGTCCGGCGGACTGGCGTGCGCGTGGCGCTTCACGCGCGTCGCCGGCGCCTGGACGCAGACGCAGCACTACACGACCGAAGCGGGCGTCGCGTGGCCCATCTCCATGCCCGTGCGCTTGGACGTTACCGGCGACGTCGTCAGCCTGTCGGATCCGCGCGGCGCGACGGTGCTCGAGCGCGTGATGACGGCCGCCGCTGAGACCGGCTGCGCGCCCGTGCCGATTCCCGGCACGATTCCGCTGGAGACGTACCTCGACGTGCGCTCCGAACTGCGGCTCTCGGCGCCGACGCTCGAGCTCTCGGTGTACGGCGGATCGTCGGTCGGCAACGGTCTGCTCTTCTACGGCTTCACGCCCGCGAGCATTCCGCTCGGCACCGGCCTGCGCTGCGTCGGCGGTCCCGTGGCGCGAGCTGTCGCAGGCCCCGCGATCGGCAGCGGGACTTCGATCCCGTTGACGCTCGACCTGCAGTCGTTCCCCGTCAACACCGGCGCGCTCGCGATCACGGCGGGAACGCCCACGCACTTCCAGTACTGGTTCCGCACTCCGAACGCCTCGACGCACCTCACGAACTCGCTGGTGCTGACGTTCTGCCCGTGAGGCGTGCGCCGCCAGCGCGAGTGCGCTGAAGAGAAAGACCCGCGGGCCGGAGCAGTGCGACTCGTCGCTGCCCCGGCCCGCGGCGCATTTGTCGACTGCACCGTGACGAGCGAGCTGCTCGCGCGGTCGCAGCTCCGCTCGACTGCGGCTCCACAGCGCGCGCAGGAGCCGTCGGTGTGGCGGCCGCCGATGCGCGGAAAGAGCGGATCGCCTCAGCGAAGGTGCTCGTCGGCTCGGAGGGTTCGACGGAACCGAATCGCTACGGGGACTCGCTCATCGGAACGCGGCGCCGACGGCGCAGTGCGCGGCCGTCGCCATCGCCGCTCACGGCAGGATCGTGAACTCCACGCCCGAAGTGAACTGAAGCGCGAAGGGCGTGACGAAGTTGTTCGGCTTGATCACGGCCTGGTACCAAACGGTCTGGCCCGCGACGAGGCCGGCGTTCGCACCCGAGGCGATCACGGCGTTGAAGTCGATCGCGTGGTCGTTCGCACACCACGGACTCGACGTCGGACCGAGGACCGGAGGGAGGCGGAAGATCGGCCCGGCGATGCAGCGCAAGCCGCCTTGGAACGGGGCCCCGGAACGTCCGGTGAGCGAGTAGACACCGCGGATCGACGAGCCGGAGTACAGGTTCTTGTGCAACAGGTCGAAGCCCGAAGCGAGGCTCGCGCTCGGAGCGCCGACGCTCGTCAACACCGGTTGGCAGAACTGAGGGGCGGTCGGGTGGCAGAACACGCGCGGACCGGCGGGCGGCGTCAGACTGGGCGCGAACTCGGAACCGCACGCGAATACGCCGTCGGACCAGGGCGCGAGCAACTCATCGGCGTAGGCGTTCGTCGTGAGGTCGAACGTGATGATGCGCCCGCCGCTCTTGCTCATCGCGTAGGCCACACCGTTGCCGACACACACGCTGTCGCTGTCGACGGGGATCGCCGCGACGAAGCTCATCGCGCCCGAGCCCAACAGATCGATCGAGTACAGCTCCACCGCGAGTCCCGGCCCGCTCGGGACGCTGTTCGCGGCGTAGAAGAGGCCACTCGAGGCGTCGAAGGAAAGCCCCTCGACGGAACTGAGTTGCGAGCTGGTCGCCACGGGAGTCGCGACCAGGTTGCTCAGCGAGATCTCGAACAGCCACGGCGCGCTACTGGCGCTCGCGAACATCCGCCCGCCGCCGTAGGCCAGACCGATGATCGCCAACTCCGCGCCGTTGGGCCCCACGATCGAGCCCAGCGCGACCGCGCTGTTCAGCGCGCCGCCGTAGTCCCAGCGCGAGAGCTGCGCGCCCTGGGCGAAGAACACCCGGCCGCCGGAGTCGTCGACGGCCAACGCGCTCGAGCCTTGGTCGCACACTCGCACGCGGTCACGAGTGACCACGTCCACGCGCCACAGCCCCTCGTCGAGCTCGTTGCTGATGGGCCCGGCCAGGATCTGGCCACACGCCAACGCAGAGCTGAGCACGAGCATGGACGCCGCAGCGCCGAATCGGGCGATCACCTCACGGTCCAAAGTCATGTTCATGGGATTCGATTCGTCGTGAGCTTCGCCGCCCGCCGCACCTAGCGGCCGAGCTCGCGAGAGTGACAGGCGCGATCGAGCCGCGCGACGCGCGCTCGACCGGCGCGTCGCGCCCGTTCGACCTCAGCCCTCGCTGCGCAAGTCGGCGTGCGGACCTCGAGTGGACTGGGCTTCGCTCGGCGTCGGCCTGCATCGACCGCCGAGAGCTCGGCCGCGCGCGGGGGCGCCGGGCGTCGATCATCCGAACGCGAGCGCTGCGGAAGAACGGCTCGGCCCGGATCGACTGCTGCGCGAGCTTGCGCGAGTCGAGCTCGAGTACGGGGCAGCCAGTCGGAACGGCCGCTGACGAGCGGAGGAGCACGGCGCTGCGCGCGCCGCGTCAGTCCTTGCTCGCGCTCAGAGCATCGAGGCGCTGCTTGACGCGCTTTCGGTCCGCGTCACGCGCGCGAGCGAGGCTCGACTTGGCCGCGTCAGGATCCAGCGACTCGCGCAACAGCGCCTCATAGCGCGGATCGACTCTGGCGAGCGCGATCTCCAGGCACTTGCGAGCGCGCTCGACGTCGCCTGCGGCCTCGAACTGCTCGCTGGCCCACTCCCACGAGCGATGCGCGCCTCGGTGGCAGCCGAAGCACGGGTGCTTGCGGGTTCCGTTGCACGCGCGGCACAGCGGCCGGAAGTCGCGGGCGCCTTTGCAGCTCTCGCAGACCACCCTTCCCTGCTTGCACGACGCCTCACAGTCCACGCTCCCGACGCCAGCGCACGCGCGGCAACTCGCGGGCTTCGAGGCCGCGGCGTCGAGGCGGAACAGCGGGTTCTCCAGCCCCGTGGCTTGGCACGCCTTGCAGGGCGACTTGCTCGTTCCCACGCAACGCGGGCAGGTGTGGGCGAGCTTCCCCGTGCAGCGCTCACACGCGGCGTCGACGCGTCCGTGCTCGTCGCACTCGGCGCACGTGCGGTGACCGAGGCCTTCGCACCAGGGGCACTTCTCCAGCGACGCGGCGCCGACTCGCAACGGGTCGGGCGCCTGACCGTCTCCAGCGCAGTCGTCGCAGCGCCGCTCCAAGCGCTTGGCGCCAGAGCAGGTCGTGCAGGTCGACTTCCCGGCCTTCTTGCAGTCCTTGCAGTCGAAGCCGCCCTTGGACTTGCAGTACTTGCAGGACGCGTTCGCCGCCAACGGTTGCTTGCCGCCGACGCAGCGCGCAGGGCACGCGACGCGTCCCGGCTTGTCCCCTGTCAGCGGCGTGACCTTCTGCAGCGCCGCGAGCGCTTCAGCAGCTGCGCGAAAGGCGACCGCAAGCTCGACGCGCTGCTCGGGCGTGAGGCTGCCGTCGCGCTCGAGCATCGGCTCGACATTCGACGTGGACGCGCAAGTTCGACACGCCACGACGCCATTGCCTGCGCAGGTGAGGCAAGGCTGCATGAGCCTTCCGACACCCTTGCACGTCGGACAGTTCACGCGCGTCGTCGACTGGGTCGACGCGGGCGCGTGCGCGACGGAGCGCGAGGCGCCGAGCACCGCCGCGAGCAGAACGAAGAGGCCAGCGATGAACGCGTTGCGAGCGAGCATCCACTCAAGATAGCCGGTCGCCGCCGCGCGCTCGCGCGAGCCAGCGCTCGAGCGTCGCGGCGGCGGACGAGCGCCACTGGAAGGTGGCGAAGCTCGCCTCGCGGGCGCCGAACGAGCGCTTGAACTGCTGCACGCCTTCGAGTTCCTCGCTGGGGTTGAAGTCGTAGTAGCGCGCGCCGCGGCGACGCGACTCGACGATCAGCGCGTGGTGCAGCGCGTTGGCCGGGCGCAGCGGCGAGAAGCGCTCGTGCATCGCGCCGTGCCAGTACACGACGTGCGCGCGCGAAGCGACGAACCAGCCGCCGGCCGCCAGCTCGCCCTCGCGCGTGCGTGCGGTCCACAGCTCCGCGCCGGCCACGCGCTCGAGCAGCTCGAACAGCCGCTCGCGATAGCCGCGCTCGGGGTCTTCGCCCCAACGCTGCTGGCTCGCGACGTACATCGCGAAGTACTCCGAACGCGCCGCCGCGCCGCTCTCGCGCTGAACGGTGATCCCCTCGCGCTCGGCTTTGCGCACGTTGCGGCGACAGTTGGAGTCGTAGCTCGAGAGCACGTCCTCGGGCAGCGCGGCGAGGTCGACCAGGTGCGTCGATCGCTGCCCGCACGCCAAATCGCTCGCCAGCGGAGCGTGAGGGTCGAGCACGTTGCCGAAGCACTCCCAGGCGCCGAGCAGCGACGCGCCGAGCGCTGCGCCGAAGCTCTTCCAGGCGCTCTCGCCGAGCGGTCCGTCGAGCGCGATCGGACCTCCGTAGACGCCCGGTCGCGACGACACGGCGCGCAGGAACGGTCCGCGCCTCAGCAACCCGCGTCGCACGAACACCGGGACCAGCAGCTTGCGACCGTCGAGTTCGACGGTGAGCGCGCGCGGTGCGTACCGGGGGGCGTAGGCGCAGTAGCTCTCGCACCACGCGCGCGAGTGGAACGGCGTGGCGCAGGGCGAATCGCCCGCGAACTGGTCCCACTCCGAGTTGCTTGCCCACTGCCAGCGCGGCGCCATGCGGCTGGTTGTACTGTCGCAGAGCGATCCGCACCACGCCGTCGTCGCCCTCGATGGCGCGCGTCGAACAGCGCGACCGTCGCCGCTCGCGCGGTCTCACTCGATCGCCTCGGCCGATCAGCGTCGAGCTCTTCCCGCGCCGTTGGTCGCACAATCGCGTCGCTCGGCTCAGGGAAGAGTCGCCGACGGCGCTGGCGAGCGTCCACGGCCGAAGCACGCGTCCGGCTGCTGCAGAGCATCGCCGGCCTCGACTTGGACGAGCAGGAACCGCAGTACGCGCTCCGAGAAGAAGCGTGCGCGACACGCGCGAGCGAGAGCGCCTGTCTCTCGAGGTCGAGCGATCGATGAGCGCGCGACGGGTCACGGCCGCGCTCGATCGCGTCATCGCGACATCGCGTTGCGCAGAAGACGTCAGGTGATTCTGTGCGAGCGTCGAACCCGTTCACGAGCCGTCAGTTCGCCGGCTGGGTCGACTCGAGCGGGATCGCGATCGACTTCGTCGCGCCGGGCCGAGCCGCTGACGACGCGTCCACCGAAGCGCTCTAGGGCTGGCTGCGGGAGAGCGCCCTCGACACCAACCGCTTCGACGGCGTGGACGAGGCGCGGCGAACTGCGAGAGCCTTGGGGCTGGACGGCAACGGAGTGAGACCCCATTCTCGTCCTGGGGAGCCACTTCCAGCGACGCAGGTCGCCACACGAGGTGGCTGCACGACCCCATCAGCAGTCCGAGACTTCGTCGTTCAACTGGCGCCGCGTTGGGGAGAGCGTCAGGTGCTCGGCGTCGTGACTCGCGAGAAAGGTTGCTCGAAGTGCCGCCACGAGAGCTCGGAGAGTGGATGCTGCAAGCGTGGGAGACGTGGGCGCGGCTCACGGGTCCTTCGGCGCCGCGCATGCCGCCTACGTTCATGGTGGGCGCTCCTCGCTCGGGCACGACCCTGGCCAGCCTGCACGTCCTCGTGACTTTCGAGCTTGCCTACGTGCCGCAGATCTCCAAGCGCCACAGCCGCTCGCCGTTGGCGCACGGCCGCCGCGCTCTGGCGCGCGAGCCCTGGATCCCCAACTACAGCAATCGCTTCGGCGAGAGCGATCAGGACGCGGCGCCGAGCGACGGCTGGAGCTTGTTCGAGCGGCCCTTCGGCTCGTATCGCGAAGCGCGCGCCGTACACGCGGCCCGAGCGCGCAGCCTGCCGCCGCTGGTCGCCGGTTTCGAACGGATGTTCGACGCTCCGTTCTTCCTCAAGAACAACGCCAATTCGATGCGCATCGAAGCGCTGGCGGAGTTGTTTCCCGACGCGTTCTTCGTGCACGTCACGAGAGCGCTGCCCGAGACCGTCGCGTCGCTGCTCGAAGCGCGCGCCCTCCACGGCGTGCGGCTCGGCGAGTGGTGGAGCGCCGCGCCGCCGCAGTTCCTCGCTCACACGTTCTCCAGCGAAGTGGAGCAAGCCGCGGTCACCGTCGCGGGCATCGAGACCTACGTGCGCGAGCGGCTCGCGCGCTGCGCGCCGCAGCGGAGCCTGGAGATCCGCTACGACGACTTCTGCGGGAGTCCGCAGCAACTCACGAACTGGATCCGCGAACGCTACGCGGAAGCGAACGTCGAACTGCGCCCGCGCGTCGGCGCCTCCCCAGCGACGCGCTTCAAAGCGAGCTGCCTGTCCGCCGAACGCCGGGAGCGACTGGAGCGCGACATCGACGCGGCGCTCGCTCGGCACGGCCTGCGCGAACCGTCCGACACACGGGCGTCGACCGTCGGCGACCAGCGCGCGCAGGCGTTTCGATCCGCAGGGCGCGGCGGGAACGACGAGTAGTCCGCGGGTCGGCGGTGGACGCTGCGTGCGTCGCCCCAGGTGCGCTCGAACTCTTCGCCAGCGTCGAGACCGTGAATCCCACGGAGGAACGTCGCTCGCGCAATGGCCTCGTCGAGTCGGTCCACGTCGGCCAGGCCGCGGGACGAGAGCGAGACTCGCGCGAATGGAGGTCTTCGACGACCGGAACTGCGCTCGCTGCTTCAGCGCCCGCTCGAGGCGGCGTCATTCGTCGCGCGCGCGCTCGAACAGCGTTCCAGGCCCGCTTCTGCGGCGACGAGCGGAACGCACGCTCGTCCAGCGCCGTCCAGTGCGCGGCGCGGCGCCGACTGCAGTTTCGAGGAACGGAGCTCCGAACGCACGGTTGGCGAACGGGAGGATCGGACGCGGGGAAGTCATCGACGTCCGGAGAGTCGGCGAAGCGCCGCCGCTGCAATTCCAGCGGATTCAGATGGCGTGCTTCACGCCGAGCAGCTCGTACAGCTCGTTCTTGATCTGGCCGTACTCGTTCGAGCCCAGATCGCGCGGATGCGGCAGCGCCACCTCGACCACGCCCGCGATGCGGCCGGGGCGCGGCGAGAAGACCACCACGCGGTCGGCGAGTTGAATCGACTCGTCGACGTCGTGCGTGACGAACAGGATCGTCGGCTTGCGCGTCTGCCAGATGCGAATCAGCTCGGCGCGCATCGTCAGGCGCGTGAGCGAGTCGAGCGCGCCGAAGGGTTCGTCCATGAAGATCACGTCCGGCGACACGGCCAGCGCGCGCGCGACGCCGACGCGCTGCTTCATGCCGCCCGAGAGCTCCATCGGATAGCTCTTCTCGAACCCGGTGAGCCCCACCAGGTCGATGGTCTGCTGCGTCGTCGCGTAGATCTGATCCTTGGGCAGGTGGCGCAGTCCGAGCGAGACGTTGTCCCACACCGACGCCCACGGGAAGATCCCGTACTCCTGGAACACGAACACGCGCTGCGGCGACGGTCCGCTCACGGCCTCGCCGTCGATCAGCACGCGGCCCGCGCTCGGCGCCTCGAAGCCGCCGGCGATGTTGAGCAGCGTCGACTTCCCGCAGCCCGACGGACCGAGCAGGCACACGAATTCGCCCTCGCGGACCACGAGTTCGATCGGATCGAGCACGCGCAGCGCCTCGCCGCGGCGCTCGAAGTCCTTCGAGACGGCCTCGAACACGACCTTGGGCTTGGCTTGCGCCGAGTTCATCGCTTCGCGAACCCCCAGCGCACTTCGTCGAACTCCTGGAGCCTGCGGATCAGCACGTCGAGCACGATGCCGATCAGCCCGATCATGATCATCGCGGCCACGACCAGGTCGTAGCGATTGCCCATGTTGCGCGCGTCGCTGACCAGGTAGCCCAGTCCCGAGCGCATGCCGACCATCTCGGCCGCCACGATCACGAGCCACGCCACGCCCAGCGCGATGCGCAGCGAGGTGATGATCTGCGGCATGGCCGCGGGCAGCACGATGCGCCGGAACAGATCGAAGCCTTCGAGCCCGAAGTTGGCGGCGGAACGCACGTAGACCTGCGGGATGTTCTGCACCGCAGCCGTCGTGCCGACGAGGATCGGGAAGATCGAGGCGATCAGGATCAGGAAGCCGGCCGACACGTCGCCGAGCCCGAACCACAGGATCGAGATCGGGATCCAGGCGATCGGAGAGATCGGGCGCAGGAACTGAACGATCGGGTTGAGCGCTTCGAAGGCGCGCGTGGACCAGCCGATCCACAGGCCGACGGGGATTCCGATCGCCGCCGCGAGCCCGAAGCCCCAGGTGACGCGGAACAAGCTCGCCGTCACGTCCTGCCACAAGCGCGGGGTGCGACCCAGCTCGATGATGGCGGCGAAGGAGCGCGTGGGCGTGGGGAACACCGGTGTGTTGGTCAACACGCAGGCGAGGTGCCAGGACGCGCAGGCCAGTCCGGCCACGCACAGCGGCGAGGTCCAGCGTCGAACGGCCGTCGGAAGTCGTGCGCCGAGCGCCAGGAGAGCCGCGCACGCCGCGGCGACCAGCAAAGCGCCGATCATTGACCAGGATCCCCGGCGGTCGGACGCGGCAGTTCGTCGAAGCCCCAGTCGATGCGCTCGACGGGCGCGACGAAGCTCGTGTCCACGTACTCCTCGAACTCCAACCGGCGCTTGAGGACCCCGACCTCGAGCGCGAGTTCCATGATCTCGTCGAAGTCGGCGCGCAGCGGGCCGAGGTTCGAGTACTTCACGCGGTCGGGCGGCTTGGAGAGCACGAACTTGAGCAGCTCAGGGTCCTGGAAGTTGACGTGCTTGCCGACGATCTGCGCGGCGTCCATGCGGTGCTCGAGATTCTGGTCGAGCCACTTGCCGCTCTTGGCGATGCCGTCGACGAGTTCCTGCACCAGCGCACGCTCTTCGTCGATCGTCTCCTTGCGCACCACCAGCACGCACGAGATGAAGTTCGGCCACATGTCCTTGGTGTAGTAGAGCGGCCGTCCGAAGCCCTTCACTTCGCTGAGCGCAGCGAACGGCTCGCCGACGATGTAGCCGTCGACCGAGCCCGCCCTCAGCGCCGTGGGGTGTTCGGGCGGCGGAACTTCGATCAACGTGATCGAGTCCGGCGCCATCCCCCAGCGCTTCATCATGCGGTGCATGAGCAGGTTCTGGTTCGAGAAGCGGTTGGGGATCGCGACCGTCTTGCCGCGCAGGTCGGGGAACTCGCGGATGAGCGAGTCCTTGCCGACCATCAGCGCGGTTCCGTCGCGGTGGCCGAGGTACACGATGCGGATCGGCACGCCGTCCTCGACCAGCTTCATCGCCAGCGGCGCGAGGATGAAGCTCGCGTTGAGCCGGCGCGAGATGAGCGACTCCTTGATGGGCGCGAAGTCGGTGAACTTGCGGCTCTGGAAGACCGACCCCGTCTCACTGTGCGTGGTCACCCAACTGGTGACCGGGCAGGTGAGGTGTCATGTGACCGGCAGGTAGCCGATCTCGAGCACGGCGCGCTTGCGCCCGAACCACTCGCGCACGACCTCGGTGAGCGTGACCCAGCCCACGTTGAGCTGCACGTGCGCGAGGCTGACGAGCAACGTCCACACCAGCGCACCGATCAGGACTTTGAGCTTCATCGAGGACGGCGACCCGTGAGCGGACTGGTCGGCCGAGTTCGACCGGGCGATGGAGCGCCGCACGGACGGCCCCTTCTCGCGTCGCCGGGGTGGGAAAACAAGCTTGGGCGTCGACGCCGGCCGCTTCCTTCGCGCCGCGGGCGCTCGAGTCGCCGCAGCTATGACCCGCGCGGAAATTGAAAGGGGCGGGGGTTGACGGCGCTGCGGAGCACTGTACTATCTGTCCTAGTACAGTTGACGCCATGCTCCTCCGCCTCGATCCCCGCAGCAGCCAGCCCATCTTCGAGCAGATCGCCTTCGGCGTGAAGTCCGCGGTCGCGCGCGGCGAGCTGAACCCGGCGGACCGCCTGCCGTCCGTGCGCGAGCTCGCCAAGGAGCTGGCCATCAACCCCAACACGGTGGCGCGCGCCTACGACGCGCTCGAGGCGAGCGGGGTGATCGTGCGCCGTCAGGGCTCGGGGTGCTTCGTCGCGGAGCGCAACCCCTCGCTGATCGAGGCCGAGCGCGTGCGCCGGCTGGACGAGCTCGTCGACCGCGCGTTGACCGAGGCCTTCCACCTCGGCTTCGAGCCCGCCGAAGTGCTCGCGCGCGTCGAGGCGCGCCTGGAACAACGTGGCGCCGCACTGCGCGCGCCCGTGGAGGACGGATCATGAGCGACAGAATCGTGTTCGACGACGTGTGGCGCGCCTTCAACGGTCGCCACGTCTTGAGCGGACTCTCGCTGCGCGTGCGCGAGGGGGAAGTGTTCGCGCTGCTCGGCCGCAACGGCGTGGGCAAGAGCACGGCGCTGAAGATCCTCCTCGGGTTCCTCGAGCCGGACCGCGGCGTCAGCTCGCTCGTGGGCGTGCCCAGCGCGCAACTCGACGGCCCGGTGCGCGATCGCGTCGGCTACGTCGCGGAAGGCCACCCGCTGATCGGCTGGATGAGCGTGGGCCGAGCGGTGGAGTTCGAAGCGGGCACGCGCACGCGCTTCGACCGCAAGTACGTCGACGACGCGCTGCGGCGACTCGGCCTCGGGCGCGACGCGCGCATCTCGCAGCTCTCGCGAGGCCAGAAGGCGCAGTTGAGCCTCGTGTTCGCGATGGCGACCGATCCCAAGGTGCTCGTGCTCGACGACCCCGCCATGGGTCTCGACGTCGTGATGCGGCGCGAGTTCCTCGAAGCGATGATCGAGCTCGTCAGCCGCGAGGGCCGCAGCGTGCTGTTCTCCTCGCACATCCTCAACGACGTCGAACGCATCGCCGATCGCATCGGGATCCTCGAAGGCGGCGCGCTGTGCGTCGACGCGCCGCTGGAAGAGCTGCGCGAGCGCGTGCACAAGCGCTTCCTCCGCGCGCGCGACGGCGAGGCCTTCGCGCCCGACGAAGCGAGCGGAATCCTGAGCGCCAAGCGCGTTCGCGACGGCTTCGAACTGACGCTGCTCGACTTCGACGAGCGACGTGAACGCGCCCTGCGCGCGCGCGCGAGCCTGGTGAGCGAGCCGCAGCCCGTTTCGCTCGAGGAGCTGTTCTTCGAGCTCACCACAGCCGCCCCCGCAAGCTGAGGCAGAGCCATGCGATCCATCTTCCGCAAGCAACTCGTCGGCGCGGCGCTGCCCTGCGCGCTGCTGACGATCCTCAGCCTCGGCGTGTTCGAGAGCGGACGCGAGTTCGACCTGCTGGGCCGGCCGGGCATGGACGGCACGGGTCCGTTCGTCGCGGTCGCTTGGGGCATCGCCGGCGCCCTGATCGGGCTGATGTGCGCCGTCGGCGACGAAGCACGCGGCGCGCGCGAGTACACCTTCCACCGGGGCCTGCCCAGGTCGCGCGTCCTGCTCGCACAGTCGCTGGCGAACCTGCTCAGCCTCGCCGTCGCGCTGCTCGTCGTCGTCGCGGCGCAGGCAGCGTTGGGGCACTGGCGCAACGACCCGCTCACGCATCCCACTCCCTTGTACGGACGCCTGTGGGAGCTCGTCCTGCTGTCGACGTCAGCCGTGCTCGGCCACGGAATGGGCCTGTCCTGCGGCCTGATGCGACAGCCCCGATGGATGCGCATGTTCTTCACGCTCTACGCGGGCTGTGGCGTGCTCTATCTCGTGTTCGCCGCGTTGCGCGGGCTCGGTGAGAGCTGGATCGCGAACGAAGCGCTATGGCTCGCACTGACGATCGGCGGCGGAGCAGCGCTGCACTTCCTCGCCGCGCGCATGCTGCGCCAGGGCGTCGACGAGGAACGCACGTTCGCCGGTCCGCTGCGCCCGACGGTTGTCGTGGTCGCGCTCGTCATCGCGGCGCCGGCGACGCTGCTCACGGTCAGCCAGGTTCAACGCGCGGCGCTCTCGAGCAGTGTGCGCGGGGCGCCGCTGCTGGGATGGTCGAACGGCCAGTGGGTGGAAACGCGGGATTCCCGGCCCAAAGCGCTGCTGTTCGACGCCGAGCAGCGCGTGGACATCGCGCCCGGCAGCGAAGAGGCGCGCTACTACAGCGTCGAGCGCAACGAGCGAGTGCTCGAGCTCGGGGCTGGCTGGCGACCGCTCGTGAACAGGCAGGAGCGGCTGGCCGACGCGCGCGGCAGGTCGTTCCGCGTCGGGACTTGGATCGGCGCGCGCAACGGTCGGGTGATGGCGCAAGCCGTGGGAAGCACGCACGCGCCGTCGGAGAGTGACTCTGTCGAGCCGGCGCCCGCCGACCTCGAACTCCCCTACCGGCGCGAGCTCGCGCGCGGCGACGGGAAGGCGCTCTCGCAACAGCTCATCCTGTTGCCGCCGCCCGCCGAGAGCGACGCGTGGCTGATCGCCGATGCAGCGGACCGCACGCTGTGGCGCCTCGATCTCGCGCCCGCGCTGCCCACGTTGAGCCAGGTCGGCGCGGAGGGCTCGTGGAGCGGCATCGACGTCGCGATCGGCCGCGCGCGCGCGGAGTTGGAGGGCGCGAGCAGTCAGCGCAATTCGTCGCGCGTGGTCCTGCTCACTGCCGACGGACGGCGGCGCTGGAACGGAACGGAGCTGGCCCCCGCCGAGCTCGCGACGGACGAAGTGTGGCAGTCGGAGTGCGAGGCCGTGCAGCGCTTCACTGTCGAGGTAGTCGACGCCGACGTGCTCGAGCCGCACGTGGTGTTGCGCGACAAGCGCGGAGAGCTCGAGCCGCTCGAGCACCGCCAACGTGCGCCGCTGGGCGCGTCGTTCGCCGCGCATCTGGTGAGCGCGCTCCGCTCGCCGCTCGCCTCCGTGCAGTCGGCCTTCGACTTCCAACCGCGCCGCCCCACCGAGCGGCACGAGTGGTTCGATCCCCTCGTCGCCGGCGGCCGGCGGCCCTGGCTGCTCGCGCTCAACCTCGGCCTGAGCCTCGCGCTGGCGCTGTACTTCGCCGCGCAGCGCAAGAGCGGTCTGCGCGCGTGGTGGCTCGTGCTCTTCGCACTGTTCGGCCCGCTCACGGCCGTGCTCGCGAGAGCGCTCGAGCCGCGCCGCGCCGCGCTGCCTCAGCCGCCGCGCCGCACACTGCGCATCGGACCGCGCCCGGCGCGTACGCCGCAGCGCGAACCGGTCGCGAGCTGAGCGCGCAGCGCCTCGCTCCCATGCGCCAGTTGATCGTCAAGCACCTCCGCGATCAGGCGCTGCTCGCGCTG
>CALKYE010000232.1 GCA_938003765.1 uncultured Planctomycetia bacterium
TGGTGTACGTCGAGATCGCCACGCGCACGTTGTTGCGCAGCGACCACAGGAGCGCGGGCGCGAGGTACGAGAGCGTCTTGCCCGTGCCAGTCGGCGCGTGGACCAGGAGCAGCTTGCGCGCGCCGAACCAGCGCGCGACCTGGCGCGCGACGTCGTGTTGTCCTTTGCGATACGAGGGCGCGCCGTCGTTGCGCGCGAAGAGCTCGGGGAGCTTGTGCTCGAAGAGCTCGTCGATCTGCGTCAGATCGTCGCTCGAAAGCGGCGCAGAGCTCTCGCTCGTGACCGCGACGGTCGGCAGCGTGCGCCAGTGTGCGCCGATGTCGGCCCAGCGCGGGCGCACGAAGCCGGCTGCGCTCCATGCGCCGCTGTCGGAGTTCTCGGGCGGCTCTTCTTGCGCGCGCTCGAGAAGTCCGTCGCGCAACTCGCGCTCGCCGCACCACAGCTGCGGTCGATCGAGCAGCGCGCACACGCGCGCGAGCGCCACCGCCGTCGACGGCGCCGATTCGGTGAGCCGACGCCAGCTCGAGGTCCAGCAGCCCGCCGCGAAGCCGTGGACGTCCGAGGGCAGGCGTTCGAAGCGCTTCCACAGTTCGACCAGCGCGTCGCGCAGCGCGAGCGGGCTGTCGAGCGCTTGTGTGCGGCGGCGAGCGCGCAACGGGAACACCAGCGCTTCGACTTCGTCGAGGCCGACCGTCGCCCAACGCCCCGCGCCGGAGGCTTGCAGGTGCGTCGCCCACGCGTCGAAGCGCTCGCGCGCAGCGACCACGAGCGACGCACCGCGGCAGAACAGCTCGAAACGCCGCCAGACCTCGTCCGCGGGCTCGTCGGGCGACGAAGCGAACTCGTCGCGGCCGCGCGCGGCGCGCAGGCCGATCAGTCGATCGACGGTCGGGTCGGCGCCGCTCGTGTCGAGCACGGCGAACACCACCTCGCCCAGGCGCTGCACACCGTCTTCCCAAGGCGTGCGGGGCGCGTCCGGACCTCGCAACGCCTCGAACTGCATTCGGCGCTCATTCGAGCCGTCTGGAGCGCAGGGCGCAACGGACTGGATCTGGCAGCGGCGACGCGCGGCGGCGGAGTGCTCGCCACCGCGCGCGCCTTCCCATCCCACGGCGCGAGGTGCGACTCGCGCCGGGGTCTACGTCAACGCGCGCGGATCAGAAGAAGACCGTGAGCTGCGCGAAGAGCACTTCGCGATCGTCTTCGTCGCGGCCGTAGCCGACCCAGGCGTGCGCGCCGTCGAGCAGCTTCGCCGCGACCATCAGGTCGACTTCGTGCTCGCCGCCCGTGGGCAGCAGCGAATCGAGGTGCAGGTACGCCAGGTCGACCGTGACGGTGTCGCTGGGCTTGAACGTGAGCCCGACCTGGTCGGTCGTGAGGTCGGAGCGCCACGCGCCGCCGTACTGGTGCAGCAGGCCCGCGCTGTTGAAGTCGCCCGGGTTGATGTGCATGCGGCCTTCGGTGTCGGTGCGCGTGTAGCGCAAGCGGTGCAGCACGTCGCCGGTCAGGTCGGCCGTGTCGACGAGCACGTTGCTGCGGTGACCGACGTAGGTGTCGTCCGGACCGTTCGGAACGTCGTCGTTGCGCTGGGCGACTTCGGTGTTCCAGGTGAAGCGATCGATCTTGCCCATGGCGGCGATGCCGAACCACGAGTCGTCCGTGAAGTCGGGATTGCCCGCGGTCGGATCGAACTTGTCGCCGTCGCCGGTGCCGAACAGCACGTACGGCTCGAGCGCCGCGACGTACTCGTTGCCCAGGTCGATGCGGCTGGTCGCGCCGACGAAGCGCTGCCCGTCGGCGACGAGATTGCCCAGACCGTTGGTCGTAACCGTGCCGTTGTTGTCGAGCCCGAAGATCTCGAGCTTGTGCGGCCCGAATTCGCGCGACAGCCAGACTCCCGTGCCCGCCGCGGGGAACTGCAGGAAGTCGCACGAGCCGTACACGAGGCCCGAGGCCAGCGCGAAGTAGCTGCGCCCCATGCGGAACGTCTCGTCGAGCCCGAGCAGGTCCTTGGTGACGAGGTAGGCCTGCGCGATGCCGTCGAAGTTGTTCGTGTCGCCGTTCGGGTCGGCGTCGGAGTAGGGATCGCCGCCGGGCCAGACCTCGGAGAAGTTGAACTGCGCGAACGTGCTGACCTTCTCGTTGACCTTGAAGTCCAGGTTGATGCGCAGTCGGCTTGAGATCTGGTCGCCCACGCCGGCTGCGGGGTTGGCCGAACTCGGCGTGTAGTTGCCGCTGCTCGGCGCCCACGCGTTGCGCGTGCGGAAGCGGATGTCGCCGGAGAGCGACAAGCGGTCCGAGACCAGGGTCAGATCGTCGCCGATGTTCCCTGCGAGGGGCGGGGGCGGCGCGAAGCTGAAGCACTGGGGCGTGCCGCTCTGAAAGCCGCACTGTGCGGCGGCGGCGGTGGAGAGGATCGACGCGGCGAGCGCGATCTTCGTCAGTCGCTGGACGGTCATGGGACGGTAGGTGGTGCGGGACTCGAACCCAGCCGTCACCGGCGCTGCGCTTCTCTGGTGCGCCGCCGTTCGATCACGTCACGCTAGACCGCGATGCGAGGTGAAGAGACGACCGCCTCTCCGGCGACACATGGGAAGCCCATGGGTTCGCGGAAGCGCCCTCAGGTAGGGCAGAAAAAGTCGCCTCTTCGCAACAAGCTCGCGCAGCATCCTCGCCCTGCTCCAATCGCGCAAGACACCAGAGCGAAAGTTCCGTGTGGTTTGGCTTGCGCAAGCGAGCCGCTCACTCGACGGCGCTGGTGTGCGCGTTTCGCGCCGCGCGCTACTCTGCCCGCGACATGGGTTCACCGACCGACTCGCACAGCGCCCAGTCCTCGTGGGACGCGGGCGACATGGGGTGCGGCGAACTCGTGATCGAGCTGCGCTTGCGAATGCGCGAGCTCGCGCCCGGCGCGTTGATGCGTCTGGTGGCGCGTGACCCTGGAGCCGTCGAGGACATCCCCGCGTGGTGCGGTCTGACCGGACACGCGCTCGTCGACGCCGCTCACCCCGTTTACCTCATCCGCCGCAAGGAGAACTGACATGGGCCGATTCTGCGTTTCACTCACGTGCGCCAAGGACAACCGCGACAAGGCCACGGTGGCGTTCGTCGTCGCCAACGCCGCCGCCGGTTCTGAGCAGGAAACCATGGTGTTCCTGAGCACCGAGGGCGTGCGCCTCGCGACGCCCGGCTACGCCGACGACATCCGCGAGGAGGGCTTCGCGCCGCTCGCGGAGCTGATGGCGAAGTTCGTCGCGGCGGGCGGGAAGATCTACGTGTGCTCGCCGTGCTTCAAGAAGCGCGGACTCGACGAGACCAAGCTCGTGGCCGGCGCGACCATCGTCGGCGGCGCGAAGCTGGTCGAGTTCCTGGCCGGCGGATCGCCCTGCGTCTCGTTCTGAGCGTCGGCTCGTGTCCGGACATCCGTACGCGGCGAAGTCGAGCTTCGACGGCGGCGATCTGGACTGCGGCAACGGCCTGTTGCTGTTGATCCGCAAGCACATCGATCCGCTCGAAGCGGGCGAGTTGCTCGAGATCCGCTCGCGCGAGATCAGCGTGCCCGAGGATCTGCCCGCGTGGTGTCGGCTGACGGGCAATGAGCTCGTCAGCCACGTTCAGGAGGGTCGCGAGCACAGCTTCCTCGTGTCCAAGGGCAAGTTCACGCCGGAGCGCGCTCAACCGGCGTCGACGCGCGCTCCGATGCCGCTGCGCCAGCCGCTGCGCGAAGTGCGCATTCCGTCCAAGTTGCCTGAGCCCGCGCCCGCGCCGCCGATCGCTCCGCTCTCGGTGATGGGCGTGGGGAGCTGGCCGCGCCCGGCGTGGTTGCTCGACGCGCTCCACCGCCATCTCGAGGGCCGGCTCGACGACGCGCAGTTCGAGGCCGCCGCGGACGACGCGGTGCGACTGTGTGTCGATGCGCAGGTGCGTGCGGGCGTCGACGTCGTGACCGACGGCGAGCAGCGCCGCGACAACTACGCCAGCTTCGTCGGCGGGATCCTCGACAACTGCCAGCTCATCCCGATCACCGATCTGCTGCCGTACGTCGACGATCCCGAACAGTTCGAGCGCGAGCTGCGCGCGCTCGACGTCCCGGCGGGGAAGGTGCGCCATCCGGCCGTGTTCGGGCCGCTCGGCCGCTCGCGACCGATCGCGTTGAACGAGGCGCGCTTCCTGCGCTCGCTCACCGATCGCCCGCGCAAGGTGGCGCTTCCCGGGCCGTACCTACTGACGCGCACGATGTGGATGGAGTGCATCTCCGACCGCGCCTATGCGGACCGCGAAGCGCTCGCGAGCGACGTCGTGCGCGTCCTGCGCGAGGAGCTCGCCGACCTGCTCGCCGAGGGCGTGTCGCTGGTGCAGTTCGACGAGCCGGTGCTCAGTGAAGTGGTCTTCGGGCACGCCCGCACTCAGCGGACGTTCATGTGCGGCGCTCTGGGCGAGAAACTCGACACGCCGGCCGAGCTGGAGTTCGCCGAGCGGCTCATGCGCGAGCTGGCGGACGGCTTCCCGCGCGAACGGCTCGCGCTGCACGTTTGCCGCGGCAACTGGTCGCCCGACGAGAGCGTTGCGTTGCACGGCGACTACTCGCCGCTGCTCGAGCTGCTCGCGCGCGCGCCGGTGGGGACCTTGTTCCTGGAGCTGTGCACGCCGCGGGCTGGCGACGGCCGACTGCTGGCGCAGCTTCCGCGCGACAAGCGGGTCGGCATCGGCGCCGTGAATCAGAAGCGTGTCGAGGTCGAGACCCCGGAGCAGATTCACGCCCACGTCGAGCCGCTCATCGAGCTGCTCGGACCCGAGCGCGTGCTGCTCAACCCCGACTGTGGCTTCGCGACGTTCGCCGACAACCCGCTCTCGTCAGCGGCGATCGCGCAGGCCAAGCTCGCGTCGATGGTCGCGGCCTCGCGCGAGCTGCGTCGGCGCTTCGGCGTGGGCTGATCCGACTGTCTCGAACAAGAGATAAGTGGTCGTGATGGGGCGTCCCGCGCGCGGAGCCAGCGGCGCTAACCACATCTGAACCATGAAACCCTCAGCCGGCGATTCTCCGATGACAACTCTGCAAGCTGCGGGCGACTGACACGCGGCGTCTCGCTAGGCAGTCGCCGAATGTGAAGCGCTGAAGACCGACCCGCGAGGCCGCCCCACGAACGAGTGCGGAGCGGGTAGTCTGAGCGCGCGGAACCCGGCGTCACTTCCACTCACCCTCGACTCGGACACGCCATGATTCAACGACACGCTGCAATCCTCCTCGTCCCACTGCTTCCCTGGATTCGAGCTGAGGCCCAGATCAGCCTCGTCAGCCAGAATCGAACCGTTGAGGTCGAAGCCAGCGCGGTGCAGGCGACGCCGCCGCTGGTCAACCAGACGGACACCGCGCCGAACGCCGATCCGTTCAACGTGAGCCCGCTGGTCCAGACCTCGGGCCTCCTCGGCGGCGCATCCGCGTGGGGCTCTCAGGCGTCGACGATCGCGGCGGATCAGATCACCGGATCCGGCTTCACCAACGCGTTCGCGAGCGTTCCGTTCGACATGGCGGCGTCAGCCCAGGGCGAGACCACCAACTCCATGCAAGTGGTGTTCGACCTCGCCTACCCGGTCCGGTACAGCATGACGGGCGAGCTGAACATCGACTCCTTGGATGCGAGCCCCTACGTCCGGCTCAGCACGTCGACCTCGAACGTCTTCTGGCTCTTCCCGACCAGTTCGTTCGGCGACACGCCGATCAATCAAGCCGGCGTGCTCGCGCCTGGGCGCTACACGCTCGAGGCCTGGTCTCACGCCAGCGCGGCCGCGACGGCCTTCTGGTGGTTCGGCCACCGCTCGAGCTTCAACATCGACTTCGCGGTCGAGTCCATCGTCGGCGACAACTACTGCTCGGCGCTCCCCAACTCGTCGGGGACCACCGCGTCGATCGCGGCGAGCGGCAGCGATGTCGTCTCCGACGCCGACCTCACGCTGCACGTGGGCGGCGCCAAGCCCAACGCCGCTGGACTGTTCTTCTACGGCCCGGCGCAAGCCCCGCAGCCGTTCGGCTCGGGCCTGATGTGCGTGGGCGCGCCGCGCTATCGCCTGCACGCGCCGGCGCAATGTGATGCGCAGGGCGTCCTCAACCACGTCGTCGACTTCAACTCCGCGCCCGCGGGCTCGGGCGCGTCGGCGTTCGCGCCCGGCGTCACCTGGAACTTCCAGTTCTGGTATCGCGACTCGGCCGCGTCGCCGACGTTCAACACGTCGAACGGCCTGTCGATCGCCTTCCAGTGATCGCTGCGCGGAGTTGAGCTCCGCCAGAGTTGCGCGCTCGCGCCAGATGCGCGTGCGCACGCGGCGGTGAGTGAGCGTGTCGGTCGCGCTCATCTCGCCGCCGCGCTTCGTAATCGGAGCTCCGTCCGATGCGCGCGCACGGCCGAGCCTCGGGACGTCCAGCACCTGTGTAGGCTCTCGCCGTGAGACCCCTGCGCTTCTTCATCAATCTGACGCTCGACGGTTGCTGCGATCACCGCACGATCCTTCCCGACGAGGAACTGCACCGCCACGCGACGGGCCTGATCGAGCAGGCTGACGCGGTGCTGTTCGGGCGAGCGACCTACGAGTTGATGGAAGCCGCGTGGCGACCGCCCGCGCCGATGGACGGCATGCCGGAGTGGACGCGGCCCTTCGCGCGCACGATCGACCGCGCGAAGAAGTACGTCGTGTCGAGCACGCTCGAGCGCGTCGACTGGAATGCGGAGCTGCTGCGCGGCGAGCTCGGCGAAGCGGTGCAGCGACTCAAGCGCGAGCCGGGGAACGGGCTGTTCGTCGCAGGCATCAAGCTCGCGCACTCGTTGACCGAGCTGCGCCTGATCGACGAGTACGAGTTCATGGTTCATCCGGCGCTCGCCGGCCACGGACCGACGCTGTTCGCGGGCCTGTCGAAGCCCGTCGAGTTGAAGCTCGTCGGCCGACGCGAGTTCAGCTCGGGCGCGACGGCGCTGCGCTACGAGTTGGCGCGCTAACTGTCCCCGCAAGCGCGCGCGACCAGCGCTGTCTCGTGCGCCATCGCATCCCCTGGCCGTCGGACGACGAACCGCACTCGTCTGTCCGCGAGGCCTCACCGCCGACGTGCTGCGCCAGCGGACGAAGCGCGCAGCCCCGCAGGCCAAGCGCCGCCGAGAGCGTTCGTTCGCTGCGGTGCGGCCGGCGTGAGGCGCCGGCGTGCGGCGACCGCCGCTACTTCCGCGCGCGTCCGCGCTTCTTCTTGGCCGGCGGACCGGCGGCGCGGCGCTGCGCGAGCAGCGACACGGCGCGTTCGTGGCTCACGGACGCGGGATCCTCGCCCTTGGGGATGGTCGCGTTGGTCTCGCCGTCGGTGACGTAAGGCCCGTAGCGACCTTCCTTGACGACGATCGGCTTCTGCGAGGTCGGATCCGGGCCGAGCACGGCGATCGGCGGTGTCGCAGCGGCGGCGGCGCGTCCGCGGAAGCCCTTGCGCTGCGGCTCGACCGCGTAGAGCGCGGAGGCCTCTTCGAGCGTCACCGTGAGCAGCTTCGCCTCGGAGTCGAGGCGGCGGTACTCGGGCTTCTCGACGCCCTCGGGCGGCGTCTTCTCGAGGTACGGTCCGAAGCGCCCGTTCTTCGCGAAGATCGCGCGGCCGTCGCGCGGGTCGGGGCCGAGTTCGCGCGGCAGCGAGAGCAGCTTGAGCGCGTCGTCGAGCGTCAGAGCTTCGGGCTTCATCGACTTGAACAGCGAGGCGCGCTTGGGCTTGGGCGCGGCGGGCGGCTCGTCGGCGGCGGCCTTCTTCTTCTTCCTGCCCTTGGGCTTGGCGCCCTTCTCCTCGGCCGGCGGATCGTCGCCGAGCTGCACGAAGTAGCCGAAGCGTCCGTTGCGCAGGTACACCGGTCGCCCATCGGCGGCGAATCCCAGCGGGGCCGCGGCGCGCTCGGAGGTCGAGAGCAGCTCGAGCGCCTTCGAGAGCGTGAGCTCGTCGGGCGCGAAGTTGGCCGGGATCGTGGCGCGGCTCTCCTTGTATTGGACGTACGGGCCGTAGCGCCCGACGCGCACCATCACGGGCTCGCCCTCGTGGAGTCCGAGCTT
Organism: uncultured Planctomycetia bacterium; assembly: GCA_938003765.1. Lineage (GTDB taxonomy): Bacteria > Planctomycetota > UBA1135 > UBA1135 > WYBT01. Next base: position 8,068 of record CALKYE010000232.1, read on the forward strand.
GCTCGAGCCCACTTCGCGCGGGTCGATGCCCTCGCCGCGCGACTTCACGACGCTCTTGAGGCCGGGGTTCTTGCCCGACCAGAAGTCGTTCAGGAACACCAAATAGTCGAGCTCGCCCGACGCGATGCGGTCGAGCTCGGTCTCCATGTTCGCCGTGAAGTGGTAGTCGACGATCATCGGCTCGAGCAGTTCGAGCGCGTGCACCACCGCGAACGCGAGCCAGGTCGGGATGAGCGTCTTGTCGCGCGCGACGGCGTACTCGCGCGACGTGATCGTCTCGATGATCGAGGCGAAGGTCGACGGCCGGCCGATGCCGAGCTCCTCGAGCCGCTTGACCAGCAACGCTTCGGTGTAGCGCGACGGCGGCGTGGTCTTGTGGCCGCTGGGCGCGGCGCTCTCGACGCTCGCGCGGTCGCCCTTGCCGAGCGGCGGCAGCACCTTCTCGCGCTCGTCCAGCGCGCTCTCGACGTCGTCGCGGCCCTCGACGTACGCGCGGCGATAGCCGGCGAAGTCGGTCGTGCGGCCGCGCGCCAGCGCCGTGACAGCGCCGAAGCCGGCCGCGTCGGTCGCGAGCGTGGCGGTGACCGAGGTGTAGCGCTCGTCCGCCATCTGGCAGGCCACCGTGCGCTTCCAGACGAGGTCGTAGACGCGCGCCTCGATCTCCGAGACCTCGCGCGCGACCTCTTCGGGCAGGCGGAACACCGAACCCGCCGGGCGGATCGCTTCGTGCGCTTCCTGGGCGTTTTTTGCGGTGTTTCCGTAGAAGCGCGGGCTCGGCGGCAGGTACTCGGCGCCGTAGCGCGAGCCGACCAGGTCGCGCGCCGCGGAGATGGCCTCGCGCGACAGCGAGGTCGAGTCCGTACGCATGTACGTGATGTAGCCGTTCTCGTACAGCCGCTGGGCGATGCGCATCGCCTCCTGCGCGCGCAGGCCGAGCTTGCGTCCGGCTTCCTGCTGGAAGGTCGAGGTCGTGAACGGCCCGCGCGGCGAGCTGGTCTTGGCCTCGCGCTTCACGTCTTGAACGGTGAACTGCGCGGACGCGAGCGCGGCCGCGAGTTTCTGCGCCGCTTCCTCGTCGAGCACCAGCGCGTCCTTGGACTTGAGCTGGCCGCGGTCGTCGAACTCCGAGCCCCGCGCGAGCTTGCGGCCGCCGATGCTGGAGAGCTCGGCCTCGAAGCGCGTCGAGTCCTTGTCGAGCTCGAGGTCGACGTCCCACCAGCTCGCCGAGACGAACGCCATGCGTTCCTTCTCGCGCTCGACCAGCAGCTTGGTCGCCACGCTCTGCACGCGGCCGGCGCTCAGGCCCGGCGCGATCTTGCGCCACAACAGCGGCGAGACCTCGTAGCCGTAGAGGCGGTCGAGCGCGCGCCGCGCTTCTTGCGCGCGGACCAGGCGCATGTCGATGTCGCGCGCCGAGTCGACCGCGCGCAGGATCGCGGCCTTGGTGATCTCGTTGAACACCATGCGCTTGACCTCGACCTTGGGCTTGAGCACGTCGAGCAGGTGCCAGGCGATGGCTTCGCCCTCGCGGTCTTCGTCAGTCGCCAGGTAGAGCTGGTCGGCGTCCTCGAGCAGCTTGCGCAGCTTCGCGATGTGGCTCTTCTTCTCGCTCGAGACCACGTACAGCGGCGCGAAGTCGTTCTCGACGTCCAACCCCAGCCGGGCCCAGGGCTCCTTCTTGAGCTTCTCGGGGATCTCGGCCGCGCTCTGCGGCAGATCGCGGACGTGTCCGAAGCTGGCCTCGACGATGTAGTCCTTGCCCAGGTAGTCCTTGATCTTCTTCGCTTTGGTCGGCGACTCGACGATGACCAGATGCTTCATTGGGGGAGGGGCTTAGCAGTCCGCGCGCCGCCGCCGCAAGGGGGCCGCTCTCGAAATCTTGGTCCGCGCGCGCTCGGCCGGGTCGCGGAGCGCGCTCGCCCGAGCCAGCGGACTGGCGCGTTTGCGCTTCTACGCCTCGCAACGCGGCTTGTCTCGGAAGCGACCGGCGGGCCCTTCACCGCTGTCGGACGCATTCTTATCCTCTTGCGCCCCCAAGTCCGCCCTCCGAGGCCGCCGGTGCGCCGCTAGCGCGCTCGAACGCCAACCGCTGACCCAATGCTCGCGCGCCCCTCATCGATGCAGATTTCCGAGATTCGAGTCGACGGCTACGAGAAGGTCGTCCGCTGCAAGGACGACGCGAGCGGCCTCCACGCCATCATCGCGGTGCACGACACGACGCTCGGCCCGTCGCTGGGTGGAATGCGCATGCTGCCTTACGCGAGCGAGGACGAGGCGTTGTTCGACGTCCTGCGCCTGTCGCGCGGCATGACGTACAAGTCGGCCGTGGCCGACACCGGCCTGGGCGGAGGCAAGTCGGTGGTGATCGGCGACCCCAAGATCAAGTCGCCGGCGCTGTTCGAGGCCATGGGCGCGTTCGTCGACAGCCTCGGCGGCAAGTACATCACCGCCGAGGACATGAACATCGGCATCGCCGACCTCGACATCGTGCGGCGCAAGACGCGCTGGGTGACCGGCCTGTCGCTCGAGAACGGCGGCTCGGGCAACCCCAGCCCGTACACCGCGCGCGGCTGCTTCATGGGCATGAAGGCCGTGCTCGAGGAGGCCTTCGGCTCCGCGTCCTTCGCGGGTCGGCACGTTCTGCTCCAGGGCGTCGGCGCCGTGGGCGGACGTCTCGCAGAGCTGTGCAAGGAAGCCGGCGCGCGCGTGACGGTCTGCGACATCAACGAGGCGCGCGTGAAGGACCTGTGCTCGCGCTTCGGGTTCGAGAGCGTCTCCGATGCGAGCCACCTGTCGGTCGACTGCGACGTCTACGCTCCCTGCGCGCGCGGCGCGACGATCAACGACACGACCATCCCGCAGCTCAAGTGCAAGGCGATCGCGGGCTGCGCCAACAACCAGCTCCTCGAGCCGCGCCACGCCGACGTGCTCAAGTCGCGCGGGATCGTGTACGCGCCGGACTACGTGATCAACGCTGGCGGCATCATCAACGTGTCGATCGAGCTCGTGCCCGGCGGATACGACGAGCCCAAGGCGCTCGCCAAGATCGACCGGATCTACGACAACCTGCGCCAGGTGTTCCAGATCGCGCGCGACCAGGGTGTGTCGACCCACACCGCCGCGGAGCGCCTCGCGGAGCAGCGCCTGGCCGCCGGACGCAAGCGCTGATCGCCCCGCGCTGAGCGACGGCGAGCGCTCCCTGCTCGCGCGTCCCGACGGCAGCGCGGGGGCGGAAGTTCCCCGCGAAGTTCCGAGGTTCTGTGAAAACCTCGCAACGTTGCGCGTCTAAGCAGGACCAACGAGACTGGGTCCCCCGACCCGCTACGCCATGTCCTCTCACCGACCTGCACCGCGCGAACTCGACCTCGATGCGCTGGCCGCGCTCGCGGTTCGCCTGAGCGCCCGACTCCTGGATCGCTCTTCGGCCTGCGACGCCCTGGCGGCAGCCGGAAGCGCTCGACGCAGCGCCGCGCGCCGTCCGCGCTGGGCCCGCCGCGCGCGCCTTCAGCGCAGTTTGCGACGACCTACGCCCAGGCTTCGCACGCTGGGGTAGAGTCTGCCCCGCTGAGCCGCCCCCTCAGGAGCATCGGGGGCTGGCAGACGCGTCCAAGCAGGCATTCAGGAGGTCTAGCGGACATGAACCCCCACCGGCGGTTCTCTGCAATTTCGTATCTCGGCGCATCGCTCGTCGCTTTCGCGACACATTCGAGCGCGGCGCAGTCCACCGAACGGGTCAGTGAGGGCCCGGGACCGGTGGAGGCTGACGGCGCGAGCCGCCAGGCGGCGCTCTCCTCGGACGGACGCTTCGTGGCCTTCGCGAGCGGGGCCACCAACCTCGTCGCCCTCGACACGAACGGGGTCGACGACGTGTTCCTCCACGACCGCTCGAGCGGCGTGACGATCCTCGTGAGCGTCGACTCCCTCGGGCAGCCCGGCAACGGTCCCAGCTCCCGTCCGGCCGTGTCCGCCGATGGCCGCTTCGTGGTCTTCGAGAGCGACGCCAGCAACCTCGACGCGCTCGACACGAACTCGGCGCGCGACGTCTTCCTGCGCGACACGCAGTTGGGCCTGACCTCGCTGATCAGCCTCGACCCCAGCGGCCTCCAGTCCAACGGGGCGAGCGGGGACCCCGCCATCTCCGCCGACGGACTGTTCGCGTCGTTCCGCATCCTCGCCGACGTCTATGTGCGCGACCTGACCACGAACATGACCAGCCTGGTGAGCGTCGACCAGTTCGGCGTCAATCCGGCGGGCAGTTCCTTCGGCTCGTCGATCTCGGCCGACGGCCGCTACGTGGCGTTCTCCTCGCAGAGCTCCAACGTCGTCTCGTCGGACACCAACGGCGTGTACGACGTGTTCGTTCGCGACACCGTCGCGGGCGTGACGATCCTCGTCAGCGTCGACACCTTCGGCGCGCAGGCGAACGACTTGAGCGGCGATCCCGCGATCTCACCCGATGGCCGCTACGTCGCGTACTTCAGCGCCGCCAACAACCTCGTGGTCGGCGACACGAACAACAAGCGCGACGTGTTCCTGCACGACTTGCTCACGGGCCAGACCACGCGGGTCAGCGTCTCGTCGAGCGGCGCCGAAGCGGATGACTCGAGCCGGCGTCCCTCGGTCTCGATGGGCGGGCGCTTCGTGGCGTTCTACAGCCAGGCGACGAACCTCGTCGGCGGTGATACCAACGGAGTCGGCGACATCTTCGTGCACGACACGCTGTTCGGCGCGACGTCCCGCATGTCGATCGACGGGCTCGGCGGCGAGTCGAACGCCGTGAGCGCGCTTCCGAGCATCAGCGCGATGGGCGCCGTGGTCGCCTTCAGCTCCAGCGCCTCGAACCTCGTGGCGTCGGACACGAACACGTTCGAGGACGTGTTCGTCCGCGACAACGGACCCGAACTCCCCTCGAGCTACTGCACTCCCGGCGTGTCCAGCTTCGGCTGCGTCGCGTCGATCAGCGCCTCGGCCAACCCCAGCCTCACGCAAGCCGCGCCGTGCATCGTCTCGGTGGTCGGGTTGGAAGGTCAGAAGCAGGGCCTGCTCTTCTACGGAGTGAACAACACGGGCTTCAATCCGTCTCCGTGGGGCAACGGCTTCCGCTGCGTGAAGTCGCCGATCAAGCGCACGGGCGCGCAGAACTCCGGCGGCACGGTGGGCGTGTGCGACGGCGCGTTCTCGCTCGACTGGCACACCTATCAGTCCAACTTCCCGGGCGCTCTCGGCAATCCGTGGACGCTGTGGGAGCGCGCTTACGTGCAGGCCTGGTACCGCGACCCGCCGGCGACGAAGGCGAGCAACTTCTCCGACGGACTGGTGCTCACTTACCAGCCGTAGAACGCGGCGCTCCGGCGCAAAACGAGCAGCAGCGCGCAGGCCCGCGGGCTTGCACGCTGCTGCTGTCGTTTCGGGGCCGCGCGCCGCGAGTCGGTCGCGGCGGAGGCGTACTCAACGCGCCGCGGATCAGTCGCGGCGCAAGAAGTCGACCAAGTCCTTCTCCAGCTCGGCGAGGCCGTAGTCCATCACGGTCAGCGAGCGGTAGATGATCTTGGAGAGCGCGTCCGGCGTGTTGGGGTTGAGATCGCGCGGCGGCGGGTAGCTGAGGAAGTACGACAGCGACAGGCGCTCGACTTCGCCGCCTTGCTCGCGCCCGGCGTATTGCCAGGGAACTTCGTCGAACGGCAGCACGCCCGTGAGGATCTCGTAGAGCATCACGCCGATGCCCATGACGTCGGCCTTCTGGTCGCGCAGGAGCAGCGGGTTGTAGTGAGGCGTGGTCGTGATCACGCGGCGCTCGTCGCAGCGCAGCGCGGGATCGATCATCACCGCGGCGCCCGAAGGCTTCACGACGATGTTCTCGGGCTTGAGGTCGCCGTGGTACGCGAGCTCACCGGACTTGGCCAGCTTCTGCAGCGCGCGGACGATCGACAGGAACCAGTTGAGGCGGATGCCTTCGAGCGCGCGGATCTTCTCGCGCAGCGTCTTGCCGCGCACGTAGTCCATCACCGTCACGGTGCGGCCTTCGTGCGTGAACACTTCGCGCACGCCGACGAGGTTGGGGTTGCGCGCGCGCCGGAGCAGCTCGCCCTCGCTCTTGACGAGGCCGTCGATCTCGGAAGCGTCGAGGAAGTCGATGCGCGCACCTTCCTTGCGGAAGAACACGGCCTCGGCCGGGGTCTCGTCGGGACTGATGCCTTCGGGGCGACGCTCGTTGGTGACGTCGAGGAAGCGCGTCACGTAGCGGCCGCCGCCTGCGATGTCGCCCAGCTTCAGCGCGACCAGTTCGCCCTTGCTGTCACTCGCAAGGTAGACCAAGCCGAATCCGCCGCGCGCCAGGAACTCGCGGACTTTGTAGGCGCCAAGGTGCTCACCAGCAGCGAGCTTGATCATCGGGACGGTCTGGGGTGGGGGTGGCGAGGTGGATGAAAGGGGGGACTTGCCTCGGGGCTTTTCGCCCTCCTCCGCGGTTGGCCTGAAGTCAAACCGCGTCGGGATGGAGCAAGCGTTGTGCGCGTCTCGCGGGTGGTCCTGATCGCGTGCGGAGCTGAACTCAACGCTCGTTCGACGGCAGTTCGGCCTCGACCAACTCCGCGCTCGCGCCCGCGCTCAAGATCGCGCGCGCGCCTTCGATGACCGTGCCGGTTCCGACGAAACGCGGAGCGCTCTGGTGCGGCTCGAAGCGCCACGCGCGGCCGTGGCCGTCGATGGAGCCGAGCTCCTGGCCGAGTGCGTTGCGCACGCTGTAGTAGTGACGCGTCGGGTCCGCCGGAGCGTCGGCGGCTGCGAAACGCACCACCACGCCGGTCACCACGCCGTCCTCGAGCACGCGCCACAGTCGCTGCGCCTCGAGCAGGATCGGTCGCGCTTGCGCGACGCCTGCGGGAGACTCGTTGGCCGTCGTCCGGCACGCGCTGAGCGCGCAGGCGAGGGTCAGGAGGGAAAACAATGCCGAGCGCATGTCGCCCTTTTCGTCGCGACGCCCCGAAGACTTTTGGCGCCCGGCTCGGTTTGCCGCCTGCGGACAGGGGCCGTATCCTCCGCCCCCGCATGATTGCGCCCACTGACACGATCGCACTGGACAGCTTCCGGCGCGCAGGCAAGATCGCGGCGGAGTGCCGCAACTGGGCCGCCAAGGCCATCCAGCCTGGAGTGGAGGTGCGCTACGTCCTCGAGACCATCGAGGACATGATCCGAGCGCGCGGCGCGCAGCCGGGCTTCCCCGCGCAGTCCTCGCGCAACAGCGTCGCGGCGCACTACTGCTCGCCTCCGGGCGATTCGTTGCGCTACGAGGAAGGCGACTGCGTCAAGGTCGACATCGGCGTGCACGTCGACGGTTACGTCGCGGACACCGCGACCACGGTCGACCTCTCTCGCGACGGCCGCTGGCAAGGTTTGATTCGCGCCTCCGCTGATGCGCTCGCCGCTGCGATCGCAACCGTGGCCGACGGCGTGCCGGTGGGCGAGCTCGGCGCCGCCATCGAGCGCACGATCGTGAAAGCCGGTTATCAACCGGTGCGCAACCTCACGGGTCATGGTCTGGGCCGCTGGAAGGTGCACACGCCTCCGCAGATCCCCAACCAGGCCGAGAGCGGCGGCGGTCGGCTCAAGAGCGGAATGGTGTTCGCGATCGAGCCGTTCGCGTGCACGGGCAAGGGCTACATCACCGAGCGCGGCAAGGCCGAGGTGTTCATGCTCGTGCGACCGCCGCTGCGAGCGAAGGGCCTCGATCGAGACGTGCTCAAGGACATCGAGGGTTGGCGCGGTCTGCCGATCGCTCGGCGCTACTTCCTGCACCGCGATCCGCAGATCGTCGACGACACGTTGAACAAGCTCGCGCGCCAGGGATCGCTGGTTCGCTATCCGCCGCTGGTGGAAGCCGACGGCGTGATGGTCGCGCAGACCGAGCACTCGCTGTACCTGGGTCCGGACGGCGTGGAGATCCTGACCGCCGGCGCGTGAGCCGCGCGGCGCGGGCGCGATGAAGCTCGCGTTGGTGACGACCGCCGAGACCGCGTCCTCCGCCGTGGGCGCGCACGCTGCGGCGCTGGCGCCGGAGCTCGCTGCGCGCGTCGAGCTGAGCGTGTTCGTCGAACCGCAGGTCTCATCGGCCGCGTTCGCGGGCCTTACCGCCCGCAGCGTGCTCGAACTGCGCCCGCGCGAGTTCGACTCCCTGCTCTTCACCGTCGGCGACGAAGCGCGCCTGGGGTTCGTCGCCCCGTACGTTCGCGCGATGGGTGGCGCCGTGCTGCTGCACGACTGGACGCTGGGCGAGTTCGCGCGCGCGGCGTTTCCCGAACTCAACGCCGGCGGCTGGCGCGCCTGGTGGCGAGCTGCGTGCGAAGGCGGGTTGACGCAGGCGAGCGAGTTCCGCGCCGGCGGAGCGCCCGCGTTGAACCGCTCGATCGTGCGCTTCGCGGATTCGTTCCTCGTGCACAGCGCGCAGCTCGAAGCCGCGTTGCTCGAAGAGCGCAACGCGCCGACACCGATCGCGGTGGCCGACGGTTGGGGGCTCGGCGCAGCGCGCGCGCTCGAGTGCGGCGCCGGCCGTTGGGGTGAGCTGGCGGAGCTCTACCTGCGGCTCATGCAGCGCTTTCCGCGCCCTCGCTCGTCTCGGCGTGCGCTCGTCGCCGCGAGCTTCGACGCGTTGCGGCGCCGTCGTCAGGGCTGAGCTCGCCGCGCCCGCTCGGAGCGGGCCAGTATCATGCGCTCACCATGAAGCTCACCCTCTGCGCTCTCACCGTGTCTGTGCTCGCGACGTTGTCCTCTGCCCAGCAATGCGGCAGCACGCACGTCACCGACTTCAGCAGCAACTTCGACGGCGGCTGGACCTTCGGCGGTCCGTTCCCGAGCACGCCGGCTTCGGGCGGATTCCCCGACGCCTACCTGCAGACCAGCGGTCTGGACACGTTCGCTCCGCAGTTGCGAACCACGGGCTCGTCGCAGTTCACGGGCGACTATCGCGCAGCGCGCGTCACGGCGCTGGGCGTCGATCTGAAGTCGTTCGCGATCGACTTCCCCAGCTCGTGCCAGCGCCCGCTGTCCCTCGTGCTCACCAACGACAACGGCACGCCGGGCAACTTCAACGACGACACGTTCGTGTACTTCGTCTCGCCCGACGACATCCCGTGCGTCGACGGCCTGTGGCGCAGCTACTCCGTCGCCGTTCCCTCGCAGTCCGCCGTGCTCCCCGCCGGCTGGAGCGTCGATCCGAACGCGACGACGTCGCCGGCGCAGGTCTGGAATCGCGTGATCACGGACGTGAGCTCCGTGACGTGGTTCTACGGCGATCCGACGTTCTTCTTCATCTTCCAGATGTGGACGGTCGGCGCGGACAACCTGCGCATCGCCTTCGACGGCGGCGCCACGACCTACTGCACTTCGCAGCGCAACTCGGCCGGCTGTCAGCCGCGGGTCTTCGCGTCCGGAACACCCAGCGCCTCGGCGCCGGCGCCGTTCCTCGTGACCTGCGCGGACGTCATGAGCCAGAAGGCCGGCTTGTTCTTCTACGGCCCTGGCCGGCAGTCCACGCCCTTCGGCGGCGGACTGATGTGCGCGACGTTGCCGCTGCGGCGCACGCCGGCGCAGACCTCGGGCGGTTCGGCCAGCGGAACCGATTGCAGCGGCGCCTTCAGTTTCGATCTGAACGCGTGGATCCAGTCGGGCGCGGACCCGGCGCTCCAGCCGGGAGTCGCGCTCTTCGGGCAGTACTGGAGCCGCGACCCCGCCGCCGCGTCGACCAACATCAACCTCTCGAACGCGGTGGCGTTGAGCGTGTGCAACTGAGCGCGGCTCGCGCTCGACTCGCGGGAGCGTGAACTACTCGGCCGCCGCGTCGTCTCGCGGCGGCCAGAAGAACTCTCGCGGCGCGATCAAGAGGCGCGCGCCGACGCTGCGGAGCAGGCTGCGCGTCTCCGCTCCGTCGAGACCGCGTGAGCGCAGGGCCACCTTCAGCGCGAGCGTGAAGCTCACGATCAGGTTCACCGCGCCGATGCACACCACGCCGAAGGCGCAGTTCACGATCACCGTCCACAGCACGCCGAAGTCGAGCGCCTCGAGCCCATAGGCGAGGTTGGCGGCGGCGAATGCGACGTGGCGGATGTCGAGCGGCAGGCCCAGGAGCTGACCGAAGATGGCGGTGCTGCCGAGCATGCAGCCGAACAGGAAGTTGCCGACCAACGCGCCGAGGTTGTGCTCGACGTAGTTCGCCAGGCCCTTCAGGTAGCGCTCGCCGAGAATGCGGCGCAACCAGCGCACGCGGGTCAGACGCTCGGGCACTCGGTGGTACAGCGCCTGGTTGTCGTAGTAGCCCGAGATCAGACCGCTCAGGAACAGGTAGACGCCCGCGATCGCGGCGTGGAGCAGTGCGAGGCTGCGCAGCGGATCGAGCTCGTGCAGCAGATGATCGCCCTTGTCGAGGCCGACCGGTTCGACGCCGAAGGCGCTGCACGCCAGCGCCACGGCCAGAGCGACGATGAAGCCGACGCTGACGTTGCCCGCGATCGAGATCCACTGCGTGCGACTGACCTCGGCGGCGATGCGCGTGAGCGCGTTCAGGCGCGTTTCACGATCCGTCGCGGCATCCACCGTCGAGGCGAGCGTGGCGGCGGTCATCGCGGGCTGCTTGGTGGCGATCGTGAGCCCGAGGATGTGGATCAGCACGAAGCCCAGGCCGTAGTTGAGGCTGTACGCGACGGCGGCCCACACGAGCGGCAGCGCGAGCTTGGACAAGAGGATCTTGTTGAGCGCCATGAACGCGATGATCAGCCCGGCGCCCGACGCCGCGCGGTACATGGCGAGGAACTGGCTGCGGTTGGCGCTGATGTAGTGCTCGCCCGAGCGGCTGGCGTGCTCGGTCACTCGCCGCGCGACCAGTTCCACGGTGCCGGAGAACAGTTCTCTGATGCTGTTCCTGCGCGCTTGCGCGTCGATGAGCGAGAGAGCGAACTCCACCATGCGCGCGCGCTGCTCGGCCAGCGGCGAGTCGGTCGGTGGCGCGGCGATCTCGCGCAACTGCCGCATCCGCGCGACGAACTGCTCGATGCGCCGCAGCTTGAAGATCAGCCGGACGTCGACGCCCGCCTCGCGCGAGCGACGCCGCACGCGCTCGACGTAGTCCAGGCACTGCTCCAGCAGCACGAGCATGTGGCGCTTGGCGAGTTCGCGCGACTCCGCGCCGGGCTCGCCGTCGATGAACTCGCGCACTTCCTCGGCCTGCGTCACGAACGGCGACTCGTGCTTGGCGAGCGCGGGCAAGTAGCGCACGAGCGTCGGATCCGTGCCCAACGCCGCGAGCCGCAGACTGACGAGCCGCATGGCCTCGAGCAGCTCGGAGAGGCACTGTCGCCGGGCGGGCTCGAAGGCCGCCGAGTCGATCGCCAGCGTGTTGAGCAGCTCGACCCAGGCTTCGCTCGGAACCGCGCTCAGCCAGGCGAAGTCGTTGTCGTCGAAGACCTCCTCCAACGCGTCGCGCAGGAAGCCCTCGTCGATCGCGGGCGGCAGCAGGCGGTTGGCGACGCGGCGGAACAGCGCGCCGATCAGTCGCTCGTCCTCGAGGATGCCCGACTCGGCGTACAGCGAGCGCTGGCTGCTCGCGCTGAGCAGCGTGGTGAGCATCGCGCTGAGCGCTGTCGCGTGTTCCGGTCGCGCGCGCAGGTGTTGGTTGAGCGCGCGGACCTGCAGCACTGCGGCCTGGTGCTCTTCGCTCCACGACGGCCTGAGCAACGCCACCAACTTCGTGAGCCGTTCGCGCGCCTCTCGGGGAGTCGTGGGGAGCGGGGCCGCGAAGGGCGCATCGAAAGCCCGACCCGATGCTGTGGGGGTCACGTGCATGGCGGCGCGGCGTGGGTGGCGCGGGTCAGAGCAGTTCGCGCAACCGCTTGAGCTCGAGCAACGCTTCGATCGGCGAGAGCTTCTCGGGGTCGAGCTTGGCGAGCGCCGTCTCCACACGCGAGCGTTCGGGGCCGAAGAGCGAGAGCTGGCCGGGGTTGCGCTGCGCCGGCGCGCCGCTGTGGGACGAGATCCGCGGGACGAGGTCCTCGTTGTCGGCCTCGAGGTCGCGCAGGATCGCCTTGGCGCGCGTGATCAGGTCGGCGGGCACGCCCGCGAGCCGCGCGACGTGGATGCCGTAGCTGCGATCCGTGCCGCCTTCGACGATGCGGTGCAGGAAGACGATCTCGTCCTGGTACTCGCGAACGGCGACGGACTTGTTGCACACGCCGGGCAGGCGAGCGGCGAGTTCGGTGAGCTGGTGGTAGTGCGTCGCGAAGAGCGTGCGGCAACCCACCTGCTCGTGCAGGTGCTCGACGATGGCCCAGGCCAGCGCCAGGCCGTCGAACGTGCTGGTGCCGCGTCCGACTTCGTCGAGCACGACCAGCGAGCGCGCCGTGGCGTTGTTGAGGATGCCCGCGACCTCGACCATCTCGACCATGAACGTCGAGGCGTTGCGACTGATGTCGTCGGCGGAGCCCACGCGCGTGAAGATGCGGTCGACCACGCCGATCTTGGCCTTGCGCGCCGGCACGAACGAACCGATCTGCGCGAGCAGCACGATCAGCGCGGTCTGGCGGATGTAGGTCGACTTACCCGCCATGTTCGGGCCGGTGAGGATCGTGATCCGTCGCTCGTCGCGGTCGAGCACGCTGTCGTTGGGCACGAACGCTTCGGCGCCGGCCATGCGCTCGATCACCGGGTGCCGGCCGTCTTCGATCGAGAGCAGGTCGCCCGAGTCGAGCGTGGGAGCGCAGTAGCGATTCTCCGCGGCGCGTTGAGCCAGCGCGGCGAGCACATCGACCGTGGCGAGCGCCCGCGCCGTGTCGAGGATGCGGCCGATGTGGCGCGCCGTTTCGTCGCGCAGCTCGGTGAAGATCTGGTGCTCGAGGTCGCGCGAGCGCTCTTCGGCCTTGAGCACCTTGCCCTCGAACTCCTTGAGCTCGGGAGTGATGTAGCGCTCGGCGTTCTTGACCGTCTGCTTGCGCGTGTAGCTGTCGGGCACGCGCTCGATCTGGCCGCGCGGCACCTCGATGTAGTACCCGAACACCGAGTTGAAGCCGATCTTCAGGCCGGTGAGGCCCGTTCGCGCGATCTCGTCGCCCTGGAAGCGCGCCATCCAGGTCTTGCCGTCGCCCGCGATCTGCAGGAGCTCGTCGAGTTCGGCGCTGAAGCCCGGGCGCACGAGCCCGCCGTCCTTGAGCGACATCGGAGGCGCGTCGACCAACGTGCGGCGAATGCGCGCGGTGAGTTCCTCGAGCGGATCGAGCTGCGTCAGCAGTTCGCCGAGGATGGCGGAGTAGACGTGCTCGAGCTTGGCGCGCAAGCGCGGAACCACCTCGAGCGACTGCGCCAGCCCGACCAGGTCGCGCGCGTTGGCGCGGCCGGTGGAGACCTTGCCGGTCAGCCGTTCGATGTCGAGCACCTCGCGCAACAGCTCGCGCGTGTCCTCGCGCAGGAAGGGGGAGTCGACGAACTCCGCGACGCCGCGCTGGCGGTGCAGGATCGCGTCGACCTTGCGCAGCGGCGCGAGCAGCCACTCGCGCAGCGTGCGGCCGCCCATCGGTGTCAACGTGGAGTCGAGCGTGGCGAGGAGGCTGCCCTCGACGCGGCCCTCGCGCTGAGTGCGGACGAGCTCGAGGCAGGCGCGCGTGGCCCGGTCGAGCAACAGATGCCCGCTGTTCTCCACGAGCTCGATGCGGCGCACGTGCTCGCAAGCGCTGCGCTGAGTTTCCTCGAGGTACTCGATCAGCGCGCCCGCGGCGGGGACGATCGGCGAGGTCTCCTCGAGCCCGAAGCCCTCGACCGTGGCGACCTTGAACTGACGCGAGAGCGCGCGCAGCGCGGTGTCGCGATCGAAGCGCCACTCCTCGCGCGGGCTGCGCGCCATGCCTTGGAAGGCGCTGAGCGCCTGCGCCAGCTCGGGCCGCTTCTGGTCGAGCGTCGCGGACACGAGCAGCTCACTGGGGGCGATGCGGCCGACCTCGCTCTCGACCTCGCGCAGCGAGCACTCGCAGGCCTGCAGGCGACCCGTCGAGATGTCGACCCAGGCCAGGCCGGCGCGAGCGCCAGCGCAGTGCAGAGCCGCGAGGAAGTTGTTCTCGCGCGCATTGAGGGCGTCCTCTTCGGTGATCGTGCCGGCCGTGACCACGCGCACGATCGCGCGCTCGACGATGCCCTTGGCGGTGCGCGGGTCCTCCATCTGTTCGCAGATGGCGACCTTGAAGCCCTTGCGCACCAGGCGCATCAGGTAGCTCTCGTAGGCCTTGATCGGCACGCCGGCCATCGGCAACGCGTTGTCGCCCTTGTCCCGCGAGGTCAGCGTGATGCCGAGTTCGCGCGAGGCGGTGACCGCGTCCTGCCCGAAGAGCTCGTAGAAGTCGCCCATCCGGAAGAACAGCAGGGCGTCGGGCTGCTCGCGCTTGGCGCGCTGATACTGCGCCATCATGGGCGTCGTCGCCGCGTTGCGCGTTGCGGCTGAGTCGACGAAGGCGCCTTGCTTGTGGGTCACGCGAGAGAGATCGGACGGGGCTGTTGGGGCGGGGACGTGAGGATCGTCGAAATCCCTCGCCGGACATTGCAGTCTATAGAGGACAGTCGGGCGCGCCCAAGCGTGCGACGGGCGGCGTCAGCGAGCGTCGGCAGCGCCTCGGGATCGCGGCCCGGGGGTTGCTAGCGCGCGCCGCCCCGCGCCGGCGCCTTTCGATTCCAGACCCAGTGCCCCTCGCCTCTCCGCTCCCCTCGGCGCCCACCGGTGCGCGTCGGCCAACGTCAGTCGCCCTGGCCGTCTTCGTCGGCCTGCAACTGCTCGGCGCATGCCGCAGCTACTCCCAACGGACGGCCGTCGCGCTCGCAGACTTCGAGGCGGGTCGGTTCGACGCTGCGCGCGAGCAGTTCGCCGATCCCAAGGTGACGGACTCGAGCTTCCTGTGCGGAGCGGAGGCCGGGATGAGCGCGCTGGCCGCTGGCGACTGGGACCAGGCGCAGTCGCACTTCGACGACGCCGCGGCCGCCGTCGTGAAGTACGAAGAGCGCGCGCTCCTCGGGGCCGAGGCCGTCGGCGAGGAGCTGACCACGCTGCTGATCAACGAAGGCGTCGCGGCCTATCCCGGCGAAGGCTACGAGCGCGCGCAGTTGCATGCGTCCCTCGCGCTCACGTACCTCGCGCGCGGCAACCTGGACGGCGTGTACGTCGAGACGCGGCGCGCGAACAAGCTGCTCGAGGGCGACGAGACCCTCTACGAGAAGAAGTACGCCGCCGGGGGCTTCGCGCACTTCATGTCCGCGGTGAGCTACGAGCTGCAGCGGCGCTTCGACGAGGCGTACATCGACTACGCACGCATGGCGGAGAAGGGCGTCGGCGTCGAGCTCGCCGGCAAGGCGCTCGTGCGCATCGCCAAGCGGCTGCGCTACGACGACGCGGTCGACGGACTGATCGCGACGCATGGCGACGCCGTCGTGCCGCCGCAGGACGCCGCGCAGGTGGTCGTGATCGCGGGTGTCGGCCTGGGGCCCTACAAGGAGGAGCAGACGGTCGCGCTGCCCGCGCCCGGCGGAATCGTGCAGTTCTCGGTGCCCGTGTTCATCGCGCGCCCGCAGGCGATCAGCGCGCTCGCGCTCCAGGTCGACGACGGCGCTCCGCTCGCGACCACCGTCGTCGAGAACGTGGCCACGGTCGCGCGCGAGAATCTCGCCGACCGCATGGCGTGGCTGGCGCTGCGTTCAGCGCTGCGCGCCGGCATCAAGTACGGAATCACGCGCGTCGGATCGGAGATGGCGCGCGACAAGAACAACGCTGCGACGGGCTTCGCCGTGCTCGCGGCGGGCGCCCTGTTCACCGCCGCGACTGAGCGAGCGGACACGCGCTCGTGGCTGACGCTGCCCGACACATGGCAGGCCGCGCGTCTGTTCGTCGCGCCTGGCGAGCACGAGATCTCTCTCGGCCCCGTCGGCGGCGGACTCGCGCGCGTCGGGCGTGTCCGACTCGGCGCGGGCGAAACCGTGTTCGTGATCGCCCGCACGCTCGGATCGTCCGTGCACACGCACCTCATCGGCGGTGAACGGCTCGACCTCCCCGCCGCCGCACCTCCACCGTCCTCATCGCCCGCCTCCGACGAATCAACTCAAACGGTATCGCCATGAACCACAGCCACTCACTTCGATCGATCGCCGCTCAGGCGATCGCCACCGCCGCTGTCCTCTGCGCTTGCACGAGCGCGCCGCGCGGCACGTACAACTCGGTCTCCGGCCGTGAAGGCGGCCAAGTGACGACGCACACGCCCAATCGAGATCTCGAGAACTCGCTCGAGATGAAGAACATCGTCCAAGTCCGCAAGGAAGGCATGCTCGTCGTGCAGCTCGAGCTGGCCAACCGACTCGACCGGGCGCTCTCGTTCCAGTGGGCGGTCGAGTGGTACGACCGCTCGGGGCTGGCGATCGACTACGGCCCGGCGCACTACCGCCCCGAGCGGCTCTCCGGGCGTCAATCCACGACCATCAAGCTCGTCGCGCCTTCACCCGAAGCCGAGAGCTGGAAGCTGCAAGTAGGTTCGCGCGACGAAGTGCGCTGAGACCGCCGCGCCGATTCCTACCCCCTCACACCCGATTCACCGTCCAACTCCAAGTCACTCCATCGCCATGAAGCAACTCCGATCGACCGCTCTCGTTCTCGCCCTCGGCGCTCTCGGCGCCTGCAGCTCCATCGGTTACGACGACCCCAACAAGGTCGAGACCGTCAACCTCCAGTTCGGCTCCACGGACCTCCAGTCCATGGCGGACAAGATGGTTCAGTCGCTGCTCTCCAGCCCGGGGCTGCAGTACATCGACCACTCCGGCAAGGGCGAGGACAAGCGCGTCGTGCTGTTCACGGGCAACGTGAACAACCGCACGTCCGAACACATCGACACGTCGAGCATCACGGACTCGATCCGCACTGCGCTGCTCAAGAGCGGTCGCTTCCGCATCGCCGCGAGCAACCAGGCGCAGGACGAGCTCGGGAGCCAGGTGCGCTTCCAGATGGAGTCGGGCCGGGTCGACCCGAACCTGATCCGCCAGTTCGGCAAGCAGATCGGCGCGGACGCCGTGATGTACGGCAACTTGCGTTCGATCGAGAAGGAGCGTCAGCGCAGTCTGGAGAGCGCTGGCAAGAAGACCGAAGATGTCTACTACAAGCTCACTCTCGAGGTCGTGAACATCGAGACCAGCGAGGTCATCTGGATGGAGGAGAAGGAGATCCGCAAGTCCAAGAAGACCGGCTTGTTCGGCGGCTGAACCAAACGGTTCCGACCCGCACATCGCCAATTAGCACCGCGGCCCGCGTCCTTCAGCGAAGGACGCGGGCCGCGGATGTTCTGTGAGGCGCTCGCTCAGCAGCCGATGCCGTAGTAGGTGAAGCCCAACGGCTCGAGCGTCTTGCGGCGGTAGATGTTGCGGCCGTCGAAGATGACCGGCGACTTCAAGCGACGCTTGACCTCGTCGAAGTCCGGGCGGCGGAACTCGTTCCACTCGGTGACCAGCACCAGCGCGTCGGCGCCGTCGAGCGCTTCCATCGGGGTGTCGGAGTACTCGATCCGGTCGCCCAGGTGGTGGCGCTTGCACTCGGCGATGGCCTCGGGATCGCAGGCGATGACCTTCGCGCCCGCGGCCAGCAGCTCTTCCGCGATCACGACCGCCGGCGCTTCGCGCATGTCGTCGGTGTTGGGCTTGAAGGCCAGTCCCCACAGCGCGAAACGGCGCCCCGCGAGGTTCTCGCCGAAGTGCTTCTTCACCATGCGCGCGAGCAGGTGCTTCTGCTCCTCGTTCACGTCCT
Source organism: uncultured Planctomycetia bacterium (assembly GCA_938003765.1). GTDB lineage: Bacteria > Planctomycetota > UBA1135 > UBA1135 > WYBT01. Next base: position 25,862 of record CALKYE010000232.1, read on the forward strand.
CGACGGCGCGCAGGATCTTGAAGTCGTAGCCGTGCTCAACAGCGGTCCGCACGACCGCCTTGACGTCCTTGGGGAAGCACGAACCGCCGTAGCCGCAGCCCGCGAACAGGAAGCGCGAGCCGATGCGGTCGTCCGTGCCGATGCCCTTGCGGATCATGTCGACGTCCGCGCCCACCCGCGCGCAGATGCTGGCGATCTCGTTCATGAACGAGATGCGCGTCGCGAGCATGGCGTTGGCGGCGTACTTGGTCAGCTCCGCGGATTCCGGGTCCATCTGCAGGATGGGCTTGCCGGTCCGGACGAAGGGCGAGTACAGCTCGTCCATCACGTCCGCCGCGCGCTTGGAGCGTGCGCCGATGACGACGCGATCGGGCTTCATGAAGTCGTCGATCGCCGCGCCCTCCTTGAGGAACTCGGGGTTGGAGACGACGTCGAACTCGTGCTTGGTGTTCGCCGCCACCACCTCGGCCACCTTGCGCGACGTGCCCACGGGAACCGTCGACTTGTCGACGATCACGGTGTAGCCGGTCATGTGCTGAGCGACCGACTTGGCCGCGGAGAGCACGTACTTGAGGTCGGCGCTGCCGTCCTCGCCCGGGGGGGTGCCCACCGCGATGAACACGACCTGCGCCCGCGGAATGGCCTCCTCGTACTTGGTGGTGAAGCTCAGGCGCCCGTCGTGGGCGTTGCGCTTCATGAGCTCCTCGAGCCCGGGCTCGTAGATCGTGGGGACTCCGCTGCGGAGCTTGTCGATCTTGGCCTGATCGATGTCCAGGCAGACGACCGAGTTGCCGCTCTCGGCGAAACAAGTGCCAGCTACGAGGCCGACGTAGCCGGTGCCGATGACTGCAATGCGCATGAGGGGGTGGGGAACGAAGGTGGAGGTTCGAATGGCGCGCGAGCCAGGCGTCGACCGTCGGGAACGGTCAGGCGCGAGCTGATCCGGTGCGGGGGCGCCGGATCGATCGGCTCCGTGGTCTGCGCCAGTGGCGGGATTCCTGCGGGCCTTTCGGTCGCCGCGCAGGCGCAGGTGGAGTCGGAGGGCGGAGCAAGATACCTTCGAACCCGCAGCCTGGAACGCGGCAGGCGTCGTCGCCGGCGCTCTCGCAGGGCTGGTCGGCGACCGCGGGCGATTAACTCAGCGGCTAGAGTGCGTCCCTTACAAGGACGAAGTCGGGGGTTCGAATCCCTCATCGCCCACCCCGCCGGGCTCGACGAGGAGCGCGACGTGAGTGCTCTCCAGCCGCGCGACGAGCACGACGCCGCGCCGCTGACCGCGACCCCTGAAGCGCCGCTCGAGCTCCTCCGCTGGCAAGGGATGTCCGCGCTTGAGCACCTGGATCGGGCCCACGTCCGCCGCGGCCAGCATTCGCCGGACGTGCTTGGGATCGGCAGGGCAGCTTGCGAGGACTCGCCAGGCTCGGCCGAGTGGCGCGCGCGGCGGTCGCTGGCCTCCGAGGTACGCGCATCGGGGCCCGAGCGGGCTGAGCCCCTCCGCCTCCGCGTAGGCCTCGAGCAGCCCGCTGCGGACCAGAGCTGGGTCCGGATCAACGACCCAGGAGATTTCTGAAACTTCCTGGAGGGGTGCGGACACAACCGACCCAGGCCGGGCGCTCCAGCGCCGTGCGCGACCCGTGGCGTCCAACGTCACGACCTCGCGCTCACCGGCCTCGGCCCTCGGGCCGGCGAGCGTCCCCACCCACAGATTCACTTCACAGAGCTCCCCCTCCGCGCTGACCCACTCCCACGAGTGAGGGCGCTGCTCGATCCACGAGGTCGGGCAGAGTGCGATGTCAAACCCCGCTGGCAACTTGATGCACGCCCCACGCGTTCGCGTCAGCGCGAGCGCAAGCTGCTCGGGCGATGGCGACCACGCGCGCGGGTCGAGGCTCCGCGCGTCTGCGGCGCTCGATCCGGCGGCTCTGCGGTCGGGGTCCGCCAATAAGAGGCACTCGCGAGAGGCTGGGAGGGCGGCGTCTCCTACGAACACGCAATGTGCCGTGGGGCTCGCGGAGAGGTTCGCGCGAGCGCACTGCGCATGCAGCGGATCGCGGTCGCTCGCGAGCACCCGCAGCCCCGCAAGCGACAGCTCGAGCGCGTCCGACCCCAGCCCGCACGTCACGTCGTGCACGGCTGCTTCCTGCGCCGACGCGGCGATGCGTCGAGCCCGCTCGCGCGCGACGACCTCGCGGGTGGCCTGCTCCAGACCCTTGCGCGTGAGCCAGCGCATCCGGCCGCTCGGGAAGCGCGGCAGCGCCTTGCGCCGCAACTCGTACAGCTCCGCTGCGCGTTGCGCGGCCGACGCCGGCAGGCGTTTGCGCAGCGAGCTGATGACTTCCAACGGCGTCAGGCCGGGTTCGAGCTCCTCCAGCGCCCGCTCGAGCTCGTCCCAGTCCTGTTCGCCCTCAGGTGCCACGTTGGCGGTTGGGTATACCGTCCGTCGGCGCCTCACGACACAAAGCTCGCCCCCGAGGTCGCCAGGGGAGAGCGTCCCGAAAACGGGACGAAGCGCAGACCTCGGAACAGTTTTCCGTGCCCTACGCCGATCCATGGCCCGGTTGGGTCCCTGTCCCGCCGCCGAAGAGGGCGGCTCACTCTCCTGGGGAGGAATCGAGTGACACACGTTTTGGTTGTCGATGGCGAGTCTGCAACGCGTCTGGTCCTTCAGAGCCGGCTCCGCGAGAGCGGCTACGAGGTGACCGCGGTCGAGACGGGCGCGCAGGCCTTGACGGCGCTGCGCGAACGGCGCTTCGACCTGATCCTGATCGACGCGGCCGCTGGCGCCGGGTTGGGAGGCGTCGAGCTCTGCCGACGCATCAAGCAGGTGCGACCGAGCCTGGAGATCCCCACGATCCTGTTGCACAAGGGCTCTTCGCGTGAGGACGCGGTGCGCGCCTTCGACGCCGGGTGCGACGCCTATCTGACGAAGGCGGACATGCCGGTGCTCGAGCCCGTGCTGCGCGGCTTCGCCCGGGCCAAGCACGTGTTCGACGAGCTGCGCGTGCGAACCCATGTGCTCGAACAGCAGGTTCAGCGCATGAACTCCGAGCGCAACGGCCATGCTCCGGCCGAGTCGGAGTCGACCAACGGCGCCGTCGGCGCGGCCAACGTCTGGCGCGACATCGCGATCGCGAAGCCTGACGGCGTGCTGCTCGTGGACGACGAAGGGCTCGTTCGCATGAGCGACCGCGGGGCCCAGGAGCTCTTCGGCTGCGTGCTCGACGGGCGCGCACTCGGCACCCTCGCGCCGTCGAGCGGTCTCGAGGCGTTCGTCCGCGACGTCCACTCCGAGCAGCGCGAGGGTCTGCGCTTCGATCTGCCCGGGAAGCAAAATCGCTTGCCGCGCTCGCTCCTGGCCTCGGTCGCGCCGATCGTGACCCGTCCCGGCGAGGTCGAGCACGGCCTGCGCGTCGTGATCCTCCTCGACGTGGCGCGTCGCCGCCTGGCGACCGAGCTCATCGGGCTCCAGGAGTACACGCTCCCGCGCGCCGAAGTCGCCGTCCTGCGACAGGCCGCGCGCTTCGCCTACGGATCGTCCAACCTCGTCGGACCGGGCGCGGCCATGACGCGCATCCGCGAGCGCGTCCGCGATCTCGGACCTTCGAACTCGCACGTGCTGCTGCAGGGCCCGGTGGGCAGCGGTCGTCAGCACGTCGCCCGCGCGCTGCACTTCGGCGCCGAGCACAACGGTCCGTTCCTTCCGATCTCCTGCGCGGGTCTGACCCCCGAGCACCTCGAGGCCGAGCTGTTCGGCCAGGTCAAGGGCGCCTTCGCGGACGCCGTCGTCGATCGACCGGGCGCTCTCCAGCGCGCCGGGCGCGGCACGGTGTACCTCGCCGACGTCGAGAAGCTGCCCCCGGCGCTGCAGGTCAAGCTGCTGCGCGCCCTGCGGGACCGCGCGGTCGTGCGCGCCGGCGCTGAGCGCTCCGAGCCGATCGAGGCTCGCGTGATCGCTTCCACCAGCGCCGACCTCACCGAGTGCGTCGACCGCGGCGACTTCGAAGCGGAACTGGCGAGCCTGTTCGCGCAACGCATCGTCCTGCCCGCGCTGCGCGAGCGGCCGGAAGACCTGCGCGCGCTGACCGAGCACTTCCTGCGCATGTTCGGCAGCGATCGTCCGCAGCTCACTGTCTCCGCTGAGGCGCTGGCTGCGATCGAATCGCACAACTGGCCGGGGAACGTGCAGGAGCTGCGAGCCTGTGTCGAGCGCGCTTGCCGCGCCAGCGACAACGACTTGATCCAGTTCGAGCACCTGCCGCCGGCGCTGCGCGACCTGAACCTCGAGTTCGCGGTGCGCGAGCTGACCCCTGCGGCCAGTCCGTTGCACATCGTCTCGGGCGTCGCGGGAGCGCACGACGATCACGCGCACAGTGCTCGCAACGGCTCGCGGGCCCGCGCGCCGGGCGAGGTGGGTCACGACGACCCGATCAACCTCGACCACTACGAGATGAAGTGCCTCGAGCGTGCGCTCGCAGCCACCGGCGGCGACAAGCTGGCCGCGGCGCGCATGCTGAAGGTCGGCAAGAGCACGCTGTACCGCAAGCTCAAGCGCTACAACATCGCCTGAGTTCACTCGCGGCAGCTCCCGCGCGCAGCAGGAGCTCCGCAGTCGACAACCGACGCCCGCCCGGCGATGCTGCCGCGGCGGGCGTCGCTCTTTTCCGAGCGCGCGCGCTGAACCTTCGCATGCCCGCGCGTCCGTGGACTTGGTTGATCCTGTTCGCCGCGGCCGTCCTTGCCTGCGCGAGACCGCAGGCGCCGGGACGGCCGCCGAACTTCGTGCTGATCGTGGCCGACGACCAGCGCTTCGACGCGCTCTCGGTGGTCCAGCGCGAGCAAGCCGAACGCGCGCGATTTCCGTGGCTGCGAACTGAAGCGGTCGATCGCCTGGCGCGCGAGGGCGTGCGGCTGCGCAACGCGTTCGTGGTGAACTCCCTGTGCTCGCCCAGCCGCGCGAGCATCCTCACCGGACGCTACCCGCACGACGTCGGCGTGCTCGACAACCACACCGCGTTTCCGGCGGACACGCCGACCTTCGCGCACGCGCTCGCGGAGCGCGGGTACCGCACCGGCTACTTCGGCAAGTGGCACATGGGGCGACAGTCGGGTCCGCGCCCGGGCTTCGCGCACAGTGCGAGCTACCTCGGCCACGGCGAGTACTTCGACTGCGAATTCGAGGTCGACGGCGTTTCCACGCCGACGCAAGGTTGGGTTGACGACGTGAGCGTGCAGTTCGCGGAGCGCTTTCTGCGCGCCGACGCTGAACAGCCGTTCCTGGTCGTGCTCGGCCTCAAGTCGGGCCACTCGCCGTTCGAGCCGCCGGACTCCTGGCGCGGCGCGTACGCGAGTGAGACTCCGCGCGCGGTCCCCAACCTCGATGCGCCCTCGATCTACTCGAAGTCGCGAACGACGAACGCGCAGCGCGCAGCGCGTCGTCGACGGCAAGGACGCGACGGCAATGGCGCGGATCTGGACGTCGCGCGCGATCTCGACCAGGGCTACTTCGAAACGCTGAGCGCCGCCGACGAGGCCATCGGGAAGCTGCTGGCGCTGTTGGACGAGCTCAACCTCACGCGCGACACGGTGGTCGTGTTCACCAGCGACAACGGCATGTACTTCGGCGAGCACGGCCTGCGCGACAAGCGCACGGCGTACGAGGAGAGCATCCGTACGCCGCTGATCGTGCGCTATCCGCGCCGGCTCCCCGCGGGCGTCGTGCGCGACGAACTCGCGCTGAGCATCGACATCGCGCCGACGCTGCTCGACTTCGCTGGAGCTCGGCCGCAGCCCGAGCAACACGGCCGCAGTCTGCGCCCGGTCCTCGAGGCGTCGGCGAGCGCGACCGGCCCGCTCGACGGTTGGCGCGACGCGTTCTTCTACGCCTACGCGGCCGAGCGCGGCTCGCTCGCGCCGAGCGTGACGGCGCTTCGCACACGGCGGCACAAGCTCGTCGTGTACCCCGGCCACCCCGAGTGGACCGAGCTGTTCGATCTCGTCGAGGATCCGTACGAGACGCACAACCTCGCGGAGCTTGCGGAGCGCGCTGAGCTGCGTGCAGCGCTCGCAGCGGAGCGCGATCGGCTGGCGAGCGAGCTGCGCTTCCCCGAGCTCTCGTCGGAATCCGAACCCTTCGACGAGTCGGACGACGAGTGACCGCTCTCTCGGCGCGCAGCGTTCGACGCTAGCGCACGGGCACGCGCACGGAAGCCTCCGCGCTCGCCGTGCTGAACAACGACTCGCCCACGGCGCCTGGGTTGCGCAACACCGCCTGGATCTCCGCTCCGTTCAGCTCGGGCGGGACGGAGCACTCGAGCAGGCGGATGGTGCGATCGCCGGTGTGGAACAACATCAGCGAACTGCGCGCGACGATGTTGGCGACGCGCTCCCACTGACCGTTCGGACGCAGGCTCCACAACCTTCCATCCGACGCCAGCGCCTGCACGCGCAGGTCGACCAACTGCGGGTAGCTGCGGTGCGCGACGTCGATCTTCAGTTGGCGCTCGTCGATTTGCGCGGACACGTGCGGCGTGAGCCCGAGGTCGACTCGCCGCAGCAGTCGGAAGTGGTTCCGCGGGAACACGCCGGGTCGCGACCCTTCGCCCACGACCGGCACCGTGATCAGCTCGAAGTCGCCGAGGTACGAGCGCAGGTGCAGGGCGCGCTGCTGCTTCTCGCGCAACAGGTCGAGCGACTGCACCCACTCGGCCGCGACGTCCTGCGCAGTGGGGGAGAGCTCGCCGAAGCGCAGCGATGGCAGCACGTACTCGGGCTTCGCCGCGAGCGCTTCCAGCACGTCCGCGCGCGTCACACCTTCCCACGGCCGCGTGCGCGCCTCTCCGGGCGACGGCGCCGCGCGGCCGAGCGGATCGATCACGCGCCGTTGCGTCAGGTAGCCGATCGCGCCGGGCCAAGGCGTGAGGATGGCGTGGTCGACGTCGATGTTGTCGCGCAGGAACAGCCCGATCTCGCGCAGCCGCTCCGTCGCGAGGATCTCCTCGGCGAGTCCGACGCGGCCCAGCTCTTCGACGTAGCCGTAGCGCGACTGCGTGTGCGGCGTCATCCACGCGCGGTGCAGCGCTTCGGCCGGGAGCGGGCCGATGTCGCCGGGGAACTTGCTCGCGAGCGCCGAAGCGCCGAGGCCCGCGATGAACAGCACCCAGGTCGCCTGGGGCCAGATGCGGCGCTGGGAGTCGAGCGCGATCTGCATCGCCTCCTGCACGGCGACCAGCAGCACGGCCACGATCGGCGCCATGGCTTCGCTGAACGGCAGGAAGCCTCCGCCGCTCAGCGCGACGGCGACGGACCAAACCAGCGTCAACACGCAGGCGCGGATGCCGACGCCGCTCAGCGAGCGCCGCAGCCAGTACCACAGCGGAAAGACGAACAGCGCGCCGCTCCCGGAGGTCAGCACGAAGTCCATCAGGTACAGCGAGCCCTCGCGCAGCGAGCGCGGGCGCAGCTCGAGCAGTTGCGTGAACCAAGTCGAGGTCCAGTGACCCGTCGCCTGCCAGCGCAGCACGCTCGTCGCCGCCGCTGCGGCGATGGGCGCGGCTAGTGCGAGCCACAAGGTCGGACGACGCGGCGCGTCGGGGTTGCGGCGCTCGAGCACGCGCCTCACGCATTCGATCGCGAGCAACGACAACGCGAACAGCAAGCCCTGCGGCCGCGCCGTCGCCGCCAAGCCCAGCGCAACGCCGAGCGGCGCGCGCCAGCCGCGTTCGTAGGCCAGGAAGCTGAACGTGATGAGCAGTCCGACGGTCGCCGTCTCGATTCCACTCAGCGCTGAAGCGGCCACCGAGCCCGACACGACGAACAGCAGCGGCGCGATCACTCCCGCGAGCCGGCCCGGACTGAACTGCGCCAGCGTGAACGCGCACAGCAGCGCCGAGATCATGCACACGCCCTGGCAGACGCGATGCACCGGCAAGTAGAGGCGCTCGACGGCGCCGGAGAGCGCGATCCACAGCAGCGACGGATAGCTCTCCACGCCGAGCACTCCCTCGCTCCACACCAGCTCGCCCGTCTGCGCGAAGTTGCGCCCGATGCGGAACGCCACGTACGCGATGTCGTAGGGCGGCGCGATCTCGCCGCCAGCGCTCTTGTGCACCGCCAGCGCGTGACCGAGCAGGATGGCGAGCGCCACGAACAGCGCCGTGGTGCGATTCAACGCGAGCCCTCCGCGCGGATGCGTGCGTTCGATTGGCGGCCGGGGCTCACGCGTTCAACGTAGCTCGACCGAGCGCGTCAGGCCACGTCGATGCGCTCGGCGCGCGCGACGGAGTCAGCCACCAGCGCGGGGACGTCCAGTCGGGACTCGATCTCCTCGCACACCTCCAGTCGACCGCGCGTCACCGCTCTGCGCGGCATGAAGAGCGTGCAGCAGTCGGGCGTCTGCACGGCCGAGAGCGCGAAGGTCCCGATGCGCTGGGCGATGTCGACGGTCTCCTGCTTGTCGAACGCGATCAGCGGGCGCAGCACCGGCAACTGCGCCGCCGCGCCGATGCAGGCGAGGTTCTCGAGCGTCTGGCTGGCCACCTGTCCCATGCACTCGCCGGTGATCAGCGCTTTGGCGCCTTCCGCGTCGGCGATTGCAGACGCGATGCGTTGCATCATGCGCCGGTAGAGAACCGTGCGGTAGCCGTCCTCGTAGCCGTTCGTCGCCGCGCCGCGGAGCGCGACCTGCGCCGCCGCGAACGGCGCGACGAACAGCCGGCTGCGCGGTTGCCAGCGCGAGAGCACGCGCACCAGCTCCACGACCTTGTCCTTGGCCTCGTCGCCGATGTACGGGTGCGAGTGGAACGTCACGAAGCTGCACAGCGCGCCGCGCTTCATCGCCATCCAGGCCGCGACGGGGGAATCGATGCCGCCCGAGATCAGGCACAGCACGCGACCGAGCGAACTGACCGGCAGCCCACCCGGCCCCGCGATCCGCCGCGCGAACAGGTAGGAGGTCTTCTCGCGGACCTCGATGCCGAGCACGAGCTCGGGATGTTCGAGCTCGACCTCGAGCGGATCGTCGACGCGCAGGATGTGCTCGGCGACGTAGCGGTCCAGTTGCATCGAGGTGAGCGGGAAGCGCTTGTCGACGCGCCGGCTCAGCACGCGGAACGGCGGGCGCGCGCCAGCCGGTTGCGCTGCGAGCGCGTCCTCGAGCACTCCGCGAGCGACGCCGCAGATCGCGTCGGGCTCGCTCGGCGCCTCCCAGGCGGGCGAGACGGACGAGATCCCGAACACCTGCGTGAGCCGGCGCGCGACGCTCTCCATGCGCTCGTCGGCGAACACGAACAGCCGCCCGTGCTCGCGTTCGACCCGCACCGGCGCGACGTCCGCGCAGGCCGAGCGGATGTTGCGCATCAGCGTGAGCTCGAACTCCGTGCGATTGCCGCCCTTGAGCGCCAGCTCGCCGTAGCGCACCAGAAGCACGCGCGGCGGCGGCATCGAAGCAAACGAACTCATCCGGCGGCCTGCTCGAGTTCGTGGGCCACGAGTTCGAAGGCCTGCGCCGCCGCGTCGATGTCCGACTCGTTCGTCGTGCGCCCCATGGAGATGCGCAACGTCGAGCGCGCTTCGTCGTCGCTCAGCCCCAGCGCCAGCAGCGCGGGGCTCAGCTCCCGCTTGCTGGCCTGGCACGCGCTGGCCGCGCTGACGAACACGCGGTGACGTTCGAGGTGGTGGAGGCGTACTTGCGCCGGCGCGCCCGGCCACACGATCGACACGATCGAGGGCAAGCGCCGCGCGCCCGGCTCGAGCACGCGCAGCCCGTCGATCGTGCGCAAGCGCTGCACCAGGCGTTCGCGCAGAGTGCTCCAGCGTTGCGACTGCGCCGCGCGCGTCGATTCGGCGAGCTCGAGAGCGAGGCCCAATCCCACGCACGCCGCGACGTTCTCGGTGCCCGAGCGCAGGCCGTGTTCCTGACCGCCTCCGTGGAGCAGCGGCTCGAGCGGCGTCTGGCCGGCGAGCACCAACGCGCCGGCGCCTTTGGGGCCGTGGAGCTTGTGAGCGGACAGCGCGAGCGCATCGACGCCCAACTCACTGAGAGCGCAGTCGAGCTTGCCGACGGCCTGGACGGCATCGACGAACACGCGCGCGTTGGGGGCGCGGCGGCGCGCGAGCCGCGCGAGCTGCTCGACGGGGTAGAGCGTGCCGAACTCGTTGTTGGCCCGCATCTGCGCGACGAGCACGGTGTCGGCGGTGAGTTTGGTCTCCGCGTCCTCGAGGTCGAGCTCTCCGTTGCGGTCCAAGCGCAGCACCGCGACCTCGAAGCCCTCGCGCGCGAGCGCCGCCGCAGCGCCGCGCACGCAGGCGTGTTCGGTGGGTCCGATCACGACGCGGCGACCGCGCGAGCGAGCGGCGCGCGCCAGGCCCAGGACGCCCAGGTTCACCGCCTCGGTGCCGCCGGAGGTGAACACCACGCGCGCGGGCTCGACGAGCAGCGCGCTGGCCACCTGTCGGCGCGCGCGAGCGAGAGCCTGCGAGGCCGCAAGGCCCAGCGGATGTCGCGAGGAGGGGTTGGCGAAGTGCTCTTCGAGGGCAGCTCCGAGCGCTTCGCGGACGCGCGGGTCGAGCGGCGTGCTCGCCGCGTGGTCGAGGTAGACGTAGGACATCGTCGCACCCCACACACTAACAGCCCCGCGCAACCCCATGGGCGCGCGCGCGGCTCGGAACGTGTGCGGCCGTCGCACGCCGCGCGCGGTAGCCTCTGCGCCCCGTGCCGCGACCGGAGCTCCCGATCGATCTCGTCTTGCCGCAGCTCGTCGACGCGCTGCGTCGGAGCTCGAGCGTCGTGCTGCGCGCGCCCACCGGGGCCGGCAAGACGACGCGCGTTCCGCCGGCGGTGCTCGACGCCGGACTGGCGGGAGGCAAGCAGCTCGTGCTGCTCGAGCCTCGTCGACTGGCGGCGCGCGCGGCTGCGCGGCGCATCGCGGTCGAGCGCGGTGTCGAGCTGGGCGGCGAGGTGGGCTGGCGGGTGCGCTTCGACAACAAGAGCTCGCGCGCCACGCGCATTCTCGTCGTGACCGAGGGCATCCTCGTGCGCCGTCTGCAGGACGATCCCTTCCTCGAGGACGTCGGCTGCGTGGTGTTCGACGAGTTCCACGAGCGCAGCCTCGACACGGACCTCTCGCTCGCGATGACGCGCAAGCTCCAGCGCGAGGCGCGGCCGGACCTCAAGCTCGTGGCGATGTCCGCCACGCTCACGCCGCACGCGCTCGCGCGCTTCCTCGGCGACGCTCCGATCGTCGAGAGCGAAGGTCGACTGCACAGCATCGAGTTCGAGTACCTGCCGTCGCAGCCGCGCACGCCGCTCGAGAAGCAAGTGTCCGTGGGCGTGGCGCGCGCGCTCGAGCGCACGAGCGGACACGTCCTGGTGTTCCTGCCGGGCGTCGGCGAGATCCGGCGCGCGGGTCAGGAACTCGCGGCCATGTGTGCGCGCCGCGGCGTGGACGTGTTCGAGCTGTACGGCGATCTGCCGGCCGAGCAACAGGACGCCGTGCTCGGGCCCAGCGCGCGCCGCAAGGTCGTGCTGGCGACCAACGTGGCGCAGACCTCGATCACGATCGACGGCGTGACGGCGGTGGTGGACAGCGGGCTCGCGCGCGTACTGCGCTACGACGCGGCGATCGGACTCGATCGGCTCGAGCTCGAACGCATCTCGCGCGCGTCGGCGGATCAGCGCGCTGGCCGCGCCGGTCGCACCGCGCCGGGCGTGTGCTGGCGGCTGTGGAGCGAAGGCGAGCAGCGGTCGCTCGACGAGGACGACGAGCCGGAGATCCGACGCGTGGACCTCGCGGGCGCGGCGCTGCAGCTCCACTCGTGGGGCGAGAGCGATCTGTCGCGCTTCGACTGGTACGAGGCGCCGGCGGAGTCCGCGCTGGCCCGCGCCCGCGCGCTGCTCGAACGCCTGGGCGCCGTCGACGCGCGCGGGGCCACCACGGCGCTCGGTCAGCGCATGGCCGCCATGCCGACTCACCCCAGGCTCGCGCGGCTGCTGATCGCGGGCGAGGAATTCGACTGCGCCGAGCGCGCGGCCTTCGCGGCGGCGTTGCTCTCCGAGCGCGACCCGTTCCTGCGCTCGCGCGATCGCCGCGGCGCTCGCCACGTCTCGGACAGCGATCTGTTCGACCGCGTGCGCGCGCTGGAGGAGTTCGAGGACTTCGGCGCGCTCTCGAGCGAGGCGGGGGAACTCGAGCGCAACGCCGCACGCGCCGTGCTGCGAGCCAAGGACCAGCTCGTTCGCATGGTGCGCTCCGACGCGCAGCCGCAAGGCGCGGCCGCACTCGCGCGGGCAGTGCTCGCGGCCTATCCCGATCGAATCGCGCGACGACGTGCGCCTGGCGAACGTCGCGGAGTGATGGTCGGCGGGCGGGGCGTCGCCCTCTCCGAAGAGAGCGCCGTGGCCGACGCCGAGCTGTTCGTGTGCCTCGAACTCGACGCGGGCAAGCGTGGCGAGCGCGCTGAGGCGCAGGTGCGGATCGCCTCGACCGTTCAGCGCGAGTGGCTGGCGCGCGAGAGCCTGACGACGCGCGTGGAGGTCTCGTTCGACGAGCGAGCCGAGCGAGTGGTGGCGCTCAAGCGCACCTTGCTCGACGACCTCGCGCTCGACGAGGTGCAAGCCGCGCTGCCGAACGATGGCGAGCCCGCGCGCGTGCTCGCCGAAGCGGCCGCCAAGCGCTTCGAGCGAGTGTGGCCGAAGGACGACAAGGACCTCGAGCGCTTCGTCGCGCGCGTGCGTTGTCTGGCGCAGTGGATGCCTGATCTGGGCCTGCCGAGCTTCGAGGACGAGGCGCTGGCGGCCGTCTTGCCGCAGTTGTGCGAGGGGCGACGCTCGTTCGACGAGCTGCGTCGCGCGCCTTGGCTGGATGCGTTGCGAGCGCGCTTGAGCTATCCGCAACTGCAAGCGCTCGATCGCGAGGCGCCCGACAAGCTCGCCGCGCCCAGCGGGAGTCAGATCCGCATCGAGTACGAGCTGGGCAAGGCGCCGGTGCTCGCGGCGCGCATCCAGGAGCTCTTCGGGCTGGCGGAGACGCCGCGCATCGCGGGCGGGCGTGTCGGCGTGCTGATGCACCTGCTCGCGCCGAACCACCGTCCGCAGCAGATCACCGAGGACCTGCGCAGCTTCTGGAACAACACCTACCCGCAGGTGAAGAAGGAGCTGTCGCGTCGCTACCCGCGGCACTCCTGGCCCGACGACCCCTGGAGCGCGACGCCGCAGCGCCGCCCCACACGACGTTGATGCGCGCGACGCGCACTACGCTGATCCGAGTGAAACAACCGCGCCGGCTCTCGTTGTTCGCGCTGCTCGCGCTCCTGCTCGCTGCGCTCGTCTTCCCGCAGTTCCGGGCGCAGATCCTGTCGGTGCTGGACGAGCCCGCGGCGACGCCGACGAGCGCTCAACGTCACGCGATCGAAGCGGAGCCCGTGGGCTTTCGCTCGACGCGCGCGCTCGACGAGCACTTCGCCAAGCACGGCGCCGAGTTCGGTCGCATCACGCGCGATGAGTACTTGAGGCTGGCGTGCGAGCTGCGCGACGCGCCCGCAGGCGGCGCGATCGTCGAAGCGCGCAGAGCGGACGGCGTGATCACGCGCTTCGACCGCCGCAGCGGCGCGTTCCTGGCCTTCAACGCCGATCGCACGCTGCGCACGTTCTTCAAGCCGAACGACGGCCTGGCGTACTTCGAACGCCAGCTCGAGCGCGAGGGTGAACGGTGAACGAGCCGCTCGACCCCGTGCGCGAGTTCCTGCTGCGCCGCGGATGCGCAACGCACGTCGTCGAGCGCGGCTTGGAGGGCTTGATCGCGGCCTGGGCGCTCACGGCGGATGAAGTGGCCGCTGGCTATCGCTTGGGCCTGGACGACTACCGCAACGACGTGGACGCGCGCCAACTGATCGACGAGGCGCTCGAGCACGCCGATCCGGACGCGCGTGTCGCGTTCCGCGCGGCGGTCGAGTTGCTCGATGAACGCATCCGCGTCTGGCTCTCGCCGCCGCGAGAGTGCTTGTGGGGCGACGCGGCAGCGCGCGCCAATGCTTGGACGCCGGAGCGCAACTGGTGGTACTTCCGCTGGCCGCTCGAGCTGGGCGCCTCAGAGCAGGAAGCAGCGTCGGAAGGCGCGTAGCTTCGCGAGACTGCCTCGCACGCGGATGCGGCGCGCGAGCAATTGCCAGAGCAGGTTGCGCTCCCCGCGCAGCACTCCGATCCAGGCTTCGGCGTCGGCTCGGACGAGCGTGTCCACGTCGCCAGCGATCCCCTCGAGCACTTCCAGTCGTCCCGCGTCGATGACGATCGTCGCGCGCGCGTTGCTGGCGCCGCGGAACTCGAAGCCGATGCGGACGCGCAGCTCCTTCGCCCGCGAGCGCTGGAAGTTCAGTGCGGCGCCGCGCAGGAAGCCTTGGACGTCGCGCGGACGCAGCCGAGTCCCCACGCGACGAATGCGCTTGTGTGGGAAGCGCTTCGCGACGTGCTGCTCCGCGTCGGAGTCGGCGGCGACGTAGACCGGCTCGACCTTGTCGACGAGCGGGTCGAGTACGTCGCGCAGGAAGCCGCGCCGATCGCTGCGGAACGGCGACATCACGTCCTCGCCCGCGGGGCAGACGGCGATGCAGTACGCGGCCTTGTAGTTCGGGCCGAAGGCCAGGCTCTGCCACATCGAGGCGGTCTCGGCGTCGCTGACGCGCGCGCGGTAGTCAGCGCCGTCGCGAGACTGCGCGACCGTCTCGATCCAGTCGCCGAAGCCGCCCATGAACTCCCGGTAGTTGTGCGTGTAGCACGCGCCGAAGTCGAAGCGCCCATCCGGCGCGATGGCGCCGACCGGGCACGCGGCCACGCACAGCTTGCAGCTCACGCACGGGTTGAAGTCGAGCTCGCGGCCGAGCTCGTCGACCCGCGCTTCGAGCAGCACGCTCGCGAGCAACACGAAGCTGCCCCAGCGCGGGTGGATGAGGTTGCGGTGGATCCCGATGCGTCCAAGGCCCGCGGCCTGCGCCACGAGCTTGTGCGAGACGATCCAGCCCTTGCCCGGGAAGTCGTCCATCTCCATCGGAAAGCCCGCGGCGGGATTGAGCGCAGCAACGCCCGCGCGTTCGAGCTCGCCCACCACGGCCTGAGCCACTTCGTTCGCGCGGTCGACGGTTGCGTGGAACTCGAGGTTGGCGACGCTGCGGGCGGGGCTGCGGATCGAAGTGCGATGCATGCGCACCACCAGCGCGAGCACGGTCCGTGCGCGGGGCAGCGCACGCCGGATGTCTGCGCGATCGACATCCAGCGCCGGATGGTCGAGGTCGACGAAGCCGACGTCGTCGGCGCCGTGCGAGAGCGCGACCTCACGAAGCCATGCGGCGGAGAGCGCGGGAGCTGCGGACGTTGAAGCGGCGAAGGCGGCGTTCATTGTTGTATATGCAAGTAAAGCTCGGGCGCGCGAGGCGTTGACGTCGTTGCGTGGATCTCACGCGCCCATGTAGTGACCCGCGATGCGCAGCAGCGCTTGGGCGTCGTCGTCGCCCAGTTCCGCGAGGGCCTGCGTCTGCGCGGCGCGCCACGCGTGGCACGCGCGCTCGAAGCCCGCCTTCCCCGCGGCGGTCAGCCGCAGCGGTCGCGCGCGAGAGTCACGCCCGGCTGCGCTCTTGATGTCGGCCGCCGACTCGACGGCGATCCAACCGCGCGCGCGCAGGCGCTCGAGGTTGCGACTCAGCGTGCTCTCGTCGATGCACAGCGCCGTTCCGAGGCGGCTCGCGAGGATCCCTGGGTGGCCGCTGATCGCGACGAGCAGGTTGAACTGACTGACCTTGAGGTCGTGCTCGGCGAGCGCGCGGTCGTAGATCGCGCTGAGGGCTCGATTGAGCACGCGCGCACGAAGTGCGAGGCACTGCGCGGCGATCGCGCCAGGGTCGCTGTCGTCGCTGCGGGTCGATTTGCGTGCGCTGGCCATCGGGGTGCCCCGACACTTGTATGTGCAAGTATGCGACTGTTCAAGCCGCTCCCCGCGATTTCTCTCGGGTCGAGGCGCGCAGGCGAGCCGCGTACGCCCACGCCATACTCACGGGCCTGTGGAGCATTCACTCTCGAACCTCGAACGCAGCCGCGGCGCAGCGCACTGGACCGTGCTCGTCGTGGCGTTGCTCGCGCCCGTCCCGCTTGTGGCGGGGCGCATGCTCCTCACCCCGTCGCCCGCCGGTCACGGCACGCACACGCAACTGGGGTTGCCGCCGTGCCAGACGATGAACTGGTTCGGCGTGCCGTGCCCCGGCTGCGGTGTGACGACCTCGTTCGCGTGGTTCGCACACGCGGACCTGTGGGAGTCACTGCGCACGCAGCCGCTGGGCTTCGCGATCGGGATGGTCGCGTTGCTCGCCGCCCCGCTGGCGGTGCTCGCTCACGTCCGCGGACTCGATCTCGGCGAGCAGTTGCGCGCGAGGAACCGCTACTCCACCTGGTTCGCGGTGGGCGTGTTCGCCGCCGCCGCGTGGGTCTACAAGCTCGCCGTCGTCTGGTTGAGCTGACCTACGACTCGTCGTTCGGATCTTCGTCCGGCGGCGCGTCCGGCTCGCTGGCCGGCGCCTTGCGCAGCTCGTCGAGCATCTCGAGGTAGCTCGCGAGTCGCGACGGCGCGATCTGGCCGCGCTCGACGGCTGCGAACACCCCGCAGTCCGGCTCGTGGTCGTGCGAGCAGTCGGGGAAGCGGCAGGCGCCGGCGAAGCGCGCGAAGTCGACGAACATGCCGCGCAGCTCGTCCGGACGAGCGTTGTGCAGTCGGAACGAGCGCACGCCCGGCGTGTCGACCACCCAGCCGCCGAAGTCGAGCTCGTGCAGTTGCGAGTGGCTGGTGGTGTGCTTGCCCTGGTCCCAGAACTTGCTGATCTTCCCGACCTTCAGCGCCAGTCCGGGCTGCAGCGCGTTGAGCAGGCTCGACTTGCCGACGCCGGAGCCGCCGTAGAAGACGCTGACGCGCCCGCGCAGTCGCTCGCGCAACTCTTCGACGCCCACGCCCGAGGTGGCGCAGGTCTCGAGCACCTCCAACCCCAGTCGCTCGTACGTGGCGCGAATCGCAGGCGCGTCGCCGTGCTTGTCGAGGTCGATCTTGTTGAGGATCAGCGACGCGGGCACCTGGTACCACTGGCACGCGGCCAGCACGCGATCGGCGCGGCCCGACGAGAAGCCGGGGCGCGCGAGCGAGCTGACCACGAACAGCCGGTCGACGTTCGCGACCAGCACCTGCTCGCGCGGGTCGTGCATCGACGACATGCGACCCAGTCGATTGCGGCGCGGGAGCACCTCCTCGATGCCGCGCGGATCGCCGGCCATGTCGACGCGCACGAGGTCGCCGACCGCGATCGGGTTGCGCTGCGGACCGCGCACTTCGAACAGCTTGCCGCGCGGCGCGCACTGCAACACCTCGCCGTCGATCTCGACGTGGCAGACCTTGGCGTCCATGCGGACCACGCGGCCGGTCTTGAACTGGGGTTCGCTCATGTGCGCGCGATCGATCGCGGCGAACAGATGCTAATCGCACCGGGCGCGTCCGCTTCACGCCCGACTGCTATAACTGCGCGCCGCATGCATCGGTCCGAACCGATTCGCTCGCGCGACAACCCCGAGCTCAAGCGCCTGAAGGCCGCGGCGGCGGGTCGCGAGGAGGACTTGATCGTGCTCGAAGGCGAGCGGCTGGTGCGCGACGCGCTGCGAGCCGAACTGCCGCTCGAGACCATCTACGTCGGCTTGCGCCGCGCTGAACTCGCCGCGGAGTTCGAGCAGATGGGCGTGCGTGTGCGAAGGGTCGACGATGAGTTGCTCGACGCGGCGAGCGCGCTGAAGAACTCGCAAGGCGTGTTGGCGTTGGCTGCGCCGCCTGCGCGCCGCACGCTCGACGACACGCACCTGGGCCCCGAAGCGCTGGTGCTCGTCGTCGCGGGCGTCGCCGACCCCGGAAACCTGGGCGCGCTCGCGCGCAGCGCCGAGGCCGCCGGCGCCGAGGCGATCGGCGTCGTGGCGGGAAGCGTCAGTCCGTGGAACCCCAGAGTGCTCCGCGGCGCGATGGGGAGCCTGTTGCGGCTTCCCGTGCTTCGTTGGGGCTCGGCGCAGGAAGCGTCCGAGGAACTCGCCGAGCACGGCTTTCGCCAGGCGCGCGCTGCGACGCGCGGCGGGCGCGCTCCGTCGCAGTTCGACTGGACCGGGCGCATCGCGGTTTGGCTCGGCGCCGAGACTGGCGAGCTGCCGCAGGCCTGCTCGACGTTCGAACGCATCACGATCCCGATGCACGCTGCGGTGGAGTCGCTCAACGTGAGTGTCGCCGGTTCGCTTCTGTTGTTCGCGGCCGGTCGCGTGCAGGAGCGCTGAGCGGATGACGCGCGAGCTGTTCGACGACGGTTCTGACTCGAGCGCCGGCGATGCTCCGCGCGCCGACGCGCCGCTGGCCGAACGCATGCGCCCGGCGACCCTCGAAGAGGTCGTGGGGCAGGAGCACGTGATCGGCGCGGGCAAGCTGCTCGCGCGCGCGCTCGAGTCCGAAGTGCGGCAGAACCTGATCCTGTGGGGCCCGCCCGGCGTGGGCAAGACCACGTTGGCGCGCCTCATCGCGCAGCGCAGCTCACTGCGCTTCACGCCGTTCTCCGCCGTGCTGTCGGGCATCAAGGAAGTGCGCGAGGTCATGCAAGCCGCGGCCGCAGAGCGCGCGCGAAGCGGGCGTCGCACGTTGTTGTTCGTCGACGAGATCCATCGCTTCAACAAAGCGCAGCAGGACGCGTTCCTGCCGTTCATGGAGAGCGGCGACATCGTTCTGATCGGCGCGACTACCGAGAACCCGTCGTTCGAGCTCAACGGCGCGCTGCTGTCGCGCGCGCGCGTCGTGGTGCTCGAGCCGTTGTCGATCGACGCGCTCGTGGCGCTGCTCGAGCGAGCCGCGCGGGACGAGCGCGGACTGGCCGGGCGACTGCGCGCAGATCGCAGCGCACTGGAGCGCATCGCTCACTCAGCGGACGGCGACGCGCGGCGGGCGCTCAATCTTCTCGAGACCGCGGCGGCCATCGCTCCGCCGGGCGCCGCGCTCGACGACGCGCTGCTCGCCCAGGCGCTGCAGCGCAAGCAACTGGCGTACGACCGCGCGGGCGAAGAGCACTACAACCTTGCGTCGGCGCTGCACAAGAGCATCCGCAACAGCGACGAGGACGCGAGCCTGTACTGGCTCACGCGCATGCTCGAGGCCGGTGAGGACCGCGAGTTCCTCGCGCGACGGCTGGTGCGCATCGCGGTGGAGGACGTTGGGCTCGCCGATCCGTTCGCGCTGAGGATCGCGCTCGACGGCGCCGATGCCTGGCATCGACTCGGTTCGCCCGAGGGCGAGCTCGCGCTGGTCCAAGCCGCCGTCTACCTCGCGCGCGCGAAGAAGAGCAACGCGCTGTACGTGGCTCACAAGGCCGCGGTGGAGGACGTGCAGCGGACAGCCGCCGAGCCCGTCCCGCTGCACCTGCGCAACGCTCCCACCGCGCTCATGAAGGCTGTGGGGTATGGCGAGGGCTATCGCTACGCGCACGACGATCCGACGGCCAAGGACGAGATGGTGTGTCTTCCTCCGAGCCTCGCGGGCCGGCGCTACTTCGCGCCGCGCCGTTCGAGCCCGTCCTGAACGACTTACTGGGTGAAGCGTCGTCCGAGGCTTCTCCCTCGCAGGATGCGCTCGCTTCGCCCCGACGCCTGCTCGGCGACGGTGCTTCCAGGCACATCGCTCTCGAATAGCGCCCGGCGTAGCGCCCGCGGTCGCGCGGATCCGTCGCTCGTCCCTTTTCGCCTCGGCGCGGCGAGCTGCTGCTGTGCCGAAAGCAGCGCGGGTCCCGCATCGCGAGATGCGGGACCCGCGTGGGATCCA
>CALKYE010000233.1 GCA_938003765.1 uncultured Planctomycetia bacterium
TTGAAGTAGTGGCCCGTCTCGAGGTGGCTCGAGAGCAGCAGGATCACCTTGGCGTGCTCGTGGTCGGGCGACGGACGATCGGCGCCGGTCCACAGCGCATAGCCCAGTCGCGCCGCCGCGCTGCACACGTTGGTGTGGCTGTTGTGGCCGTCGACGCCCCAGCTCTGCAGCACGCGGTCCATGTAGCCGTCGTGTCCCGGCCGGCCGACGTGGTACATGACCTCGGTCCGCCGACCTTCGACGAGCGCGGCGCGGATCTTGGCCGCGAACGTGTCGAGCACGTGGTCCCAGCTCACGCGCTCCCACTTGCCCGAGCCGCGCGGCCCGACGCGCTTCATCGGATAGAGGATGCGGCCGGTGTCCTTGATCTGGTTGATCGTCGCCGGCCCCTTGGCGCAGTTGCGGCCGCGCGAGCCCGGGTGGAACGGGTTGCCTTCGACCTTCTGGATCGAGAGGTCCTTCTTGTCGACGTACGCGACCAGACCGCAGGCCGCCTCGCAGTTGAAGCAGGTCGTCGGCACGAGCGTGTACTCGCGCTCCACGCGCTTGGGCCAGGACTTCGCGTCGAGCTCGACCCAGTGGTCCCACTTGGCCGGCGGGGGGAAGTTCTCGATGGGGGTGATGCGCAGCGTGGCGGGGTCGTGGGCGCTCATGGAGGAGCGGTACGTTACTCCATCGACGCAGCCGCCGGAGCCGAGCGCTCAGGAGTCCCGAGACCCTCCTCAGCGCTCGGTCCCAGAGCTACTAATCTGGCGCGAGCCAGTAGTTCGGCAGTAGTTCCGCTCAGTCGACCGGCTGTCGTCCGGACTGCGACGACGGCGCCGCGCATCCCGCGCAGACGACCACAGCCATGATCCTGTTCGAGAAGCGCTTCCACGAGGGCCTCACCAGCGGCGCGGTCACGCTCACCTTCCGGCGCTGGGCGAGCGCGCGCGTCAAGCCCGGCGGGCGGTACCGCTGCCATCCGATCGGAGTGCTCGAGGTCGACGCGGTGCGGCAGGTGCGCGTGCGCGACTTGAGCGAGAAGGATGCGAAGCGCGCCGGCTTCGAGTCGCTGGCGCAGATGCGCGAGTACCTGGCGCGCGGCGAGCCGCTCAAAGCGGCGGACGAGCTGTGGCGCATCGAGTTCCACCACGGCGGCGACGGCGACCGCGTGCAGCTCGCGCTCGAGGCCGAGTTGAGCGACGAGGACGTGGCCGCGATCGACAAGGCGCTGGCGCGGATGGACTCCAAGCGCGCCTGGACGGCCGAAACGCTCGAAGCGATCCGCGCGAGTCCGCAGGTGGCTGCGTCGAAGCTCGCCGCGGCGCTGGGCCGCGAGACGCTGCCCTTCAAGGCCGACGTGCGCAAGCTCAAGAAGCTCGGCCTCACGCAGAGCTTCGAGGTCGGCTACGAGATCTCGCCGCGCGGTCTCGCGTACTTGGCGAAGCGCTCGCGCGGCAAGAGACGCTAGCTACAGCACGAGGATCAGCACGACGATCGCCGCGCCGACGGCGATCCACGGCCATGCGTCGTCGTCGATGCCGCGCCCAGCGCGCCGTTCGGCCAGCGCAGCTCCGGTCTGCTGAGCGGCTTCCAGGTCGGCGCGCTCGGATGCGGAGAAGGGCGCCGGCGCTTCCACGCGTCCAGCGCGCAGGACGTCGAGGTTCGGAGCACACAGCGCTGCAAGCGACGCCGACTCTTGCGGCGAGAGCGGGCGCGCCTGGGGCTGGCCCCAAGCCGGGGTCAATGCGATCAAGGGCGCGATGAGCGCGCAAGTCAGCGGTCGAGCGAGGAGGGAGGTCGTCATGATTGGATCCTTGTCGTGGTTGGTAGACGGAGACGACGCGCGCTATTGCGACGCGTCCTGAGCTTCGACCGTTCCGCCCTCGGCGGGCGGACGACAGGCCAGCAGCGTGAAGTTGTCGCAGCGCGCCCAGTCGCGCTCGAAGGTGGCGTTGTCAGCGAGGACTTCGCCCTTGCTCGGATCGAGCACGATCAGGGCGCCTCGCGTCGGGTCGTAGCCGAGCACCAATCCGTAGTGCTGGTTCCTGCCGTCGGGCGAGAGCATCACCAGCGGCGGCCGTCCAGCATCGACATGTGAGTACAGGCCCGTGACCGCGCGGTCCAAGCTCCCGCTGAACAGGTAGACCTCGAGTCCCAGTTCGAGCAGCGCCGCACGGAGCTCAGCGCCGGACAGGCCTTCCTCGTGTTCCGCCATGGCAGCGAGCTCTGCGCGGCGGTCCTCGGAGAGTTCGACGTCCCAGTACGCGCACAAGGCCGAGAGCGACGCCAGTCCGCAGTCGTACAGCGCGTCCTGGCGCACCAGCGGCAAGTCGAGCCGAACCGCCTGCGACGAGAGCGGCGCTGCTCGCGGCGGCGCGCCTGCGCAACCCGCGCCCGCGAGCGCGGCGACGAGCAAGAAGCTCGCGACCGAGCGCGCGCGGCTTCGCACGGCTGCAGACGGATGAACGGGCTTCATGGTGCGCTCCGAAGGGCAAGTGAGTCGGCTGCCGCGCTTGCGACAGTGCCCGCGGTGAGCGGGGACGGAACCGAGGGTAGGGCGGGCGCTCGAAGGCGGGCATCCGCGGCAACCCTGAGCGCGCGCGACGAAGTTGAGTACTTCGCGCTGAGCGAGCGCTACGCGCCGAGCGCGACGACGGCGATCAGCGGCCGGTGATCGGAGCCGGCGCTCGCGCCGAGCTCTGCAGAGCGAACGTCGAGCCCGCGCGTGAACACGTGGTCGATGCGCACCAGCGGCGGGCTCGGCAGGCCCCAGAAGCGACCGAACGTCGGGAAGCTCAGTCCCAGGCCCGCGCCGTGACGCGCGAAGGCGTTCTCGAAGCCGGCGCGCTCGAGTGGCGCGAGGATCGCGCTGAGCGGTCCGAGGTTGAAGTCGCCAGCGATCAGCGCAGGCCGCGCGCTCGGCGTGTCGCGCGCGAGCTCGGCGAGTTGCTCGTCGAAGTCGGTCAGTGGACCGAAGAGTGCGACGCTCGCGCGCGCGTGGACGTTCACGAAGGCGAGCTCGCCGCCGGGCGCTTCGACGACGCCGTGCAGGCGCGTCGCGCCGTCCGGCTCGACGACGTGCCGCAGCTCGCTCAACGGGAAGCGCGAGAGCACGCCCTTGCCGCGCCGGCCGGCCGGACGCAGTTCGCGATGGGGCGCGAGCGCGGCGCCACGCGCTTCGATCGCCGCCGCTTGCGCGTGATCGAGCTCTTGGAGCAGCACGAGGTCTGCGTCGAGTCGCGCCAGCGCATCGCACAATGCCTCCGGGCTTGCGCGGCCGTCGCCGACGTTGAAGGTGACGACGCGCAGCTCGCCTTCGCGACGCGGCGCGTTCAGCTCACTCGAGCGCGTGAAGTGCGCCTCGTGGAGCGCGATCCACACTCCGAGCAACGCCATGTGGCTCGTGAGCCAGCCGCGTCGTCCCGCGGACCACGCGAGCACGGCGCCAGCGATCCACACGAGACCGCTGCACTCGTAGAAGTGGAGCGCGCTCGACACGGGCCAGGCCCACGCGCCCGCCACGAGCTGCAGCGCCGCGCCCGCGACGGTGGCCGCAGCGAACAAGTCGGGCGCTCGTGCGAGTCGCGAGAGGGATCTGCGCATCACGCACTCACGCTAGCGCGCGCGAACCGTTGCTCTGGAGGCTCGCGATCCGCTCGTCGCGGCCGGCAAGTGGCGTTGCGCGGACGCGCCCGGACACGGCGCGAGCGGCGGGCGCACTGGAGCACGCCGGGTAGACTCGAAATCGTCCCGCCGGCGCCATGCGAGTCCAATCGCCGCCCGACGCGAGTTCAACGCGACGCAGATCGCTGCTGGCGCGCGCGCCCAGGTGGGCGAACGTCGCCGGACGCGCACTCTTCGGCGTCGCCGCGCCTCTGGCGTGCTTCGGCGTGCTGCTCGCTGCCGCGCCTGATCTGTGGTTGTGGCCGATGGCGCTGTTCGTGCTCACGTGCGTCGCTGCGTACGCGACGAGCTGTCTGCGCGCGCCGCGCGATGACGCCTTCGACGCGGCGCTGCACGGCGCGATGTGCGCGGCCACGGCCTTCGGCGGAGTGTGGGGCGTGAGCGCGGGCCTGATGACGCTCCTCCTGATCGAGTTGGCGGCCCTCGCCGGATCAGTGAGCTTCGAACTCATCCCTTGGCTGGCCGTCGGCGTGGCAGCTCCGTGCGGGTTCGTCGCGTACCACTGGCGCTTGCGCGACCGTTGGCCCAGGCGTGCGCGCGAACGGACGACGACACGAGCGCACACGTTTGAGCGGCTCGTCGGGTTACTGGGTCCAGGCGTCGTGTGCCTGTCGCTCTTCGCCATGATCGCGACTCGCGCACACGCCGTGGAGCGCCGCGTGATCGAAGGCGCTGTCGCAGGCGACCTCCAGGCCCTGCGCGTCTGGCGCTGGATCGCGCCGGGCCGGCCGTGGAACGAGATCGTGTACGCGCGAGAGTCAGCGCAGGACCCGCTCGAACGCGCGCGCCTCGACGACGTCTACGTGGCGCTCAAGGGCCAGCCCGCGTTCGAGCCCGCGGTGGCGCTGCATCGATGATGGGAAGGTCTCGCGCGACGTTGGGCGCGCGCTACGACAGCGGCGGCAACTGCGCGGCGCGGATGTAGGCGTACTTGTAGATGA
>CALKYE010000234.1 GCA_938003765.1 uncultured Planctomycetia bacterium
GGACAGAGCTGGTCGCCGCTCGGCGCCGGGCTCGCCAACTTCGACGTCTTCTGTCTCGCCGAGTTCGACGACGGCGCGGGGCCTGCGCTCTACGCGGGCGGCAGCTTCGCCGGCGCCGGCGGCAGCGTGTCGGGCGTCTCGAAGTGGAACGGCAGCGCGTGGAGTCCCTTCGCGCCCGGCCTGAGCGGGCTCTCGGTGCGCGCGCTCACCGTCTTCGACGACGGCAACGGCCCCAAGCTGTACGCGGCGGGCTACCTCTCGATCTCCGGCAGCGCCACGCTGGGCCGCGTCGCCCGCTGGAACGGAGCGAGTTGGAGCGCGGTCGGCGCCGCCCTGGGCAACGCGGAGGTGACGAGCCTGGCGAGCTTCGACGACGGCGGCGGCGCGGGGCCTGCGCTCTACGCCGGTGGCGGCTTCTCGGTTGCGAGCGGAGGCAGCGCTAATCGAGTCGCGAAATGGACCGGCTCGCAGTGGACGGCGCTCGGGGCGGGACTGAACGATTTCGTGTCAGCCTTGGCGGTGTTCGACGACGGGACGGGGCCCGCGTTGATCGTCGGAGGGCACTTCACGAGCGCCGGTGGGGCGCCCGCGAGCAGGATCGCGCGCTGGAACGGACAAAGTTGGAGCGCGCTCGAGAGCGGGCTCAGCGGCGGCGGCGGCTTCGGCGGGGCTCCGCCGCCCGGAGTCCTCACTCTCGCGAGCTTCGACGACGGACAGGGCCCGACGCTGTACGCCGGCGGCGCGTTCGACATCGCGAGCAGCGTTCACGCCAAGCACCTCGCGCGTTGGCGCGGGGGTCGCTGGCGGCAGGTCGGCAGCGGTCTGTTCGAGTCGATCGGCGCGCTGGCGACGCACGACGCCGGCGCCGGCGAGCGGCTCTTTGCGGGCGGCTACTTCTCGACGCCGTATTCCGGCGCGCCGCACTGGTTGGCGAGTTTCGACGGCGAGAGCTGGGTTGCGGCCGGCGGCTACTTCAACAGTGGTGTGCTGGCGCTGACGTCCTTCGACGACGGCACGGCCTTCGGGCCGGCGCTGTACGCCGGCGGGACCTTCAACACGGCGGGCGGCGTTCCCGCGTCGCGCGTGGCGCGCTGGAACGGACAGGCATGGTCTGCGGTCGGGACTGGGCTCCCTGACTTCGTGCTCGGCTTCACTGTGCACGACGACGGCGCGGGTGGTGGTCCGGCGCTCTACGCGGCAACCGAGCCGTCGCCCAACCCGGCGAGCGGCCGCGTGTGGAGGTGGAGCGGGCAGAGCTGGTCCCAAGTCGGTGCGCAGTTCAACGCCGCCGTCCGCGGGCTCGTCTCGTACGACGATGGCTCGGGCGCAGGTGCGCGCTTGTACGCGTGCGGCAGCTTCACCAGCGCGGGCGGAACTCCGCTCGTCGGCCTTGCTCGCTGGTCGGGTCAGGCGTGGGTCGCGGTCGGCGGTGGGCTCGACGGCGCAGCGCACGCGCTGGCCGTGTACGACGATCCGCTCGCGGGCGCGGTCCTGATCGTCGGAGGCGAGTTCAACTCGGCCGGCGGCGCGCCGGCTTCACGCATCGCGCGCTGGAACGGACAGGCTTGGTCGGCGCTCGGCGCCGGCGTGAACGACACCGTGCTCTCGCTGCGCGTGCACGCCGACGGCTCGGGCGCGGCGGCGGAGTTGTTCGTCGGCGGTGAGTTCTCGCAGGCCGGAGCAGCGCCGGCCCAACGCGCGGCGAAGTGGAACGGCCAGAGCTGGTCCGCACTCGGCTCGGGCGTCGACTTCGACGTGGCCGCGATGACGAGCTTCGACGACGGCTCGGGTGGTGCGCCGGCTCTGATCCTCGGCGGACTCGGCGGCTTCCAATCAGGCACATACCTCGCGAAGTGGAAGAGCTGCGCGCCGCAGGGCTCGTGGGCGAGCTACTGCACCGCGGGCACGTCGAGCAACGGTTGCGCGGCTGCGATCGGCGGGAGCGGCTCTGCGAGCGCCAGCGCTGCGAGCGGCTTCCAACTCGCCGTCACCGGCCTCGACGGCCAACGCAGCGGTCTGTGGTTCTATGGCGTGAACGGTCGCGCGAGCGCTGCGTGGAGCGCTGGAAGCTCGAGCGTGCTGTGCGTGAAGACGCCCGTGCAGCGCATGGGCCTCGCCTCGAGCGGCGGGACCTCGGGGCAATGCGACGGTCAGTTCAACGTCGACTGGAGCGCGTGGAGCGCCGCACATCCCGGCGCGCTGGGCCAACCCTTCGCCGCGGGCGAGATCGTGAACGCGCAAGCTTGGTATCGCGACCCGCCGGCGCCGAAGGGCACGCAGCTCAGCGACGCGCTCGAGTTCGTGCTCGCGCCGTAGTGGCGCCAGCGCGCGTCGGTTGAGACGTCGCCGAGCGTGGGCGCGAGCTCTCGCGTGGCCGACTCGCGGTCGACACGCTCTCGGATCGGAGGACCTTCACCTTGTTGCGGCCGCTGGCGTGAGCCAACGCTCCACTGCTCGCGCAGACTCTGCAGGCCCGCCCGAGCGGCGCAGCGACACAGTCCGACTTCAATCCGCGCACGGGGCGTGCTCGCCCGTCTCGATGCTCGCGCTCGAAGCAAGGTGGTCGCCCCGCGGCGGCGCGGACCTCGTGCGGTTGCTCGTGGCGCGCTGGAGCGATTTCCGCGGCTGCGAGCGAAGGTTCGAGTTCGCGCGAGGGCGCACGCACGTCGAATTGCTTGACGGCAGGCGCCGATTCGTCGGGCGCCCGTCGTCCTCGGAGACCGCGCGGTGATCCCGTTCGAGTTCGACCCCGCTCAGGTTGCTCGCGTCGTCGCGGCGCGAGCGGTCGAACCCGACTCGGCGACGATCCGCGCAACCCTCGAGCGTCTGGGTCGCAATCGGTGCAACGATTCCGACTCGCCTCGGACAAACAGCGCGGTCGCTCGCTGATCGAGGCAGCGTGGTTCGAAGCGCGCGCACGTCGCACGCGCAGCGCCGCATTTCGATCGCGTCGCTCGTGGGGCGCATCGCCCCAGGAAGAATGCTCATGTTCCGTATCGTCACTTCGCTAGCGCTCGCCGCTCTCGTCACGATCTCGGCTCCGCTCGGACTGCGCGCCGAGGGCGGGGACGACATCATCCCCCCCGTGACGTGTGGTGGGTGTGTCGCCACCGGCGGCGGCAGCGTCACCTGGAACGGCGCCGGACAGGGTTGGCAGCAGGAGATCGTCGTGGTGACCGTGCAGTTCCAGTCCGGCAAGTGCCTCTACGTCCAAGCCGTCGAAGACTGCATGGAGAAGAAGTGCCAGATGACCGGCACTCTCCAGTACGCCAACCTCCCGGTCGGGACGCCCGTCAAGATCAACGGGGTCATCACCACGATCAACAACATAACGGGCAGCACGGCGCTGCCCGCGATGGAAGTGCCGTGCGATCGGACCGAGCCGTACGTCGTGAACTGGAACGGCAATTCGAGCACGTTCAGTCTGGCCTGCTCGAAGTGCAAGCGCGGTTGAGCGCCGCCCCGCCCGTCCCCGAGTCCTACGCAACGAGGCGCTTCCATGATCACGAAAGCTGGCGTGCTGCTGGCGGCTTCGCTCGCAGCACTTCTTTGGATGTCGAGCGATGCGAGAGACTCGCGGGACGGGCGGCAGGCCTCGCGAGCGAGCGCTGCGAGTCCCGAGTCGCCGTCGAGGTCTGATTCACTTCCGACCCCGCCGCTGGCGACCCACGACTCTGCGCGCGTGGCGCTCGCAGAGAGCCCGACGGCGGGTCACGAGTCGTCCGAGGGCCTCGCGCAGGGTGCTGCGAGCAACTGGGAGGACGTGGCCCCGCAGTTCGCCGCGCAGATGGGCCTCAATCGCCAGACGCGCGAGCAACTCCAGTCCGAGTTGATGGGTGGGCCGGTCGACGTCGACCTCGCCTGGCTCGAGCAGCGTTTCGGCGCGAAGCCCGGCGCGTCCGCGCTGTATGACGCCCAGGTGCGGGCGCTCGAGCTCAATCTCCAGATCGCGGTGGCGAGCGGCGAGTACCTCGACGAGCTCGATTACGAAGTGAACGCGGCGCTGCGCGAGGGACGCTTTCTGCGCAGCAACCGCGAGATCCCGGCGCCGACCGAGCTCGAGCCGTTGATCTTCATGCAGAGCGCGCGCATCGCGGAGTGGGCCACCCAGTTGCGCCTGCGGCGCGAGGATCACCCGCGACTCAACCACTTGCAGGAACGGGTGACCCAGATGGTTGATGCGCGGGACCTGGAGCTCGCTCGAATGCTGCGCGGCGTCTAGCAGCCCGCTGAAAGGAATCATTCGGCGCGAGACCCGCCCGGATAGCGCCGGCTCGTCGTCGCGAGATCCGACGCAACCGGGCGACTTCCGCGCTCGGAGCCCTTTCTCACCGCACTGCTAGACCGCGCATCGTTCCGCCAGTGACGACCTCGACCGACGCACAACGCCTCGGTCGAGGTCTCTTCGCACCGCGTTGGGTTCGCAAGCTCGTGCGTCTGTGAGCGCGCCGCTACCCTGTTGCGCCCTTCGACGCGG
>CALKYE010000235.1 GCA_938003765.1 uncultured Planctomycetia bacterium
AGTCCGCCGTGCCATCGCCGTCGCTGTCGACGTCAGCGACGCCGCAGCCGCACTGCCCCGGCGCGAGCTTCAGCGGATCGAGCGGGCAACCGTCGCTGCAGTCCGCGACGCCATCGCCGTCGCTGTCGGCCACCGACCAGCTCAACGTGAACGCGCCGATCGGCTCGCGCGCCGCGACGCGCACGAGGTACGTGCCGGCGCCGAGCACGAGGTCGAGCTGCGCTCCCGGCGCGCACGCGCCGCCGCCGTCGTCGTTGCACGCACCGGCCAGCTCGAAGCTCTGCGACAAGTCGGGGCACGCGGCGTGCACGCTCAGGACCGTGTCGCTCGCGCCGCACGTGTCGAGCGCGAGCTGCGTCGCGCAATCGACGGTCAACGCGTACCACACGTCGTAGAAGGTCCACGACGGCGCGCAGGACGCGCTGGAGGCGTAGCCCGTGCTGGCTTCGCCGGTGCTGCCGCTCAGGTCCCCTGCCACTGAGCCGCTCTCGCCGCCGAGCGCGATGGCGTTCGAGCACGCGTCGCCAACGGCCGGCGGCGCGCACTCGAGCTCGAGCGTGAACGTCCCGCTCTCGCCGGCGGCGCCGTGCACGAGGATGCGATAGCTCTCGCCGGCCGTCGCGAGCCACGCGGCGCGCGGCAGTCCGCTCGGCGCGGCGGCGTCGTTCGCCGTGACGCACGCGAGCGCGCCGCACGGACCTTCGAAGATCGAAAGTCGCGCGTCGTAGTCGGCGGCCACGAGCCGCGCGTCGACCACGCGGTCGTCGACTCCCGCGACGCCGGGGAGCGTCAGCTCGTACCACACGCCGGGCGCCGCGACGGAGAGGTCCTGCGCGCCGGGACCGACGCAGACAGCGAGTCCGAGATCGAGTGTGGCGCCGAGCGTCGCGCCGACGGTGCTCGCCGGACACGCGAGGCTCTGCGCCGTCGCGCACAGGTCTCCTGCGATCGCGCTGGAGAGCTCGAGATCGAGCGCGTAGCTCACGCCGTCGCCTCCGGGCGCGAATCCGCCCCAGGCGGCGCCGCCGAAGGTGTTCTGCGGAACGACGCGGACGGCGTACCACTCGCCCGCCAGCGTCGGGATCGAGCTCGCGGTGACGCCGCAACGCGGGCTCGCGCTGCTCGCGGCGAGCAACGCGGCGCCGGAGCAATCGCCGCTCGCGGAGAGCTGCCACAGCTCGACGACGCCAGGGAACTGCGCGGTGAGCGTCGCGGTCAGCGTCGCTGCGCTCACGCTCTGGAAGCGGTACCAGTCGCGGTCGCGCGACGCGCCCCACTGGCGCGCGCTGCCCAGCCAGCGCTGCGCGGGAAAGGTCGGCGCCGCGTCGATGAAGGTCGCGTTGCGCGCGTCGCAGCCGTCGTCGAGCGCCGGCCCGAAGACGCCCTCGTGCTCGAGCTCGCCGACAACCGGCGGCGCGCATCCGGCGCACTCGAGCGCGCCCGTGCACGGCACGCCGTCGTCCCACACGT
This sequence comes from uncultured Planctomycetia bacterium, assembly GCA_938003765.1. GTDB lineage: Bacteria > Planctomycetota > UBA1135 > UBA1135 > WYBT01. The sequence continues at coordinate 1,471 of CALKYE010000235.1, forward strand.
CGAGCGCGTAGGCAAAGGCGTTGGCGCCGCCGTTGAACGGAGCGACCCAGACCCAGTACGTCACGCCGGCGCTCGAACACCACGACACGCTCGAGCGGCGCTCGATGCCGCTGCCGACGCCGCACAGCGCGGGCGCGTCGTCGTTGAAGGCCACGACCGAGAGCGCGTCGCACGAGCCGCACAGCACCATCAACACGGTGTCGGGGATCGCGCCCGAGTTGAGCGGCGAGGCGCAGGTGCTCGCACTCATCGTCGCGCCCGTGCCGACGACCGAGTACCACTGCCCGCGCCGCGAACCCATCGAGCCCGGCGGCAGGATCGAAGACGCGGAGAACAGCGGGTTGTACTCGGCGCTGCCGCTCGCGAACGTTCCGCTCGCGCTCGCCGGCAACGCGCCGAGCGCCTGCGCCTCGCGGCACGAGTCGTTGTCGGGGCTCGCGTTGGCGCGCACTTCGAGCGCGACGGCCAGTTCGGTGCTGCGCGCGCCGTCGATCACGTTGACCACGACGTTCGCCGGGCCGCTCGCGACGCCGGCGCCGACCGTCACGAGCGCGGACCACACGCCGTCGGCGGCCTGGAGATCTCCGGCGAGGCCGGAGTCGTTGAGCGCGAACGCCGCTGAGCCGCCGAGCGCGCTCAGGTCGGCGACGACGGTGGCCGAAGGCGCGACGCGCGCGCCGGCGCAATCCGTCGCCTCGACCGACAGACGCACGCTGCGCCCCGCCTCGGTGAGGTGCGGCGAGAACAGACCGGCGGCGCTCAAGCCTGCGATCGGCGCCATCGCGCTGTTGCGCGGCGCGGGCACGCACGTCGCCCAATCGAACGCGTTGTCGTCGCTGTCGGGCGAAGCGCAGTTCCACCGCACGAGCGCGAGCTCGTTCGAAGGCGCCGTGGCGTTGCGCGCGGGATCGAAGGGAGCGCCGGGCTCGTTCCAACTCGCCGCGGGGCCGTAGCCGACGAGATCGAGGAGGCTCGGTCCGCTCGGAGTCGTTCCCACGAGCGCTGAAGTGCTCGCGACCAGCGCCACCTTGCCCTCGCTCGCGCCCAGCGTCAGCAGGCTCGTCGCATCCGGCGTCGGGAGCGCGAGCGATTGACCGGACGGGAGCGTTCCGCCCGCGCCGAGCCGCAGCAAGTACGAGCGCCCGGGATCGAGCGTGACGCTGGGCAGCGGCGCGACGGACCAGATGCCGCCGCTCGCGGAGGCGAATTGCACGGACCAACCGGAGAGCGACTGCGCCGCGCCGTAGTTGTGCAGCTCGACGAAGTCGTTCGTGTACAGCGCTCCTGCGCCGCCTCCGCCTCCGTAGATCTGCCGCAGGAGCACCTGCGCGTTCGCATCGGGCGCGCCCAGCGCCATCGCGACGGCGCAGAGCGCCGAGGCCCCGAGGCGCGCGGCCACACGGTTGAGGATCATGGAGGAAGTCGACGAGCGCGCCGGAGCGGAGGAACCCAATCATTCCAATGCCACTGGCCGCAAACGGCAAGGGCCGTGCGTGCGCGCGGACGGCGTCGAGCCGAGCGCGGAAGAGATTTCACGCGTCGCGCGCGTCGATGCTCGTGCGGCGGCCGAATCGCGCGCGAGAGCTCGGGCCGCGCGTCTTGGGCGCGCAGAGGCCGTTCCGTACGCTCGCGCGCATGAAGACCGCCCCCGCGCTCGCGCGCACCGCACAAGTTGTCGGAATCGTCAAGCAAGGTCAGCGCCCGTTCGCCGGCGTCGCCGCCCTCGCCGCAATTGCGCTCCTCGCTCCGCTCGCGTGCCGCAGCGCGCCGCAGCGAACGGGTCCGCGCTATCCCACCGCTCCGCGCGGCGACGTCGTCGACACCTACCACGGCGTGCAGGTTTCCGACCCGTACCGCTGGCTCGAGGAGACCGACTCGCCCGCGACGCAGCGCTGGATCGCGGAGCAGAACGAACTCACGCGCGGCGTGCTCGACGCGACGCCAGAGCGTGAAGCGCTGGTCAAGCGCTTGACGGAGCTGTGGGACTACGAGCGCTTCGGCCTGCCCGAACGCCACGGCGAGCGCTGGTTCGTCACGCGCAACGACGGGCTGCAGAATCAGGCGGTGCTGTACCAGCTCGACTCGCTCGAGGGCGAGCCGCGCGTGCTGCTCGACCCCAACACGCTCTCGGCCGACGGCACCATGGCGCTGTCGGGGCTCGAGTTCAGCCACGACGGTCGCTACCTCGCGTACGGCGTCGCGGACGGCGGCTCGGACTGGAACGTGTGGCGCATTCGCGACGTGCAGAGCGGCCGCGACCTCGACGACGAGTTGCGCTGGATCAAGTTCGCTGCGCCGGCCTGGGCGCCTGACTCCAAAGGGCTGTACTACTCGCGCTACGACGCGCCGCAGCCCGGCAAGGAGCTCGAGGCCGTCAACTTCAATCAGAAGCTGTGGTTCCACGCGCTCGGGACGGCGCAGGCGCAGGACGCGCTCGTGCTCGAACGTCCCGACCATCCCGAGTGGAGCTTCGGCCCCACGGTCAGCGACGACGGACGTTGGCTGGTGATCTCGGTGGGCCTCGGCACGGATCCCAAGAACCTGGTGTTCCTCAAGGACCTGAGCACGCCGGACGCGCCCATCCGCGAACTCGTGAGTGAGTTCGTGGCCAGCTACGACTTCGTCGCCGCGAGCGCCGAAAGCCTGTACTTCCGCACCGATCGCGATGCGCCGCGCGGGCGCCTGGTCCGAATCGCGCTGGGCGCGGGCGCCAAGCCCGAGTGGCAGACCGTCGTCGATCAGAGCGACGACACGCTCGACGGAGTCGATCTCGTCGGCGGACGGTTCCTGCTGAGCTACACGAAGGACGCGCGCAGCGTCGTGCGCGTCCACGAGGCGAGCGGAGAGTTCGTGCGCGAAGTGGAACTGCCCGGCATGGGCAGCGCGAGCGGCTTCGAGGGCCGCGCCGAGGATCCGATCACGTTCTACTCGTTCGCGAGCTTCCGCCAGCCCGCGACGATCTACGCCTACGACACGCAGAGCGGCCAGAGTCGTCTGTGGCGCGCGCCCAAGCTCGCGTTCGACCCCGAAGCCTTCACCACCGAGCAGGTCTTCTACAGCTCGAAGGACGGCGCGCGAGTGCCGATGTTCCTCACCTACAAGAAGGGCCTGAAGCGCGACGGAGCGAATCCGACGCTCTTGTTCGGCTACGGAGGCTTCAACATCTCGCTCACGCCGAACTTCCGCGCCGCGCGTATCGCCTGGCTCGAGCGCGGCGGCGTGTACGCGCAAGCGAACCTGCGCGGCGGCGGTGAGTACGGCGAGGAATGGCACGCCGCAGGGACCAAGCTGCGCAAGCAGAACGTGTTCGACGACTTCATCGCGGCGGCCGAGTTCCTGGTGCGCGAGAAGTGGACCTCGCCGGCGAAGCTCGCCATCCAGGGCGGCTCGAATGGCGGTCTGCTGGTTGGCGCGGTGTTGAACCAACGCCCCGACCTGTTCGGCGCCGCCATCCCGGCCGTGGGCGTGATGGACATGCTGCGCTTCGAGCAGTTCACGATCGGCTGGGCCTGGACCAGCGACTACGGCTCGGTGAAGAACGCGGATGAGTTCAACGCGTTGCGCGCCTACTCGCCGTACCACAACGTCAAACTCGGCGAGCACTACCCCGCGACGCTGGTCGTGACGGCGGAGCGCGACGACCGCGTGGTGCCCGCGCACAGCTTCAAGTACGCGGCCGCGCTGCAGCACGCGCAGGGCGGGCCCGAGCCGATCCTCATCCGCATCGAGACGCGCGCCGGCCACGGCGCCGGCAAGCCGACCTCGAAGCAGATCGATCAGGCCGCCGACGAGTTGGCGTTCCTTATCGACTCGCTGCGCTGAGCGCTCACGCGTGGTGCGGGCGGCGGCGATGCCGCCCGCGGCGCACCGATTGAGCGCCCGCGGCGAGCCAACTCAGCGCCCGCGGCGACGCACCGACTCCTGACCGTCGGGGTGGCACTGATAGCAGGCCGCCGACTGCCACACGTAGCCCGGCACGTCGTCGTGCTCGTCGTCCATCTCCGACTGGCGATGGTCGTGGCAGTGCGTGCACGAGAACGACTGGAAGTTGTTCGGCTGCAGGTGGCACTGACTGCACGAGAACCCGTTGTGATCGCCGCTGGTGATCGGGAACTGCGGGTGCGGGAAGTTCACGACGTTCCAGTTGTTCGTGCTGGTGTGACACTGCTCGCAGGTCTGCCCGAAGCCCGCCAGGACGTGGTTGGGGTCGTTGGTCGACTGGTAATCGCTCAAGTGGCACTGCACGCAGCCGGAGTTGATGCCGGCGTGCGAGAAGTTCGCCACGTTCCACCCGATCGGCGTGTGGCACTGCTCGCAGCTCGTGGGGAAGCCGAACGTGACGTGGTTGGGCTGCGTCGCGCCCTGATAGTCGGCCAGGTGGCAGTCGACGCACTGCGAAGGCGTGCCCGCGAACACGCCGCCGACGTGGCACTGCGCGCAATCCGCGCCGGCGTGTTGCCCCACCAGCGGCCAGGTGTTGTGCGTGAAGCCGCCGCCGCTCCACTGCGTCGGAAGGTGGCAGCGCTCGCACGAGTCGACCCAGCCTTGAGCGGCGTGATCGGGATTCTGCGCACGAGCGAGGTCGGCCGAGTGGCACGCGACGCAAGTCGTGTCCGCGCGCGCGAAGTTGCCCGTCTGCGCGCCGGGGTGACAGCGCCAGCACGCAGCCACCGCGTGCGCGCCCGCGAGCGGGAAGCGCGTGCGGTTGTGCGCCGCGATCACTTCGTTCGGACGCCAGTCGCTCTGCGTGTGGCAGCTCTCGCAGTTGTCGCCGAGCTGTCCGCGGTGCACGTTCTCGTGGCATCCGCCGCAGCCGCGCGCCGCGAACAGCGCGACGGGCCCGCGGTCGTTGTGGCAGCGCAGACACTCGGCGCTGGTGTGTGCGCCCTCGAGCTTCACGCCCGTCTCGCGCTCGTGGTCGTAGACGAAGTCGGCGCGGATCGAGCGCCAGCCCTCGCCCTCGTGGCACAGCGAGCAGTCCGCGGGGAAGCTCTCGTGCGGCACGACGGGACCGCGTTTGTCCCACCAGGTCTGCGGCCCGCCCGTGCGGCGCGCGGCGACGACGCAGGAGAGCGCGAACAGCAGCAGGAACGCGGCCAGAGCGCTCCAGTGGCGCGGACCGATCTCCTTCGCGCGCGGACTCGATTGCGTGTGGCGATCCATGAGTGCGTCCCCCGGTTCAAAAGCGCCGTTGCAGAGCGAAGCCGAGCGTCAGTGCGTCCTGCTCGTCGCCGGTGCGCAGGTCGCCCTGCAGCGAGAGCGTCCAGTGTCGGCCGAGCATGCCATCCCAGCCGCCGCGCAACACCTGCGCATCGATCGCGGGAGCGCCGACGAGTTCCTGCTCGGCGAGCTCCCAGCTGGCGAACCAGGCGCCCCACGAGCCCCACTGCCGCCAGCCCAGGCGCGCGCCGGTCAGGTCGACGAACAGCCCCTCGCTCGAGAAGAACGCCAGGCTCACCTCGCTGTTCTCGAGCACGAGATCGCGCCAGCTCGCGCGCAACTCGCCGCCGCCGCCGCTGGCGTCCTGATCGCTCCACGAGTCGACGCGGCCCCACAGTCGCAGGCTGCGGGTGAGGTCGCGCCAGGCGCTGAGCGCCACGCGATCGACCACGCCGTCGCTGAGCGTTTGCGCCGTCGTCGGCGGCAACTCGTCGCGCAACAACAGCGGCCACGCGATGTGGGAGTACGTGAGCGACGCGCCGTGCGGCGCCTTGGGCGCCCAGAAGCTCGCCAGGTGCAGTTCGGTGAGCTCGACGCCGCTGGACTTGGGGTCGTCGCTCGAGGTGTACCAGTCGAGCGAAGCCGCGCCGGAGAAGCGCCAGCTCTCGCTCGCGCGCCAACTGAAGTCCCCCACCACCAGGTCGCGATCGCTCTCGCCCTCGTGCCAGGTCTTCTGCGCCGCGACGCCTGCGGTGAACTGCTGCTCGGCGCCCGCGAAGCCGCGGAAGAACACTGCGGCCTGCAAGTCATCGCCGGTGCTGAAGGTCGAATCCCACGACGGGAGCATGCCGACGCTCGCGCCGTAGCGCTGTCCGCTGTCGGTGCGCTGCACGACCTCGACGCCGTCGATGACGCCGAGCTGCGGCATCTCGGAGGACAGGAAGCGGCCGACTTCGAAGCGTCGCGAGCTCTCGCGCGAGTCGCCCAGGCGCCACGAGAGCCGATCGATGCGGCCGCGCACGGTGTCCTCTTCGTCCTGGCCGTCGATGCTCGCCATGCGCTGGAACAGCTCGCCGTCGAAGAACAGCTGGTCGCCGCGTCCCGTGGCGTTGTCGACGCGCAGGTCGAGCCCGGTGCGCGCGAGCAAGTACTCCTGCTCGCTGGCGGCCGTGTCGCGCGTCCAGTCGACGGTCTGGAACACGCGTCCGGTCCAGCTCCGCTCGCGTTCGGAGGGCAGCACGCCCTGCACGGGCGCGAGCAGCGGGAGGTCCGTGCTCCAGCCCTTCTCGTCGTAGCGCCACTCGACGCCGGACTTCGACTGCGCGCGCTCGAGCGGAACGAACACTTCGACCAGCGCGCCCACGTCGAGCGCGGCGCCGGGACCGACGAACTCGCAGCGCGCGCTCTGCCGCGTCACCGCGCGCACGATCAGCTCGACCGGCGAGCCGCCCGCGGGCGTGGCGCGCACGCGATCGCCGGGCTCGATGCCCGCGTCGCCGCCCTGGTCGAGGTGCACGGCCGGGCCGCTGATCACCGTCACGCGCGCCTCGACACGGCGCACGCCCTGCTCCTGCGCGCGCGCCAGCGCGGGGACCACGGAGCTCAACGCCAGACAGCTCAGCACTCGCGGAATCGAAGTCATCCGCCCTTCCTCCCGCTCACGCCGTGGCAGTCGGCGCACTCGACACCCAGCGGCTTGTAGCGCACGACCACGCGGCCGTCCGACGTCGCCGTCGGCCTGTGGCAGGCTGCGCAGGCGAGCTTCTCGTGATTCTTGTCCAGCGCGAAGCGCGCGTCGCGTTGATGGTCGAAACGCACCTCGCGCAACGGCAGCCTCGCATCGTGGCAGCGCGCGCAATCGGTGACGCCGCCGCGAGCGAACTGGCCGGCGTGCACGTCGACGTGGCACGCGGAGCAATCCGCGCCCGCAGCGCGGCCGAAGCTCCGGCCGTGCGCGTCCGGCTCGCGCGTCGGCACGTGGCAGGCCTCGCACGCCGTCGCCGCGTGGGCGCCGTCGAGCGCGAAGCCCGTCCACGCCAGGTGGTTGAAGGCCGCGCGGTCGACCTGCGCGAAGGCGCTCGTCGTGTGGCACGTGGAGCACTCCTGCGCGAGCTGCGCGCGCCCGCTCTCGACGTCGCGGGCCGCGGCGAACGCGTGCACGTCCGCGTGACAGGCCGCGCAGGCTTGAACGCCCTGCGTCCCGAGCGCGTCGGCGTGGAGCGCCGCGACGAACCCCAGCCGCCGCGGCGGGTCGACGCGCGCGGGACTGGGGCCGTGGCACTGCTCGCAGCTCGCCTCGGCGTGCGCGCCGTCGAGCGCGAAGCCCGTGGCCGCGTGATCGAAGCTCGCGAGCGCGGGCCGGAAGCTCTCGAAGCCGTGGCACTGCGCGCACACTCCGCTGGCGACGTCCGTGACGTACATCGCGTCGAAGGCGCCGCGGTGAGCATCGCGATGGCAGTTGGAGCAACTCGTCACGCGCGCGCCCTCGACGCTCGCGACGCGGCCGAAGGTGCGGCCGAACTCGTCCGGCGCCGCGCTGCGGGGATGGCAGGCCTCGCACGTCGCGCGCGCGTGGGCGCCGGCGAGTTCGAACCCGGTCCAGTGCGAGTGGTCGAAGCGCGAGCGCTCGACCTCGTCGAAGCGCGTCGGACTGTGGCACAGGCCGCAGGCGCCGCCCGCAGCGCGCGCGTCACTCGCCGCCAGCGCGAGTTGGCGCTCGAAACGCTGCTCGTGCGCGTCGGCGTGGCAACTCTCACAGGCGCGCGGCGCACCGCGGAACACGCGGGCGCCGGTGGGTTCGGTCGCGTGGCACGAGGCGCAGTCGACGGCGGCGTGAGCACCCGTGAGAGCGAAGCTCGTGTGCGAGGCGACATCGATGCGGCTCGGCGTCCAGCGCTCTTCGCTGTGGCACTGCGCGCAGTTCGACGGCGCGCCGAACTGCCCCGCGTGCGGATCGTCGTGGCAGCTCGCGCAGGCCTGCGCACGCCCGCCGGGGTGTCGCTCGCGGAACGCGCCGAGCTCCGGCGCGTGGCAGCTCGCGCAGTCGAGCGAGCGGTGCGCGCCGCGCAACTCGAAGCCGCTCGCGCCGTGCCAGCGCGCGTCCATGCGTGCGGCGCCGCGCGCGAACGAGCCATCGAGGCTCGGATGACACTGCTCGCAGGTGCTCGCGGCAGCGACGCGCGCGTCCGCGGCGACCGCGGAGACGAACGACTCGGCGTGCGGCGAGCTGTGGCATTCCTGGCAGGTGCGCGGGCCGCGCGGATAGTCGACTGCGCCGACGACCTCGATCGCGAACGCGCCGTCCTTGGCGTGGCAGCTCGCGCAGTCCAGCCCCGCGTGTCGGCCGACGAGCGGGAACTGCTCCGTGTGGACGAAGTTGTCGAGGGCCGTGAACGAACTCTGACCGTGACAGCTCGCGCAGTTCGGATCGAACTTGCCCCGGTGCGGGTCCTCGTGGCACTCGGCGCAGCGCTGCGTCAGCCCGAGGAAGCGCGTCTCGCCCTTCGCGAGCTGCGCCGCGTCCGCGTGGCGGTGGCACTGGGCGCACTCGAGCTCGGTGTGCGCGCCGATCAGCTCGAAGGCCGTGAAGCCGTGGTCGAAGCGCGCGCGGTCCGCGACGCCGGCCAGCGCGAAGGCGCGCTCGTCGACCAGCCGCGCCGCGTCGCCGTGGTGCTCGACGTGGCACAGCTCGCAGTGCTGCGCCTGCGCTGCGTCGAGACCTCCGTGGAAGCCGCGCGACGACGCCAACTGCGCGCCGATGGCTGCGTGACACTCCGAGCACGCTCCCGCGAACCCGTTCGCCGACGCATCGCTCGCGTGGCAGCGCTCGCAACCGTCGTTGCCCGCGAGTTCGGGCTGCGCGCCGTGAACCGTGGTCAACGGCCCGGGCGAGGTCGCGCGCTCGGCCTCGTCGAGCACGAGGAACAGCACCAGCGCAGCCGTGGCCGCGGCGAGCCACAGCTTGGGGTCACGCAGCTTCGCGAGCGCGCTCACGGAGCCCCTCCGAGCGTGGCGTACCGCAGCGCAGTGACGATGTGGATGACGAGGACCAGAACCATGAACAGCGCGACCCAGCGGTGGAAGTATCTCCACGACGCCATCAGCGCGCGCAAGTCCTCGAAGTGCGAAGCCATCAGCGCGGCGCGGTGCGCACGACGGGCGAGCGACGCCAGTTCGTCGAGCTGATCGGGGGGCAAGCCCTCCGCGCGTCCCTCGCGCTGCAATCGATCGATCGACGCGCGCAGTCCGCGCTGGCTGCGCACGAGCGCGAACAGGCGCAGCACGAACGATCCGCTCCAGCGCCCCGACGCCGTCAGCTCCTCGAGCGCCCGTCGCACGCGCTCGCCGAAGTCGCGGTTGCCGCGGTCCCATTCGGCCGACAGCGCCGCGAGCCGCGCGTGCAGCTCTTCGAGAGCGAGTTCGCGTCCGTTCGCCGCGCGCGGAACGAAGGCGTAGAAGTAGCGGCCGATCGCGCCGGTGCCGACGAGCACCGCCAACGCGGCCAGCGCCTTGCCTCCGACGGTCTCGCGCGGGGCCATGGCGCCGTGGAGCAGCGCGAACAGCAGCGCGAGCACGCCGGTGACGACGTGCGTCGTCATCCAACGCTGCAGCGAGCCCCAGCGCACTCCGAACAGCTCGCCTCGTCGCACGAGGTAGGCGAGGTTGAACGAGATCAGGGCGGTGGCGAGCACGCCCAGAACCAGTCCGACCGATCCCGCGGGCTTGAGCCAGGCGTGCCAGGGCGAATCGATGCGCTCGAGCAGACTCAGGCGGTAGTAGTCGGCGAACCAGCCCACCCAACCCAGCGCAGCGACAGCGAGCACGAGCGCGGCGAGCAGGGCGCGAGCGAAACCGGAGCCGCTCTCCGCGAGCGGGGCGGTCTCCTTGCGCTGCGAGGGATCGAACGAGACTCCGCACTTCTCGAGCAGCTCGAACGGCGGCTTGCCGCCGGCCAGGATGAACACCTCGTCGTTGTCGAGCACGACCTGACGCGCCGCGCCGCGCTCGCTCATGCGCAGCCGGACCTCGCGCTCCTCGATGCTCTCGACCTCGCTCGCCATCAGCGTGGTCAGCCGCCCGGCCTGAACCGCCTCCAGCAGCCGCGCCTCGTTCCGCGGCTTGATTCGCGCGAAGGCTTCGCGGCGGTACGAGAGCGCCACTTGATTGCCGGGCTGTTCCGCGAGGCCGAGCGCCGCCTCCACCGCGCTGTCGCCGCCGCCCACCACCAGGATCTTGCGCCCCTGGTACGACTGCGCGTCGAGCAGCGAGTACAGCACCTTCGGCGACTGCTCGCCGGGAACGCCGAGCTTGTTGGGCGTGCCGCGTCGCCCCAGCGCGAGGCACACGAAGCGCGCGCGGAACTCGCCGCTGTTCGTGCGCACCACGAACAGGCCGCTCGCTTCGCGCTCGACTCCTTGGAGCACGATCCCGGTGCGGATCGGGAGCGCCTGGCCGTGGGCCGCGTCGCGCCACAGATCGATCAGCTCTTCCTTGGTGTACTCGGAGCGATCGAGCATGCCCACCAGCGGCAGCTCGACCGGCTGCGTCATGACCAGCTTGCGGCGCGGGTACTTCGCCACGGTGCCGCCCAGCTCGTCCTGCTCGAGCACGACGTAGTCGAGCTCGCGCACCTTGGCCTGCAGCGCGCACGCCAGGCCGGCGGGGCCCGCTCCGACCACGATGAGATCGTGCACGCCGTCGGGAACGCCGCGCTCGCGCAATGTGCGGCGCGCCGCCTCGTTGGCGACCGCGACTCCGTGCGCGATGGCCGTGCGCACCAGCGCGAAGCCGGTCACCTCGCCGGCGAGGAACAGGCCGGGCGTCGCGGTCGATTCGAGCTGCTCGGAGAGCACCGGCAGGTCGCGGCGCTCCTTGAGGTCCGCGAACGTCAGCGCGATCGCGCCGACCGGGCACGCCGGCGCGCAGCGTGCATGGCCGACGCAGCGCGCGCCGTGCACCACCAGCGCCTGGCCGTGCACGATCTCGAGCACGCCTTCCTCCGGACACGCTTCGACGCACAGGCCGCAACCGATGCAGCGCGTGAGGTCGACCTGCGGGTACAGGAGCCGCGCCTTGTGGCTGCCGCGCTCGATCGCGCTGCGGCGCTCGGCGATGCGCTTCGACGTGGCGACGAGCTCGCGCCTGCGCGCGAACACCGCCAACGCCAACGCGGCGCACACCGCGATCAGGATGCCCCAGCTCAACGACGACTCTTCCCGCTCGACCTTGTTCCCGCTCGATCCGCCCCCCTCGAACCGCGCCCTGCCGCGCCGGTGCGAGGGATCACCACGCTGCCGCGAGGTTCTATCGAATCGCGTGCCGCCGCAGCAGCGCGCCTGGAACTAACGTTGCTGTCCAGTTCGTGGATCGGCCGCGGACTTCGCGGCCGCGCGCAGACGCTCGAGACGGGCGCGCGCCTCGGCGTGCGCGGGATCGATCCGCAGCGCCTGCTCGAGGTGCGTGCGCGCGACGTTGAAGCGGCCCTGCTCCGCGTGCAGCGACGCCGCCAACACCCACAGCATCGGATCGCTCCCGTCCAGCGCCAGCGCCGCTTGTAGATGTTGCAGCGCGTTGTCGATTCGTCCCTGGCCGGCGCGGATGCCAGCCATCCGCCGCTGCGCGCCGAGGAGCTTGGGATTGCGCGCCAACGCGCGTTCGAAATGCTGCGCCGCCTCGTCAGTGCGCCCCAGCCGCACCAGCACCTCGCCGGCGCCGACGAGCGACTCGACGTTGTCGGGCTCGAGTTCGAGGGCGCGCTCGTAGCTCGCGAGCGCTGGCTCGTTCGAGCCCATCACCAGCAGCGCGTTGCCGCGGTTGTGGTGCGCCTCGGAGTAGCTCGGCCGCGCCGCGATGGCGGCCTCGTGCAGCTCCAACGCGCGCTCGGCGTCGCCCGCGACGAGCACCTCGACGCCCAGGTTCGTCAGCGCTCGAGCGCTGGTCGGACGCTTGTCCACCGTGTCTTGCCAGAGCGTGCGCGCGCTCGCGTAGTCGGCGTTGCGCACCCAGGCGCCGGCCGCCGCAGCGCCGCACAGGAGCAGCGAGAGCGCTCGGAAGTACTGCTGCGCCCGCGCGGCGGCCACGCGACTCGCGAAGGCGTCCAAACCGAGCGCGAGCAGCACCGTCAGCGCGGCGAGCGGCAGGTAGAGCCGGTGCTCCGCGAGCGGATCGAGGCGGATCGGAACCACGCTGGACGATGGCGCGAGCACGCCGAACGCGAGCGCTCCGAGCAACGCCCACGCTCGATTGCGCGCCAGGCCCCAGAGCGTCGCGCCGACGAGCGCGACACACAGCACCGCGCTCGCCCACCAGCGCGCCGAGAAGTCCGCGGCGGAGACACCGTCGCCGAAGATGCCGTAGTCGAACACCAGCGCATCGGGCCAGGCGATCTGGCGCAGGTAGTGGCCGAAGGCGCCGAGTTGGAGCAGCAGGTAGTCGAGTCGACCGAGTTCCTCCGCGGCGGAGGCGGCGACGCTCCAGCGCGGATGGAGCAGGACCAGCGCGGCTAGCAGCGGCCACGTGCTCGCGAGCGCGACGTAGTAGCCGCGTCGCGCCGACCACGCCGCGCGCAGGCTCCCCGAGAGCAACGCTCGATCGAAGAGCAGCGCCAGCACCGGCGCGCACGCGAGCGTTTCCTTCACCCCCACTCCGAGCGCGCACGCGCTGAACGACGCCGTCAGCCAGGCGCGCGAGCGCGGCCCGCCGCTCGCCGCGCGCAGCAGGCCGTACAGCACGAGCAGGACGCACAGCGCCGCCAGCGACTCGATGCGCTGCACGACGTACGTCACCGCCTTGGTCTGGATCGGGTGCAGCAGGAACAACCCGGCGGCGAGCGCCGCGATGGCCGGCGCGCGCGCGCCCCAGCGCTCGCGGAGCGCGTCGAGCTCGAGCGTGCGCCGCACGAGCGCGAACAGCACGAGCCCTGCGGTGATGTGGATCGCGAGGTTGAGCGCGTGGTAGCCGAAGACCCTCGCCCCGCCCAGCGCGTAGTTGAGCGCGAACGTCCAGGCGCCGACCGGGCGCCCGGCGAGCGTGATGTCGCCGCGACCGGAGTCCTCGAACACGCGCCACAGCGCCTCGATCCCGCGCAACTGCGGGTTCGCGACGATGCTGGGCAAGTCGTCGAAGACCAGCGGCGCCGCGAAGCTGTTCGAGTAGGCCGCGAGGGTCGCCAGGACGAGCGCGAGGGCCAGCCGGGACGCCGAACTCGCGCGTTGGGGCTCGAGCGGCGGAGGAGGCTGCGCGCGGCGCTTGGACATCCCCGGGAGGATACGCGCCGTCCGGGACGTTCGCGCGCGGGCCGTCCGGCGGCGTTCCGCGACCGTTCCTCTCTCGAGCCGGCGCAGTGGTGCGCCGTCAGTTCGTCGAACGCTGTCCCAGCACGCTGATCCTCACCGAAGCGCTGGAGCTCTCGAACGGCAACTGAGCCCGCGTCGCTCAGCGGCACAGCGGGCGGATCAAGCTCCACCACGCGCTCAACATCACGTTGAGCAGCGCGAGCACGAAGCTCTTGAGGCCGCCGCTGTCGAGCTGCGGCGCGATCGTCAGCGGTCCTCCGACGAGGAGCTCTCGGTCCGCGCGTAGGCGACGCCGCTGAACGTCGCGCCGCACGCGCAACGTGCGCGGCAGCGTGCGCAGGAAGGCCCACTTGCCGCGCAGGTAGCCCGTGAACGTGCCCGACAGCAACGTGAACGGCGCCCAGACGAGTTCGTAGAGCACGAGCGCCGGCAGGCTGAGCGCCAACGTCGACCACTGGTGGCACTTGAGCAGGTAGATCCAGCGGTTGCGCGAGTGCAGGAAGGCGCGGCGCTGCGGATAGCCGATCTTGCCGCGGAAGCTGATGCCGGGCGTTCCGCCGCGGTGGTGACAGATGGCGTCCTCCACCGAGAGGATCGTGTGCCCCGCCATGCGCAGGCGCATCGAGAGGTCCAGGTCCTCGAACAGGATGAAGTAGGCCGGATCGAAGCCGCCGAACTCCAGCAGCAGCTCGCGCCGAACCAGCAGCACGACCGAGACGCACCCGTCGACTTCGACGACGCCCGCGCCCTCGGCCTGGCCCACGCGGGTGAAGAAGTTCCGCAGGCTGAACAGGCCGCAGTAGTGCAGCGCGCCGCCGTCGTAGTGCACGAGGCCGGGATCGCTCGCCACCACGCTGCGCGGCTGGATCACCGCCGCGTCAGGGTGCGCCAGCGCGGCCTGCTCGAGCTTCTCGAGCGCGTCGGGAGCGAGCACGGCGTCGTTGTCGACCAAGAGCACCCACTCGTTGCACGTCTCGACCAGTCCTCGGTTGCGCGCCGCGCACGGTCCATCGTTCGCGGGCAGAGCGACGACGCGGGCCTCGCGGAAGTCGCGCCGCAGCAACTCGACGCTGTCGTCCGTGGAGGCGTTGTCGACCACGATCAACTCGGCCAGCTTGCGCGACGAGAGGCGCAGCGCCGACAGGCACGGAGGAAGGTGCTCGCGCCCGTTGTAGTTGCACACGACCGCGCTGATCGGGCCGAGTGTCGAAGGCCGCGTTGCGACGCTATTGCTCACTTCAGCGGCAGCTCGAAGTCCGGCGCGCGAACCGGAGAGCGATGCTCGAGGCAGTACGGCAGGTTCGCGATCACGTTCAGGCCGGCCTTGGCGAGCACCCACCACGCGCCGGGCGTCTCGCGCACGCTCTTGCCGATGCCGATGGTGCCCGTGGCGTCGGCGACCTTGCCCGCGCGCTCGCGCTGCTCGCCGCGCAGCAGCACCTTCGACACCACGAGGAACGGCAGACGCGCGAGGTCGCCGGCGGGCGCGTACTTGAGCTGCGTGAGCCAGGCGTTGCGCGCGTGGTAGTACAAGCTGCGCTTGCCCATCTTGATGCCGAACGGCGTCTTGTGGAACGCGCGCGCGGCCGGGTACTGCAGCACGCGGTAGCCGAGGTTGAGCAGGCGGCAGGTGAGGTCGCGCTCGTTGCCGTAGATGAACAGCCGCTCGTCGTAGAAGCCCGCTTTGCGCAGCGCGTCCACGCGCGCGAGGCTCGCGCAGCCGCGGAACGTGCTCATGTAGCGCTCCTGCGTGAGGTGCGGCTGCTCGAGGTAGCCTGCGGGCATGCCCGGCTCCTCGACTTCGCTGGAGACGATGGCGGTGGTCTCGGGCTCGCGCCGCATGCGCTCGACGGTCTTCTCGAGCCAGTCGGGCGGCAGCATCACGTCGTCGTCGAGGATCGCCATCAACGGCGTGAGCGCCGAGGCGAAGCCGATGTTGAACGTCTCGCACGCGCCGTAGCGCGAGTGCGGCATCACGGTCAAACGCACTTCGGGGTAGCGCTCGCGGATCGCGCGCGCGGTGTCGTCGCTCGAGGCGTTGTCGACCACCACGATGTCGTCGAAGGGCCGCACCTGCGCGCGCAACGCGTCGAGGTTCTGGCACACGTCGGCGCGCTTGTTCCAGGTCGAGATCACGGCCGTCGCGCGCCAGCGCGGGTCGTCGCCTTGCGCCAGCGCGCGCGCGCGCAGTTCGCGCAGCATGGCGGGCCCTTCGAACGACTCGAAGCGCTCGCGCTCGGTCACCGGCCGCGCGTCGCCGGCCGCAGCGAGCGCGTCGAGCTTGCGCTGGCGCACGTGCGAGATGTCGAGTTCGCGCGCCGCCCGCGCATCGTCGCCCCAGCACAGGACGCGAACGGCGGGCCGCTGCGCCACCGCGGCGGCTACGGCGAACGCGAGCGCGCGCTCGTCGCGGTCGGCGCTGTTCGACGAGGGGGCGTAGACCACCTCGGCCGCACGCTCGTCGAGCTCCTTGTTGAGCTGCTCCACGAGCCGCGCATGCGCCGCGACCGCGCCCGGCGCCAGGCCCAGACTGCGAACCTCGCGCACACCCAGTTGCGTCGGGCCGGCGCCCGCCTCCCCCGCCGCGAGCCAGCTCAACGCATCGCCGCGCGCGAAGTGCAGCGCCGCCGCTCCGCCGCAACCGGCCAGCGCGCGAGCGGAATCCGCGGCGACGACGAGCGCACGCGGGCGCACTTCACCGAACTCGAGTTGGCTCATGGGGACGCCGGCTCGCCGTGGCTCGGCCTGGATTGGGGCGGCCGATGGTATGCGCTGCACGCCGCAACATCCACGCAGCACGCGCGCCACGCGCGGGGTGCGCGCGGCGGCGGATGCGAGACGCCTCGCCCGCTTTCCCAGCCATCGGGAGCAGGCGGAGCCGTCGGATGTTCGCGTGCGACGCGCGGTCGCACCCCGGATTCCGGCGAGTGCGCGTCGTCCGGTGCGACCCGGCGCATGGGTGAGACGCTCGACGCTGCACATGGCTGACGCCTGGCCGGGCGAGGCGAGACTCGAGAGCTGGTCCGCACCGCAGCCTCGGAACGAATCGGAGCGAGGCGAGGCGAGCTTCGAGGGAATCGCGACCGACACGATCGAGCAGCAGGGTGCTCCGACGGTCCCGATCGACGGCCCCACGGCGCGCGACGTGCTCGGCGTCGAGCAGATGCGCCGCACGGTCGCGCGCAACACCAGCGAGCTGTTCCAGCGACGGCTCGCCCTCTCGCAGAGGCTTCACAACAGCGCGGACTCCGCCGGCGAGGCATCGCGACGCCCGGATTGCCCGATTACGGCCTCACGGAGTCCATCCCGACCCTGATCGACGACCGCGAGCGAGCCACAGCTCCTTCGGACGCGCCGCGTGTTCGAGCTTCCCGCTCATCACCGAGCCGTCCACACCCTCGAACTCGATGGGCCCAGCGCGACGGACGAACACGACGCAGCGCGCTGCGAGGGCGGAGTCGTGTTGCTCTCGCGCCCGCGCGACGACGCGTTGAACAGAGCGCTTCTGCGCAGCGACTGAGCCGAACGCACCGCGAGAACGCGAGTCCGCACGCTGCGCCGGCGACATGCCCTGAGCGACGACACTTGCGTTAGCCTGCACGAGCTCGCGCAGCGCCAGCCGAGTCCGTCATCCCCAGGCTGCGCACGGCGCCCGAGTCGACGTGCGGCGCCGCTGCCGCGCGCGGTCCGTTCGCAACGAACCCGCACAGCAGGTCCGCATGAGCTCCACGCACTCGGTCATGTCGCGCGCCCTGGCGTGCGTCGCCGTCTCCCTCTCGTTCGATCCGCCCGCGCTCGCGCAGTCCTCGTCGAAGTTCCAGCCGGACCGAGCGAAGGTGACTGCGGCAGACGTCGAAGCGATCGACAAGGCGCTCGAGTCGACGCGGAGCAGCGCTGCGCTGCTGGGAAGCGCCGCGAACTGCACGCCCGGTTGGACCTCGACGTTCGGGCCTCAAAACGGAATCGAAGGCGCCGTGTGGACGGCGCTGCAGCACGACGACGGCAGCGGCGACGCGCTGTACATCGGCGGCAGTTTCCGCAACGCGGACGCCGTGCAGGCCGAGGGGATCGTTCGCTGGGACGGATCGGAGTTCTCTGCCGTCGGTGACTACCCGGGCCTGTGGGTGCGCGCGCTCGTGACGCACGACGACGGAACGGGGCCGAAGCTCTACGCAGCGGGATCCGACGGGGTCGTGCTCCCCGGCGGCGCATACTCGGCTGGCGTCGTGGCGAGCTGGGATGGAACCCAGTGGACTTCGTTGGGCGGCGCGCTCAACGGCGAAGTCCACTCGCTCGCAGTCTTCGACGACGGCAGCGGCGCGAAGCTCTACGCCGGCGGTGATTTCACGACCATCGGCGGGCTGGCGGCCACGCGGCTCGCACGATGGGACGGACAGAGCTGGTCGAGCATCGGCGCTGCGTTCAACGACTCCGTCCTGGCGCTGACGGCCCACGACGACGGCGGCGGTGCGCAGCTCTACGCAGCCGGCGCGTTCACGCTGCAAGGCGGCTCGCCCGGCGATCACATCGCAAGCTTCGACGGCGCGCAGTGGTCGGACATCGGCACGGGCGACATCTCCGGACCGATCCAAGCGCTCGAGTCGTTCGACGCTGGCGGCGGACCGGCGCTCTGGGTGGGCGGCCCGTTCACCTCCGCCTCGGCGGGACTGCGCCAACTGGCGCGCTGGTCCGGCGGAGTGTGGAGCCCGGTGGTTCAGTGGGGCGGCGTATTCAACGTCTACGCGCTTGCGACGCACGACGACGGCGGTGGCGCGAAGCTGTACGCGGGCGGCATTTTCAGCTTCGCCGCAGGCGGACTGCAGGTGATCAACGTGATGCGCCTCGACAACGGACAGTGGCAGGGCCTCGGCGGCGGCTTGGACGTAGCCGTCCACACGCTGACGACCTTCGACTCGGGGACAACCACGTCGCTCTTCGCCGGCGGGCGCTTCAACCTGTCGAATCCGCCGCTCGGGGTTGGCGATGCGCACCTGACGCCGCGCGTGGCCCTGTGGGACGGCCTCCAGTGGTCGTGGCCCGCGTCCGAACCGCAAGGACTGACCGAGCCGCTCATCGCCCTCGGCGTGCACGAGGGCCCGAGTGGGGCCGCGCTCCTCGCCCAGGGCAGGTTCCCCAGCGGACCGTCGGGCGCGGCCGTATTTGGAGTCGCCGAACGGGAGCCCGGCTCGTGGAAACTCCTGCCCCCGATTTCCTCGCCCGGCCTGGCCTTCGAGACGCACGACGACGGATCGGGGCCACGGCTCTATGCCGGGGGTGCGTCGATCTCGACCGGCGGAATCAACCTCGGTCCTGTCGCGCGTCTCAATGGCCCGAACTGGAGCGCCGTCGGGACGCCGCCATTGAACGATGCCGTGTTCGCGCTGAAGTCGTTCGACGATGGCAGTGGATCTGCGCTCTACGCCGGCGGTGCGTTCACGGCGGCGGGCGCCACAATTCTGAGGCGCGTAGCCCGCTGGAACGGCGTGCAATGGCAGCCGCTCGGCGGCGGACTGCCGACGTTCGGCTCCATCACGGCCTTCGAGGTTCACGACGACGGAAGCGGACCGGCGCTCTTCGCGGGCGGAACCTCGAACGGCGGCGGCGCACAGGCCGCGAAATGGGACGGCGTGAGTTGGACGCCTCTCGGTCCAAGCAACCCAACCTTGACCGCCGTCACCGCACTCGCGTCGTTCGACGACGGCAGCGGAGCGCAGCTGTACGCGGGCGGTCTCCTCAAGACCGCCTGGGGCGCGACGGTGAACATCGCGCGCTGGGACGGACAGGTGTGGAGCGCCTTGCCCGGCGACTTGGATGGATCTCCCACGCGGTTGGTCGCGCACGACGATGGCGCAGGTGAGCGACTGTACGTGGCCGGGAAGTTCAGACTTGCCGGCGGCGTTCCGGACATCCAACTCGCGCGCTTCGACGGCGCCAACTGGGAAGTCCTGGCGCGGGGGCTCGGCGGTCAGATCATGCAACTGGTGGAGTACGACGACGGCTGCGGGCCGGCGCTCGCGCTTGCGGGCTTCTCAGGCATGGAGCCCACCAGCCGCGACGGTTACATCGCGCGCTGGGGTTGCCAAGCGTGCGGCGATGCTTCGGTTTACTGCACGTCGGGAACGAGCACGGCGGGCTGCGTCGCTGAACTCACCGTCGGCGGAGTCTCGAGCGCGAGCGCGCCGCAGAACTTCGTCGTGGTCGCGCGCAACGTCGAGGGAGACCGACTGGGAGCGCTGACCTACGGCGTCAACGGCCCGGTGGCCGCGCCGTTCGGCTCGAGCACGTTGTGCGTCGCTCCCCCGCTGCAGCTCACGCGCGTGCAATCGTCCGGCGCCTCGGCGGGCAGTTGCGACGGGGTGCTCGCGGAGGACTGGAATCAGTTCCGCGCGACGAATCCGAGCGCCTTGGGCGCGCCGTTCGGCGTGGGCGACGCGGTGTGGGCGCAGTACTGGGTTCGCGACCCGCTAGTGGCGAACAGGCTCGTCACCAGCAGCGCCGTGCAGTTCACGCTCGCGCCTTAGAACTCGCAGCGGAGTGAAGCGTGGATCCGCGAGCGTGACGGCGCCACCGGCGTGGCGTCGACGCGGCGCCACGCGTTCGCGCCCAGCAACACTTGGAGCCGCGAACGCTGGCGCGCCTGCGCTCAGCGCTTCTCGAGTTCCGACTTCTTGTCGCCCACGTCGAGCTTCGCGCCCAGTCGCGCCTGGATGCGCTGCAGCAGCAACTGCGCGGTCTCGACGTTGTCCGGCGCCGGTTCCCACTTGGCGTAGGACGGATCGAGCGGCCGCACGATGTCGTCGTTGATCTCCTTCACGACGCGCGCCTCGATCGCGTACTTGCCGCCCTTGCGCGCGAAGAAGCGCACCTCGGCGCGCTGGCGGAAGCCGTCGCCCTTGAACGGCGCCAGTTCGGTCTTCCAGGCCGAGCTCATCACCAGTTGCCGCGGATCGGCGCCGACGCCCAGCGGAAAGCCCATGCGCTGCAGCTCCTGGCTCGCCACCGCCCACAGCACGTTCTCGCTGGGTGAGGCGATCTCGATCTCGGTCCACATGGGCGGGTGCTTGGGGCCCTGGCAGGCGCACAGGGCGAGCGCCAGCACAGCGCCGAGCGCGGCGACGGATTTCACGACGAACGTTCCTTGCTCTCGGCCTTGTCGGTCAGTTCCAGGCGAATCGGCTGGTGGTCGAGCCCGAGCTCTTCGCGCAGCCGCGCCGTGAGGTAGCGCACGTAGTTCTTGGTGAGGAAGCGCTTGTCGTTGACGTACAAGCGGAAGGTCGGCGGCGAGACCGTGGTCTGCGTGCCGTAGTAGATGCGCACGCGCGCGCCGCCGGAGATCGGGCTGCGCTCTTCCATCGCGCGCTCGAGCGTGCGGTTGAGCAGTCCGGTCGAGACCTCGGTCTTGCTCTGCTCGTAGAGCCGCCGCGCGAGGCGCAGCAAGCTCTCGACGCCTTGGCCGGCCTTGGCGGACAGGAAGTGGATCGGCGCCCAGGAGAGCTGCGGCAGCTCGGCGCGGATGTAGTCGACGAACTGCTGGCGCTCCATCTCGCTCACCAGGTCCCACTTGTTCGCGCCCAGGATCACGGGCTTGTAGTGGTCGATCACGTAGCGCGTCAGCGTCTTGTCGACCTGGCCGAGTTCCTGGCTCACGTCGAACAGGTGCACGACCACGTCGGCGCGGCGCACGGCGCGATGGCTGCGCGCATCGCTGAAGAACTCGACCGCGTCGGCGAGCTTGGACTTCTTGCGCAGGCCGGCGCTGTCGATCACCACGAAGCTCTCGCCGTCGCGCTCGAAGCGCACGTCGACGGAATCGCGCGTCGTGCCCGGGATCTCGGAGACGATCATGCGCTCCTCGCCCGCCAGCGCGTTCACGAGCGTCGACTTGCCTGCGTTGCGCAGCCCCACGATCGCGAGCTTCATCACCGGCGCCGTGGGCGTCTCGTCGAGCCCGCTCTCGAGCGCGGGCAGCACGTCGCCGATGCGGTCGTAGAGGTCGCGCAGTCCTTCGCCGCCTTGCGCGCTGATCGCGAAGGGCCCCTCGCCCACTCCGAGCCGTCGGAACTCGTCGACGTTCCAGCCCGCCGCGCGTCCCTCGCACTTGTTCACCACGAGCAGCACCGGCGTCTTCACTCCGCGCAGGCGCTTGGCCACTTCGCTGTCGAGCGGCGTCAGCCCGTCCTTCGCATCGACCAGGAACAGCACCAGGTCCGAGTTGTCGACGGCGAGGAGCACCTGAGCTTCGACCTCGGGCCCCAGGTCGTCGCGGTCGACGATGCCGATGCCGCCCGTGTCGACCACTTCGAACCAGCGCTCGCCGTCCTTGGTGGAGATGCGCGCCGGAACGGCGACGCGATCTCGCGTGACGCCCGCGGTGGGCTCGACGATGGAGACACGGCTGTTCGCCATGCGGTTGAGCAACGTCGACTTGCCCACGTTGGGGCGGCCGACGATGGCGATGCGGCGCAACGGCGCGAGCGAGCTGGAGTCGAGTTCTTGATTCATGGCAGGCCGAGCGCTTTGTGCGTCTGAGGAACCACGCGCACGCTCAGGCCGTGCCGTCGCGCGCATTCGACGACGCGTGTGAGCAGTTCGAAGTCCGGGGCCGTTTCGCCGCGCACCGGACTGACAGGCTGGATGAACAGCGGAAGTTGCGGCGCGTGCTCGGCGACACTCTCGAGCAGCGGCTCGAACTGTTCGGGACGGCGCCCACCGGCGACGATCAACTTCGCGCACGCGTCGCGATCGCGAACCAGGCGCAGGCATTCGGCGCGAGCTTCGGCCCACTCCGCCGCGCCGTGCGGCGAGGGCTCCCGCGGCGCCAGTCCGCGCAGCGCGAGCTCGCGCAGGTCGAACTCCTCGGGCGCGTCGAGATCGCCGGGCAGCTTGAGGTCCAAGCTCACGTGGTCGACGACGTCGAGCACGCGCGCGAGCGCTGCAGGGTGCGCGCCCGCGGTCTCGAGGTGCAGTCGGCGCGGTCCGGCGAAGCCCGCGAGTTCGCGCACGAAGTCGGGCCACATGAGCGGCTCGCCGCCGGTCACGCTGACCGTGCGCGGCGCGCCGGGCTCGACCTGCGCGATCCAGCACGCGACTTGGAAGGGACTGGCCCAGCGCGACTCGCGCCGACGGCCTTTGACGCCGTCGATGCGTGCGCTCGCGTGCTCGTCGCCGATCTCCCACGAGCCCGGCGTGTCGCACCAGCGACAGCGCAGCGGACAGCCCGCGAGTCGCACGAAGCTCTGCGGCTCTCCGACGTACAGGCCTTCGCCCTGAAACGAGGCGAACACCTCGAGCACGGGCGCCGTGCCGCGGGCGAGGTCGCCCGTCGGCTCGGGCTGGCTCGCGGGAAAACTGGCGGAAGCCTGCATGGTGTGGACGACGAAACGCGCCGCGGGCGAACAGCCGCCGCGGCGCGCAGGAGAGAGCGAGGCTTGGGGCGAAGTGGATCGCAGCCGGTGCGCTGGCGCGCTACTTCTTCGCCGGCGCGGCCTTGGCGGCCGGCGCTGCGGCCTTGCCAGCGGGCGCGGCCTTCTCGTCGGCCTTCTTGTCGGCCTTCTTCGCGCCGACGGCCTTGAAGCGCGTGCGCACCTTGGGGAGGCCGAGCACCGAGCGCTCGCCTTCCTTGAACTTGCCGGCCTTGGCGAGGATCTCGAGACGCTCGCGACGAGTGAACACGCTGCGGTCACCGACCAGGGTGCTGACGCCGCGCAGGGAGGAGTGGATCGACATGGTTGACTTGGAGTGAGTCCGATTCGAGGGCGGAAGAGTGTACGAAAAGCGCCGGCCGGACCGCGCGCCTGGAGGCAGGGAGAAACGGGGATCGAGGCGGAGCGAGGCGCGCGCGGCTACTTGTCGCGGCGGAAGAGCTTGTCGATCTTGTCGACGTAGGCGCTGTGGAACTCGGCCGGCCGGGACAGCGGCGGCGGGCCGTTCATGCGCTTGATCCGGGCCAGGTAGTCGTCGAGGTCGACCTGGCGCGGGGCCGCCCCCACCAGGATGAACAGCCCCGAGCCGTCGGCGGCCACCACGGCCGGCAGATTGTGGGTCTGCTGGACGTACCGCGCCGTCTCCGCCGCCAGACGCTTGTTGGCGTCGGTGTTGGAGTAGTGGACCAGCTTGATCGTGTAGATGTTGACCGGGTCCAGCAGCGCCTGCTCCGCGGCCGTCCGGGCGGTCGAATCGACCTTCGGCGGCGGCGCGCTGACCGGCGGCTGGGCGGCGATCGCGGGCGGCGGGTTCACGGCCTCGGTGGGCCGCACCTCCGGCGTCGACGTGCCCCCGTTCGAATCGGACGCAGCCTGCGCGACGCCGCGCACGCTCACGCGACCGAGCAAGAACGCGACGACCATCAGCAGCAGCACGACGAGCCCGATCAGGCGCAGTTGTGCGGCATTGAGCACCAGCGCCGCGTGTCCCGTCGGCCGATGGAACGGCGCACCGGGCGGAGCACCCCCACCGCTCGCCGCGGGAGGCGAGGCGTTGGGCCCGGCGACCTTGAAGGCCTCGAGCAGGTGCTTTCCGCGGTTGGTCATGGATCGGGGGCGTTAAAGAAAGGCCCGCAAGGGTAAGTCAGCGCTCGGAATCGGTCAAACCACGGCGCAGCCGCGGCCCGCGAGTTCGAGCGGGTAGTTTGTGCGCCATGCGCGTCTGTCTGCGAGTCGAACTCCGCCGCGCGGCGACGGCGGGGCTGCTCACCGCACTCGCCACCGCCGGCTGCGAGAAGTCCACGCCCCCCACCGCTCCGGCCCCTCCGGCGCCCGCGACCACGCCCGCGGCGAGCGCGCCGCGCGACCTGATCGACGAGGCCGCCGAGCGCGGTCTGGACTACGTGAACCGCAGTGGCGAGCCCGCCAAGCGCACCGTGCTCGAGGCCAACGGCGCAGGTGTAGCGGTGATCGACCTGCAGAACGACGGCGACCTCGACCTCGTATTCACACAGGGCTGCGCGAGCCTCGCCGCGCTGCTCGCCGGTCCCGGCGCCGACCTCGAGGTGTTCCTGAACGACGGCCGCGGCCACTTCCGCCGCGCGCCGGGCCCGGGGCTCGCCGGTTGGTGGACCGGCATCGCCGCCGGCGACCTCGACAACGACGGGGACTGCGATTTGATCGCGGGCGGCTACGGAGCGCTGCGCGTGCTCCTCCAGAACGACGCCGGCGAGCTGATCCCCGGCGCCGACCTGATGCCCGCGGACGTCCACGCGCGCCTCGCGCCGGGCGCCGCGCGCGAAGCGGGACACCCGCCGCTGTGGGTCACCTCGCTCGCTCTGCTCGACGCCGATCGCGACGGCCTGCTCGACCTGTACGTCGGCCAGTACCTCGAACTCGACCCCGTGGCGCCGCCGGTCGGCCAACTGGGGACCGGTCCGCTCGCCGCGCCGTGCGAGTGGATGGGCTACGACGTCTTCTGCGGGCCGCACGGCATGACCGCGCAACCCGATCGCTTCCTGCGCGGCGTCGGCGCCGGTGCGTTCGTCGACGACAGCGCGCGCGCGTTGCCCGGCCACGTCGCGAGCTTCACGCTCGCCGTGGCGCCGTTCGACTTCGAGGGCGACGGCGACAGCGACCTGTACGTGGCCAACGACAGCGTCGCCAACCTGCTGCTCATCAACGACGGCCGCGGAGTGTTCACCGACGTCGCGTACTCGGCCGGCGTGGCGGTCTCGATGGACGGACGCGCGGAGGCCGGCATGGGCGTGGCGTTCGGCGACGTCGACCGCGACGGCGACTTCGACTTCGCGCTGACCAACTTCTCGGGCGAGCCGACCGCGTTGTACTTCGCCAATCCGCGCGGGTTCTCCAACGAGACCTTCCGCTTCGGCTTGCAGCGCGAGTCGCGCGCGCTCCTGTCGTGGAGCGCGCACCTCGTCGACTTCGACGGCGACGGCTGGCTCGAGCTCGCGACGACCAACGGCCACGTCTACCCGCAGGCGGATCTGCCCGACACGGGCACGAGCTACGGGCAAGCGCCGAGCGTGTGGAAGCTGAGCGCGCGCGGCGCCGAGCGAACGCTCACGCGTCTGGAAGCGAGCGACCCGCGTTCGGTGCTCGCGCCCGCACTCGGCGCGCGCGGAGCTGCGACGGGCGACTTCGACGGCGACGGCGCGCCCGACTGGGTCGTGTGCCGCATCGACGGGCCCGCTGCGCTCGCGATGAACCGCTTCGCGCGCGCGAACCGACTCGTCGTTCGCTGTCGCGGACCGCTCGGCAGCGAATCCAACGCCGGCGCACCCGACGGCCGAACCAGCCGCGACGCGCTGGGCGCGCGCGTGGTGCTCGTCCCCGCGGTGGAGGCCGGCGCGGAGGAGTTCGCGCTCCTCGGGCGCGTCGATCCGTCCGTCGGGTACCAGTCGAGCTCGACGCCGTGGCTGCACTTCGGCCTCGCCGCGAGCACGCGCTACACGAGCTTGCGCGTGCTGTGGCCGTCGGGCCGCGTCGAGGACCTCGGCTCGGGCGCCGCGGGTCGACGCATCACGATCGAAGAGGGCCGCGGCATCGTGAACGAGGAGCCGTTGCCGTGAACCGTCCGCGTGGAACGCAGCGAGTGTCGTCGCGCGCGCTGAGCTGCGGCGCACTGGTGTTCGCTCTGTGCTTCTCGGCGGGCGCGAGCTCACCGCGCGCGCAAGCGAGCGACCCCTCGCCCCAAGCGCAGGCGCAGTCCGCGTCGTCGCGCGCGACGGTCGAACGCTGGCGCGAGAGCTTGTTGATCGATCGCCCGCGCGAAGTACTCGCAGAGGCCGAGTCGCATCCCTCGGGCGCCGAGTGGGACGGCGAAGCGCTGTCCCTCGCCGCGCGAGCCGCCTTCATCGCGCGTGGACGCCCGGCCGCGGAGAAGTGGCTCGCACGCACGCCCGTGCGCGCGGAGACGACCGCGTGGCTCGAACTCGAGCGCGCCCGCCTCGCGCTGGAGAGCGACGAACTCGCGCCGGCGCTCGCCGCGCTCCTCCGCGACGCGGGAGACAGCGCACCGCGACTCGCCGGCTATCCGGACGCGTGGCTGTACGCCGGCCGAGCGTGGACGCGCCTGGGAGAGCCCGCGCGCGGCGCCGCATTCCTCGCGCGCTTCGTCGAGCTCGCGCCGCTCGATCCGCAGGCGCCATCCGCGCTGCACGCCTTGGCCCAGGAGGCGATCGGACGCGGCGACGGCGCAGCGGCCAAGCGCTGGCTCGACCGCGCCGACGAGAACGCCAAGTGGCAGGCGTTCCGTCGCGTGCGCGTGCTGCAGATCCGCGAGTCGCCGGATGAACCGCTGCCGAGGCTGGGCCTGGCGCAGTTGTGGCTGCAAGCGCGACAGCCCGCGCAAGCCCAGCGCGTGCTGGAAGAGCTGCTCGCGCGCCACGCCGACTACGCGACCGGCTGGTTCCACCTGGGCGAGGCGCAGCGCCTGCTCGACGACCTCGTCGCCGCGAGCGCGTCCTACGACAAGGCGCTCGAGCTCGAGCCCGAGCACATCCTCGCGCGGCACAACCGCGCGACGATCCATCGCCTCGCGGGTCGGCTCGACCAGGCGCGAGCGGACTACGAGCGCGTCGTCGACGGCCCGCGTTCGAGCGAGAAGTCCGCGCTCAACTCGCACCTCGCGCTGGCGCGTGTGCTGGCGGCGCAGGGGGACGCCGCGGGCGCCCAGCGGCGCTACGCGCGCTACCTCGAGCTCGGCGGCAAAGAGCCGCTGACTCCCTGACGAGGAGGGCGACGACTCACCCGCCGCGAGGCGCGTGCGGTGCTCCGAGTCGCGCGAGGATCCACTCCTCTGCTTGACCGTGTTCCAGCGCGAGGAAGATGATCGCGCCATGTTCGCCCCCCGACCTCGCAGCGCCGCGCTCACCGGCGTCGCTCTCGGCGCGCTGCTCGCGCTCGTCTCCGGATGCGCCGCTTCACGCGACCGCACGCCTGCGCCGCTCGAGCTCCCGACGCTCGTCGCGCGCAGTTCGCAGCGCTGCGGGGCGCCGCTCGGCCCGCTTGCAGCACCCGGAAGCGCCGACGAGCTCGCGGCGCGCGTCGAGCCCGGTTGGATCGCGCGCGTGAACCTCGTCGCCACCGAATTCGCGCCCGAAGCCCTTCCGTCCGTCCCGCTCTCGCCGCTGGGCGCGAGCGCGCGCTTGATCTCCGCCGAACTCGGCGGCGCCGCTGTGGAACCTCGCGTGCTGCTGGCCGACGGCGCGTGGCGCGTCGAAACGCCGGCCCCGCAACTCTCCGCTGCGCCGCAGCTCGGCCGCACGCGCGCGCTCGACCAGTTCGAAGGCGCGCTGCCGAGCGGCGCGACGCTGCGACTGGAGTGGCGCTCGACCACCGACGGCGCCGGGCGTGCGCTGCGCGTCGATTTGGGCCGCGAGTCCTCCGACTCGAACGGCGCCGATCTGGCGCTGGTATTCGAGCGCGAGATCGAGTTCGACCACGACTCCGATCCCGCCACACCTGATGTGCGCACCCTGCGGCGCGAGGCCTTGGCGCTCGAGCGGCGCGTCACCCCCGGCGCCGACGGCGTCGCGCAGTGCGTCCTGCCGTCGCCGTTCGCCGGCGGCGAGGCGCGCGGGCTGCTGCTCGAGATCGCGATCGAGGCGCGCGATGACGCAGCCGCGCTCGCCGCAGCGATCGAGCGCTGTCGGATGAGCGAACGCGGGGCCGCGGACACGATCCGGATGCCGATCGATCAAGAGCTGCGTACGACGCGGCTCGGGCACTGGGTCGCGGCGCTCGCGCTCGACGGCGACGCGCGCGCGGCGCTGCTCGAACTCGCTTCGCTCGGCGGCGCCGAGTTGACCGTCGATCTCGCGCTGTGCGCAACCGATGCGGACCTGACGAGTCTGGCGCAAACCGTGGCGCAGACGCTGGGCGAGCCCGACGCGCTCGCGGGCGAACTTGCGGCGCTCGGCTGGCGCATCGAGCGCGCGGCTCTGACCTGGCTCGCCGCGCAGAAGGACTCGCGCGCGCTCGGCTACGAGCTCGAGGGCGTGCTCGTGCGCCGCACGGGCGAACTCGGACGCTCGGCCGCCGGGCTCGCAGCCGTCGCCGCCGCGAGCTCCAGCATCGAGCACTTCGCTCGGCGAGTGCGCGAAGAGAACTGGAGCTTCCTCGACGACCACAGCGCCGCCACGCGCGTGCGCGCCTGCGACTGGTTGGCCGCACGGGGCTGGGCGCCGGCGGGCTACGACCCGTTGGCGGAGCGCAGTGTGCGACGCGCCGCGCTCGAAGCCGCGGAAGGCGCGCGATGAGCACGAACTCACGTCCGGGACTGTCGCTCGCGTTCCCGCGCTCGCGTTGGGGCCGCCGCATCGCGTGGACCGTGCTGGCGCTCGTCGGCGCGCGCGTGCTGCTCGCGCTCGCGACACCGCTCGCGTTCGAACTCGCAGCCCGTTCGGTCGGAGTCGACTTCGAGTACGCCGACGCGCGCCTCTCGCTCGCGCGCGGCGAGTTCGAGCTGCGCGACGCCCGCCTCGCTCCGCGCGCCGACGCTGAAGCAGCGCCGCTCGCGCAACTGGGTCGGCTGCGCGTCGACGTCGACGTGGGCGCGCTGTTGCGCGGTGACCTGCGCGTCGCGCAAGCCGAGGTCGACGGGCTCGAGCTGTGGCTCGACATCGCAGCCGACGGCAGCTCCGCGTGGCGCGACCTGGCGCAGCGCAACGCATCGAACGAGCCACCCGCAGCGGAGAACAAGCCCGTCAGCCTCGCGGCGCCGCTCGACTTCAGCGCGCAGTTGCTGCGCGCGCGCGTGCACGTGCGGGACGCCAGCGTCTCGCCCCCGCTCGACCTCACGCTGCACGCCGACGGACGCTGCGAAGCGCGAGCCGGCGTCGGCGGCGGCGTGTTGTGGGTGTCGGCGCGCGACCTCCTGCGCCAAGCGCGCGTGGAGTTCGACTTCACCGCGAAGGAGAGCAGCCTCGAGTTCGAGTCGCTGGCGAGCCTCGACGAGCTGGATCTGCGCCAGCTTCAAGGGCGATTGGCCGCGGCAGGATTGGAAGCCGTCGGTCCAGCGCTGTCGGGATCAGTTCGCGCTCGCGCCAGCGTGCAGGTTCTCGACCCGCAGCGTCCCGTCTTCGCCGGACGCTTCACTCTGCGCGATGTGCTCCTGCGCTGCGGAGAGAGCGATGCCCTGCGCGTCGACAACTGCGAGCTCGTGGCGCGCGAGCTGAGCAGCGTGTCCGCGGCGTTCGGCGTGTTGCGCATCGTGGATCCGGCGTTGCGCCTCGAACAGCTCGCCGACGGCCGCGTGGCCTTCGCGGGAGTGACGACGGGCGCTCAGCCGGCGATCGCGAGCGACGCGGCGCCGAGCGACGAGCCGACGAGTCCGATCGCGCTCGCGCTCGAACGCGTTGCGCTCGCGGGCGGTCGCGTGGAGCTGCACGAGCGCTCCGCGACTCCGGCGCAGCCGTTGGAATTGGTCGACGCGCGCCTCGACGCCAGCGAATTGCGTTGGCCGCCCGACGCGGCCAAGGCGCCGATGCGATGGGAACTGCGAGCCAGCGCGCCCGAGGTATTCGGCGCGCTGTCGCTGGCAGGTTCGGCGCGCGTGCAAGCCGACGCTCTCGCGCTGGAGTCGCGTCTCGAACTCGACGACGCCACGTTCGCGCGTCTCGCACCGCAACTCGCGCAGCTCGGGCTCGCGACCGAGCTGCAAGCCGGCCGTGCGCGCGCGCGGCTCACGGCGAAACTCAACTGGAGCGCGGGCCTGCGCGTCGACGCCGCGCTGGAAGGCGCGAGTTGGAGCGACGGACGCGAGCTGTTCGGCCTCGAGCGCCTGTCCATCGACCGCGCCGAATTCGTCGATCGGCGACTGCGCGTGGGCGCGATCGCGCTGAGCGGGCTGCGCGCGCACGCCCGTCGCGATGCGAACGGCGACGTTCACGCATTGGGATTCGTTGTGCGCGCCCCGATCACCCCGGCAAGCGTCGACGAGCCCGCGACCAACGCGTCGGCGAGTTCGAGCGCTCAAGAGCCGCCGCTCGACGCGTTCCAACTCGAGTCGCTCGCCGCGAACGCGAGCGCGCTCACGTTCGTCGACGAGTCCGTGTCGCCGCCCGTTCAACTGTCGCTGCGCGAGAGCGGCGTCGAGCTGGAGCAACTCGACCTCGGCGATCTGCCGGCGCAGCGCCGCGCAGCACTGCGCGTTCGACTCGCGAGCGACGAACTCGTGCGGCAGGCGCGCGTGGACGCGAGCTTCGTCGCGAACGGCGAGCGTGTCGAACTCACCGGATCGTTCTCCGCGCTCGACGCCGACCTGCGGCCGCTCGCTCCGTTCCTCGCAGCAGCAGGCCTCGAACCCACGCTCGAGAACGGCGCCGCGCGCGCCGCGTTCGAGCTCTCAGCGCAGCGCGTGGACGACGGCTGGAGCGCCAACGCAACGCTTCGCGAGGTCTCGTTGTTCGAAGGCGAACGGCCCCTCGCAGCGCTGCAGAGCGTCGCGCTCGAGGGACTCGCGTTACCGCCGCGCGCAGACGGCGTGCAGTTCCAGCGACTGCTGCTGGAGCAGCCGTACCTGCTCGTCGAACGCGATGCGGCGGGACGACTGTCGAGTTGCGGTGTGCGACTCGGCGCGACCGCCGCCGCCGTGACGCAAGCCGCGCCGCCCACTGCGTTCGAGTTGCCCTCGGAGTGGTTCCAGTTCGCGCTGCGCGGCGAGCGTGTCGAAGCGCGCGAGGCCCAGCTCGCGTGGCGCGATCAGGCTCTCGCAGCACCGGTCGACGTCGAGTTGCGCTGCAGCGCCGACGTCAATCCGCTCCAGTTCGGCGGCGCGGGCGCGCCCATGCAGGGAAGCCTCCAGCTCGCTCTCGCTGACGTGTGCGAGGACGCGAAGGTCGAGTTCATCGCTCGCGCGAGCGCGCAGCGCCTGGTGCTCGCGCTGCAAGCCTCCGCGCAGGACCTGCGCGCAGGACCGCTCGCGAGCTACCTGCCCGCGGGAGTCGAATTCGCGCACGAGCGAGGCTCGGCTAACGCGGAGCTCGCGCTCGAGGCGACGATCGAACCCGACGGAGCGATCAGCGCGCGCGCTGAGCTCGGCCCCACTTACCTCCTCGCACGCGAAGGCCACCGCACGCTCGACATCGAACATGCGATCGCGCGCGTGCGCCTGCTCGAGGGCGCGACGCCGACGGTCGAGCTGAGCGAACTGCGCTCGATGGGAGTGCGCGCGATCGCTGAGCTCGACGATGACGGCGGCCTGACCTTCGCTGGGTTGCGCTTTGCAGCGGCGGAGGCGAATGCGCCCGCGGACGCCGCTTCGTCGCCCACTGCGGACCTGAGCGCGCCCGCGGCGCAAGCTCCGACCCCGCGCGTGAGCGTCGGCGACCTGGAACTCGAACTGACGGAGCTGAAGCTCGAACGCCCGGGCGCCGAGCCCGCGCGCCTCAGCCTGCGCGTCACGCGCGGCGACGAGCCGGGTGTCGACAGCGCGCTGCCCGTGTGGCTCGCACCGTTTGGTGAGGACGTTGATCCGCTGCGACTCCAACTCCGCGGAGCGCTCGAGCCGCTGTGCGGCGACTTCGAAGTGCGTGTGGACGCCACACCGTTCGCGCCGTCGCCCTCGCTGTCGATCCAGGCGCGCGCGAGCGAGCTGAGCAGCGCGGGTGCGCTCGCGCTCGCGCCCGAGTTGGCGGAGCGCTTGGAGCCGGGTGCGATGGAGCACGGCGAAGCGCGCGTGGCGCTCGACGCGCATTTCGACCTGCGTCGACGCCAACCGCTCGAACTCGATCCGAGCGCACCCATCGGTTTCGAGGCGGAGTTGTCGCAGCTCGCGCTCAACGCGTCGCCCGATGGCCCGCAGCTCATCGGACTCGGCGCGCTGCGCCTCGAGGGCGGCCAGTACTCGCCGCGCAGTTCGAGCTTGAAGCTCGCCGGGGTCGAGCTGGAGAAGCCCACGCTGCGCGTCGCGCGCGACGCGCGCGGCATCTCCGCTCTCGGCTTCGTCCTTCGACAGAGCGCCGCTGGCCCGGCGACTGACGTCGGCGCAGTAGAGAGCGGCAGCCCTCAGCGAACGGACGACGCGGAGCCGTTCGATCTGCGCATCGAGCGCATCGTCGCGAGCGGTCTCGACGTTCTGATCGAGGATTCGAGTGGCCCCGAGCCGGCGCGCCTGCCGCTCAACGCGCTCGACGCCGAGCTCAAGCGCTTCTCCTTGCGCGAGCTGGCCCGCGGCGAACCGCTCGCCTTCCGTGCGACGCTCGGCGCGGACTCGGTCGAGCTCCCGCCTCGCATCACAGCCGACTCGCTGCTCGAAGGGGTCGCGGCGGGCGTCGCCGACCTGCTCGACGGCGCAGACGCCGCGCGCGCGCGCGAACGGCGTCCGCTGTTCGCGGAGCTGAACCTCAGCGGCAAGCTCGCGCTCGCGCCCGAGCCCAGCGGCTGGATGGCGATGAACGTCGAAGCGCTCGAGCTCCCGGCGCTGCGCGGACCGGCGCTCGCGAGCGGCGTCGAGATCGGCGACGGACTCGCCGACGTGGACGTCCGTGTGCGGCTCGCCGGCAAAGCCGGGATGTCGGTGGACGCGCGCACGAGCTTCTCGCACCTCTCGCTCTCCGAGCCGGCCGACGGACCGCTCACGCGTTACCTGGCGCTGCCCGCGCCGCTCGACACGGTGCTGTTCCTGCTGAAGGACGCCGAGGGACGCCACAAGTTCTCGGTGGGCTTCAACGCGCCGCCCGAAGGCGTTTCGACGGCGGCGCTCGCGAGCAGCGCTGCGGGCGCGGCGGCGGAGGTGATCGCGCGCGCCGTGGCGAGTTCGCCGCTGCGCTTGTTGTCGACGCTCACCGATGCGGCCGGCATCACCGGCGACGAGCAGCCGCCTCCGCAGGACGCGCGCCTGCTCGGGTTCGAGAGCGGCGACCCGACGCTCAGCGCCGACGCGCGACGCTCGTTGGCGCAACTGGCGGAGAAGATCCGCGGACGGGCGCGCAAGGGGTTGGTGCTCGAGCACGAACTCTCGCGCGCCGATCTCGAGCGCGCCGCGCGGCTCGTCAATCCCTCCTCCGGCGATCGCGCGCGCTTGAGCGCTCGCCTGCGCGAGCAGCGCGCC
Organism: uncultured Planctomycetia bacterium; assembly: GCA_938003765.1. Lineage (GTDB taxonomy): Bacteria > Planctomycetota > UBA1135 > UBA1135 > WYBT01. The sequence continues at coordinate 34,923 of CALKYE010000235.1, forward strand.
GAGCTGTGCCGCGAACGCGATGAGTCCGCTGCGCTCGCACGCGCCGAGTTCGCGCTCGCCGACCGCGCACGCCGCGCGGAGATCGCCGCTCGACTGCGCGAGTTGGAAGCGCGCGTCGGACAGTGCGACGAAGCGCTCGAGCGCGTGCTCGACCTGATGCGGCCCGGATCCGAGCGGCGCGCCGCAGCCCGCGCGCGCGCAGCAGCCGTCTCACTCGGCGCCGAGCGGCTCGAGCGCGTGCGCCGTGAACTGCTCGCGCTGGGCGTCGAGCCCGAGCGCATCCTCACGCGCGTGGTCAAGCCGCAAGCTGGCGAAGCCGCGACGGGCGGCGGACGCGTGCGCGCGTGGGTGCGCTGACGAGCGTGGAAGCGAACGCGCGCCCCAGGCTCAGGCGCTGAACGATCACGCTCCGGACCATCACGCACCGACGCCGCGCTGCGCCAGGTGCGCGAGCGCGCGGGCCAACACGACGCGCGAGTGCGCCTCGCTCAGCCCCAGTCGCTCGGCGATCTGTGCGTGGTTGGCGCCTTCGACCAACTTGAGCGAGAGCACGTCGCGCGAGCGTTCGTCCAGCGACGCAAAGGCCAGGTGGAAGCGCTCGAGCTGCTCGTGCGCCAGAGCGGCGGCGCTGGCGGTCGTCGGCGCGGGCAACGAAGCGAGCACGCCGCTGTCCCGCACTTCGCGCGCCGGATCGCGCAGTTGCGCGCCGCCGCGCCGCGAGCGCTCGACGAGCTTGATCACCGCGGCGCGGTACAGCCACTCGCGGAACGCGGGCTCGCCGCGGAACTCGAAGCGTCCGTCGCGCAGTCGCACGAGCACCTCGCGGCACACTGACTGCGCCAGGTCGCTGGCCGACTCGCGCTCGCGCAGCCAGTGCGCCGCGCGACGGCCGACGTAGGCCTCGAGGTCCGGGAGGTAGCGCACGAGCAGCTCCTCGACCGCACGCTCGTCGCCGCGCGTGGCCTTCTCGATCCACACATCACTCGACTCGGCCATGGCTGACGAGGTTGTACGGCGCCGGCTCAGCCTCCACCAAGCCGCGCCGTGCAACACCCTCGCGCGCGTGTGCGCTGCGCGGTCGAACGGGCTCTGGCGTGACGTCGTTCGCCGGCGGAGACTGGCGCGCGTGGACTCACCCGCGACGCCCGCACCCAGCCTCGACGCCGTCGCAAGCCTGATGGAGGCGTGCCTCGCGCTCCCCGAGGAGCAGCAGTCCGCCGCGCTCGAGCGCGCCTGCCGCGAGCACCCCGAGCACGCGGCCGAGCTGAGCAAGCGCATCCGGTTCCTCCAGCAGTTCGGACTGGCCAGCGCGGAGGTCGGCGACCTCGCGCTGCACGAACGTTGGGGCGACTTCGAGACGCTCGAGCGCCTCGCGAGCGGCGGCATGGGCGTCGTGTACCGCGCGCGACAGCTCTCGCTCGGACGCGAGGTCGCGCTCAAGCTCGTGCGGCCCGACCTGGTGTGGTTCGACGGCGCGCGCGAGCGCTTTCGGCGCGAGGCGCAGGCCGTCGCGCGCCTCGAGCACCCCGGCATCGTCCCGGTGTTCGCCTGCGGCGAGGACCGCGGCGTGCCCTACCTCGCGATGGCTCTGGTCGCCGGGCGCTCGCTCGCGCAAGCGCTCGCGCTCGTCGCTGGACGCGCGCCGGAGAGCTTGCGCGGAACGGACTTGCTCGGCGTCGAGGCCGCGCGAGCGCCGGCGGGATTCGAGCGCGATTGGACGCGCGCGGCGGCGCTCGTCGCGCGCGACGTAGCGCGTGCGCTCACCCACGCCCACGAGCGCGGCGTCGTTCACCGCGACGTCAAACCCTCCAACATCCTCTTGCGCCCCGACGGCGTCGCGCAGTTGATCGACTTCGGCCTCAGCGGCGCCGACGACCTCGAGCGCATGACGCGCAGCGGCTCGCAGACCGGCACGCTGCACTACATGGCGCCCGAACGCCTGCGCGGAGAGCGCGGCGTCGACGCGCGCTGCGACGTGTATTCCCTCGGCGTCACGCTGTACGAGCTGCTCGCGCTGCAGGCGCCGTTCGAGGGCGCGACGCGCGTTGAACTCGAACAGCGCGTGCTCGACGGACGGCCGGACAGCTTGCGCGCGCGCAACCGGCGCGTGGACGCCGATCTCGAGCGCGTGTGCTTCGCGGCGATGGCGCCCCTGGCGCACCAGCGCTACGCGAGCGCGGCCGCCTTCGCCGACGACCTCACGCGCTGGCTCGACGGCGCGCCCGTGCTCGCTCGCCGTCCGTCGGCTCTCGAGCGCGGCTCGCTGTGGGTCCGGCGCAACAAGGCGCGCACGACGGCGCTGGCGCTCGCGCTCTCGCTCGCGATCGGCGTGCCGAGCGCGCTGTGGCTGCAGCAGCGACGACACACGCGCGAGCTGGAGGCTTCGCTGGCGGCCGAGCGGCTCGCGCTCGCCGACTTGAAGGTCTCCAACGAGCTGTTCACGCGCGTGTTGCGCGACGCGTCGCCCGCGCACGCTGGAGGCGCGCAGGTCACGCTGTACGAGAGCCTGGAGAAGCTCGCCGCATTGGCGCGCGACGAGCGCGATTCGCCGCGCGCCACGGCGCGGGTGCTCTCGATGATCGGCCAGATCCAGCTCTCGCGCAGCGACTACGCCAAGTCGCGCGAGCTGCTGGAGCTGGCCGAAGCGCGTCTGCGCGAACAGGGCTTCGAGCACAGCGCCGAACGCGTGCTCGCGCTCGAGAAGTTGGGCGACGTCGAACGCGCGCTGGGCGAGATGCAGCGCGCGCGCGAGCGCTATCGCGAGGCGGCGCGGGTCGCCGAGCAGCTCGACGCGCGCGAGGACAACTGGAGCGCACGCCTCGCCGCGCTCGAGGCTTCGACCTGGCTGCCGGGCGATCCGAAGGCCGCCGCGGAGCTGCTGCGCAGCGCGCTGGCGAGTTTCCGCGCGAGCGCGAACAACCGCGACGACCAGCAGTGGCTCCAATCGCAGCGCTTGCGACTGGCCAAGCTCGAGGGCGCGCTCGGCGATCCGCAGCTCGGACTCGCGCGGCTCGAGGAGGTGCGCGCAGCCATCGCGGCGCGCGGCGCGGCGCCGAGCCTGAAGGAGCAGCTCGAGCTGGCGGCTGCTGAGAGCGACCTGCGCATGAGCGCACGCGAGTTCGAGCGCGCACGGAGCGTGCTCGAGGAGGCGGTGTCGCTGGCGCGCGCTGAACTGGGCGAACGGAACTCCTCGGTGGCGACGCTGCGCTTCCAACTGGGGCGCGCGCTGTTCGAGCTGGGCCGGCTCGACGAGGCGCGCGGCGAGATGGAAGCGGCGCTGGCGCTGCGGCGCGAGCTCACCGGCGCCGACTCGACCGCGTCGCAGCAGCTCGCCGAAGCGCTGGCGAAGTACTTCCCGCCCAGCGCGCCCTAGTCGACGACGGTGCGCGGCCCCGCGCTGCCGGACTCGCGAACGCTGCGGTCCGGCCACTCAACGGTTCCGGCGCGATTTCTCGTTGCGCGCGCCGTGGGGGCGCCTTGGAGCGTGAAGGGGCAGCCCGGTCGTCGCGGGGACGGCCACAGCACGCCCCTCCCGCGCACCATGTCCGCTCTGAATTCGTTCCTGCGTCGCAACGGCGTCGCCCTGCTGCTGGCCTTCTCGACCTCGGGTTGCAACTGGGACTGCCAGGGGTCGGACCTGTCGTCCTCGCCGCCCGTCCCGAGCGTTTCGTATCCGGACACGAGCCTCGAGTTCTGGGAGTCGCTGGCGATCGCGCCGCAGCTCCCCACCACTCAGAACTTCAACGCGAGCAGCTTCACGATCACGCCGGCCCTGCCTGCGGGGCTCACGTTCTCGAGCACGGACGGCAGCATCGCGGGGACGCCGAGCGCCGCGCAGCCTCCGACGCTGTACCGCGTCGACGGTCTCGACTCGCAGGGCCTGCCGCGCGCCTCCGCGTTCGTGGAAATCGAAGTCTTCGCAGCGCAGCCGCCGAGCGGGCTCTCGTACACGCCTTCGTCCGCCGCGGTCGCGGTCGGAGACCTGCTCGCACCGATGGTGGCGAGCGTGACCGGCCAGGTCGAAGTCTTCAGCATCGCACCGGCGCTGCCGCCGGGGCTGAGTCTCGACCCGCTGACCGGACGCATCGCCGGATCCGTGAACGGCGGCGCGGGGCTCGAGACGTATCAGGTGACCGCCGTCAACCCGTTCGGAAGCGCTGTCGCCACGGTCTCGATCGAAGTGCTCGCGGGTCTGCTCGAGCGCGGACTGCTCATCCCCTGCACCGGCGATCAGACCGTCGAGCTGT
>CALKYE010000236.1 GCA_938003765.1 uncultured Planctomycetia bacterium
GCGCTCGAGCAGCGCGCGCGTCACCTCGTCGCCCTGCTCGGGGAACGGCTGGCGGCCGAGTTCGCGCACGGCGAGCGCTCGCGCGGCGACGGACTGCGCCTCGTCGAGCTCCGCGAGGGCTGCGCTCGGGCTAGGACGACGACGGACGAGCGACTGCGGATGGGTTGCGTGGCTCGCGCACGCGACCGCCAACAAGCCCAGAGCTACGGCCCACTTCATGGGCCGCATGGTACGTCTAGTCCGTGGCGACGGCGGACTGCAACGAGTCGGCCCACGTCATCGCTTCGATCAGCGCCTCGGCGAGCTGCGAGATCGTCACACCGTCGATCGAAGCCGCGCTCCACTCGGCGCGTTCGCACGCCAGCGCCACGTCCAGCGCCTTGCCCAGTTCTCCTTCGCGGCGGACCAACGCCGCCGACAACTCGGCGTCGAGCGGCAGCTTGAGCAGCACGTTCTCCATCGTCTCGTCGAGGTACGCGTCGAGCACGGAGAACAGTCCGGCCGCGAAGTGCTTGTGATGGTCGCGCTGGCGCGCCTCCCCGATGTGCTGGCAGTACCGCGCGCGAACCAGCGCCATGCGTGCGAGTTCAGCGGGCTTGTCCGACATCGACGTGAGCGCCATCAACGCCGCGCACGCGCGCACTCGATCGAGTCCGAGCATGGTGATCGCGTCGCGGACGTTCTCGAACTTGCGCGCGCGGCCCAGACTGGCTGAGTTCGCGAAGCGCAGCAGTCGGTACGCGAGCGTGACGTCGGTCTGGATCAGCTCGGAGAGTCGCTCGACGGTTGCGTTGGGGTCGCTGAGCTCGGCCAGCACGCGCATCAGCCGCAGGCGATCGGAGCGCAGCTCGACGCCGTGCACCGTCTCGGGACGCGTGAAGTAGTAGCCCTGGAACAGCGTCGCTCCCGCCTCAGCGCAGGTCTCGAACGTCTCGCGCGTCTCGACCTTCTCCGCCAGCAGCCTCACGCCGGTCGAGCCCAGTTCGGCCATGCGCTCGCGAATGCGTTCGGGACTGAGGCCCAGGCAGTCGACTTTGATGTAGTCGCACTCGTTCATCAGCGCCGCGGTGTCCGCGCGCAGCTCGAAGTCGTCGAGCGCGACCGCGTACCCCGCCTGGCGCGCAGCGCGCATCGCGAACAGGACCTCCGGCTCGTCTCGAACGGTCTCGAGCACTTCGAGCACGACGTGCTTGGGAGGCAGCGCCGTGAACGCGCGCCGGACGAGGAAGTCGCGGTCGATGTTGATCCAGGCCGGGTGCTGGCCGACCAGCATCTCCAAGCCCTTGTCGAACAGCGCGCGAGTGATGACCTCGGCGGTCGCGCTGGTCGGATCGCCGATGCGCGCCGTCGTGTCACCCACGCCGCGGAACAGCAGCTCGTACCCGGCGATGCGCATCGCCGAGTCGTGGATCGGCTGACGAGCAAAGAGGGAGACTTCGTTCGGCATGGGGCGCGAGGCGAGGGCGGCGCAGCCCGGGAGAGCTGCGCAACGTGCCTCTATCGGTGGGGGCGGGCTTTCAACTTTTGCCCAGCTTTCCCCGGGGGAGTTGGTGTCGCCTCGACGCGCGGCCGCCAAATGCGCGAGCGCGGCCCGGCCAGAATCGCCGGACCGCGCCCGTGAGCGCCGCTGCGAGCGGAGCGCCGTGTTACGGCTCGATGACGAAGGTCAGGCCGTCCGTGAAGCCCAGGCTGTTCGGTGCGGCGTAGCCCGGGTCGCGGAACCACCACTGCGCCCACACCTGCTGGTTGGCGACCAGCGACGGGTTGGCGCCGCTGGCGATGAACTCGTTGAAGTCGACGACGAAGCCGCCGCTGCAGTCGAGCGCCGGCCGCGGAGCGCCGCCTGAGGTCTGGAGCGCCGCGCGCAGGACCGCGCCACCGACGCAGATGAACCCGCCCTTGAAGGGCGTCGCCGAGGGACCCGTCGTGGAGTAGCGCAGCAGGCCCGTGCGGTTGTTGATCACGTTTTCAGCGGTGACGTAGAAGTCGCGTCCGTTGCTCGCGCTCGCAACGCCGCTCGAACCGATCTGCGGCGTGCAGCCGTTGCTCGTGACCTTCGCGGTGCAGTAGGTCGAGGGCGCGCTCGCGCCCCAACGCGCTTCGGTCATCACCACCGGCGCGGCCATGCCCGTCTGTTGCCAGGCCTCGCGCACGTCGTCGCCGCGAGCGGCGTTGAACGGGTTCGAACCGGGGTTCGCGAGGTCGAGGAACTGGATGTACTCCCAGCTCGTGGGCTGGTACATGAGCCGGATCTCCGCGCGCACCGCGCCGACCGGCGGATTGAGCGCGACGTCGTCGTAGTTGTTGAAGACGCCGCCCGGGCCGGGGTTGCCGAACTGCGTCGCAGGGACCGGCAGCGTGTTGCGCTCGACCGCTTCGTCGTAGCTCATCTGGTACGGCGGGATGCGGTTGTCGGACTTGACGTAGTTGTTGAGCACGAGGTGGAAGGTCTTCTCGCTCGTGCCCGGCGCCTGCGCGGCCAGTTGGCCGAGCGTCTTGGTCACCGCTCCCGTCGCGCGGTCGTAGGTCAGCGCGAGGCTGGGGCTCAGGCCCAGCGTGAGCAGCTCGGCCGCCCACTCCTGCGTGATCGCCATCTGCGCTTCGTACACGCGCGTGTTCGGCCCGTTCACGTCGAGGATCGTGTCCACGACCGCCGGCTGGCCGTTGATGGTCGTGTTGAGCGCGCCGTACTGGCCGTCCTCGCGCACGAGCGCGTTCGAGCCGTCGTACCACTTCACGTTCAGCCACATGCGCCGACCCTCGGCGTAGCCCGAGATCAACTTGTGGCCGGTGAGGTTGGTGACGCGCAGGTTGTTGCCGTTCACGCTCAGCGCCGCGCTGTGCTCGAGGTTCGAGACCGCGCGCTGCTTGCCGGCTTGGATGCCCGCGATCTGCGTCAACGAGAGGCCGTTGCCGCCGACCAGTCGGTTCTGCGCCTCGAGGTACAGGATCGCGTCAGGCGTCCAGTAGTTGCCGCCGGTCAGGTCGTGCGAGGGCACGTCCTGGCGGTAGGGCGTCCCGGTCAGGCCGCAGCCGAAGCCCTGCACCGGCGCCATGTGGCAGGTCTGGCAGGTGAAGTTGCGGGTCGTGCCGTCCTCGTAGTTGCCGTTGGGCATCGAGGCGAGCGCCTGGTTGTACGCGCGCAGCAGCGAGCCCTTGCGCAGCGACGCGGGGAGCTCGAGGAAGCGGTTGACCTGCAGGAACTCGAAGGGCGAGGCCGCGTGCTCGCTGTAGGTGCGCTGGTCGACGCCGAACTTGTGCGGCGCGTTCTTGAACGCGGCCTTGTTGGCGAGCGGCCCGCCGAGCGTGCCGTCGTACTGACCGGGCGCGAGCGGCGTCTGCGCGCCGTTGTTGTGCGCGAGGTCGCCGGTCAGCGGGTTCGACAGGTCGTGGCAGGTGCCGCACAGCGCCGACTGGCGGTGGAAGCTCGACTGCAGCCAGCCGTGGAACGCGAACGGATCGCTGTACGGGCCCAGACGCTCGAAGCCCGGGTAGATCGAGGCTTCGGAGCTGCCCACCCACGCCGTCGGGTTGGGGCCGCCGCTGTTGGCGATGAACGGCGGATTCATCACGCCGATGTGCTCGCTGTTGTCCGTGTTCGTGAGCTTGTGGCACAGCTCGCACGTGACGCCGTCGAAGTCGTCGCCCACGAGCGAGGAGCCATCGGTGGGCGTCGAACGGCCGTCGTACCAACCCACCGGCGTGTGGCAGCGCAGGCACAGGTCGCCCGAGCCGTCGAAGTCGCTTTCAGCGACGGCCTGCGCCGCCCAGAACAGCGGATCGCGGCTCGCGTGGGCCATCATGCTGCCCGACCATTGCTCGAACGGCTCGGTGGCCGGGTCGTATTGGCCGTGGCACAGCTCGCAGTTCCACGACGGTGAGAAGGGCTGCACCTCGAGCGGTTGCGTGCCCGGCATGAGGATCTCGTTGGGCACGACGAGCGCCATGCGCGTCGAGGCGAGAGCCACGGCGCCGATGGCGATCAGAGGAGCTGCGATACGGAAGGAGCGCGACAGTCGCCAGGCGGATTGGGGGCTCATGGACGCGTTGTGGATCTCGATGGGCGAGCCAGAGAACGAGGCTGGGTATTCAGGGAAGTCTATCCCACCCCTCGCAAGTCGTGGGGAAAGGCGCCGAGTGGAAAAGTTGTCCGTGTAGCAAGCG
>CALKYE010000237.1 GCA_938003765.1 uncultured Planctomycetia bacterium
GCGAAGAAGGCCTCCATCGCGTAGCCGTAGCAGACGATCATCCCCGTCGCGAGGATCACCTTGGCCATGTTCTCGAGGTGCTTCATCGTGATGAAGTCCTCGAGGCCGTAGATGCGGCGGATCGGGATCGCGAGCGTGAGCACCATCGCGAAGCCCGAGAAGATCGCGCCGGCGACGAAGTACGGCGGCATGATCGTCGCGTGCCAACCGGGGATCACCGACACGGCGAAGTCGAAGCTCACCACCGTGTGCACGCTGACCACCAGCGGCGTCGCGAGGCCTGCGAGCAAGCCGTACGCCGTCTCGTAGCGCTCCCAGTGCCGCGCCGCGCCGCGCCAGCCGAGTGCGAGCGCCCCGTAGATGCGCTTCCACACCATGCTCTTGGCGCGGTCGCGCAGCGTCGCGAGGTCGGGGATCAAGCCCACGTACCAGAACAGCGCGCTCACCGTCGCGTAGGTCGACACGGCGAACACGTCCCACAGGAGCGGGCTGCGGAACTGCGGCCACATGCCCATCGTGTTGGGGTAGGGCAGCAGCCAGTACGCGAGCCACGGACGGCCGACGTGCAGCAGCGGGAACACGCCGGCGCACATCACGGCGAACAAGGTCATCGCCTCGGCGAAGCGATTGATCGAGGTGCGCCACTCCTGCTTGAGCAGCAAGAGGATCGCGGAGATCAGCGTGCCGGCGTGACCGATGCCGATCCACCACACGAAGTTGATGATCGCGAAGCCCCAGCCGACGGGCTGGTTGAGGCCCCACACTCCGGTCCCCCACCACACCAGCCAACCGATCGCGGTCAGCAGCACTCCGACGCCGAGCATCGCCACGCCCAGGCCGATGAACCAGCCCATCGGCGTCTTGCGCGTGAGGACGATCTTCGAGATCTGGTCGGTGACGGAGGCCAGCGAGTGGCCCGGTCCGATCACGGGCGCGCCGCGTTGAACGCCAGCTCCGGTGTCGGCTGACTTGGGAGAGCTCACCGCGCTTCTCCCTGCGCCGCATCCGCGCGCGAGTCCGCGGGACTGACCTTGGCGAGGTAAGTCGTGCGCGGCTTGGTGTTGAGCTCCTCGAGCAGTCCGTAGTGGTGCGGCTCTTCGCGCAGCTTCGCCACGGCGCTCTGCGGGTTGTTGATGTCGCCGAAGGTGATGGCCTGCGCCGGACAGACTTGCTGGCAAGCGGTGACGATCTCGTCGCCGCCCACTTCGCGGCCAGCGCGCCGCGCGCCGATGCGCTTCTCCTGGATGCGCTGCACGCAGTACGTGCACTTCTCCATCACGCCGCGCGTGCGCACCGTCACGTCGGGGTTGCGCTGCAGCTTGAGGCTCTCGGTCTCGAGGTCCGAGTACGCGAGGAAGTTGAAGCGCCGCACCTTGTAGGGGCAGTTGTTCGAGCAGTAGCGCGTGCCGACGCAGCGGTTGTAGGTCATCTCGTTGAGACCTTCGGGGCTGTGCGTCGTCGCGCCGACCGGACAGACCACTTCGCACGGCGCGTTCTCGCAGTGCATGCACGGCACCGGCTGCAGCAGCACGCGCGGATTGCCGGGATCGCCTTCGTAGTAGCGGTCGATGCGCAGCCAGTGCATCTCGCGGCCGGCGGCGATCTGCTCCTTGCCGACGACCGGGATCGAGTTCTCCGATTGGCAGGCGATCACGCACGCGTTGCAGCCGATGCAGGTGTTCAGGTCGATCACCATGCCGAAGGCCGCGCCGGAGTACGCGACGGGCGGATACAGCGAGGTGTCGCCGTGCGCGAGCGCCGGGTGCTGCTTGGCCGAGTCGAGCCCGCCGAGCGGGAGCGTTCGCACGAGGTCGCGCCGCTCCATGTCGTGGTGCTCCTGCGTGACCGCGAGCACGTGCCGACGACCCAGCTTGCGCAGTTGCGCGCCGGCGCCGCTCCAACGAGCGTTGCGGCGCGCGAACGGATACGCGTCGAAGCCCACGCCCGTGCCGAGCGGACCGGCGTGAGTGCGTCCGTAGCCCAGCGGCAGAGTGACGCAGTCCTCCGCGTGGCCCGGCGCGATCCACACCGGCGCCTCGACGCGCGCGCCTTCGATCGACAGCTCCACCACGTCGCCGCTCGCGAGCGCCAAGCGCTCGGCGGTAGCGACGCCGACGAGGAGCGCGTTGTCCCAGGTGAGCTTGGTCAGCGGGCGAGGACACTCCTGCAGCCACGCGTTCGACGCGAAGCGCCCGTCGTAGGTCGCGGGGTCCGTGCGCAGCACGTACTCCAGACCGCCTTGGCCCGACGCGCCGCGAGACTCGGCGGAAGCGTCGCTCGAAGCCATGCTCGCGGCCGCGCCCGAGAGCGAGACGCTGCGCGTCGAGAAGCGCTTGCCGGCGAGCACGCCGTCGTGCAACGAGCGCTTCCAGTAGCCCTCGAAGTCGTCGTCCTCGTGCTGCGCCTGCCAGTGCGCGCGCACCAGGTCATACGACTTGGCGGTCGGCTTGCCCGCCATCACGGCCACGAGCTCGTGGGCGCTGCGGCCGTCGTACAGCGGCGCGATCAACGGCTGCACGATCGAGATCGAGCCGTCGGCCGCGCGCGCGTCGCTCCACGACTCGAGGAAGTGCGTCGCCGGGACGTGCCAGTGCGACAGCGCCGTGGTCTCGTTCTCGGCGAGCGCGAGCGTCACGCGCAGCTTGGCCTGGCTCAGCGCGGCGCCGAACGAGAGCTCGGCCGGCGCGTCGTAGACCGGATTGCCCTCGAGCACGACCAGCAGCTCGACGCGGCCGGTCTGCAGCTCGGCGGCGAGCGCGCGCATGGCCTCGAACTGATCGCCGGGCGCGCATTCGACGGGTTCGGTGTAGCGGACCGTCGAGCCCACCGCGCCGAGCGCGTGGTTGAGGGCGTGCGCGAGCGCGTGGACCTCGGCCGGCTGCTCGAGACCCGCCAGCACCGCGCATGCGCCGCGCTGCGCCGCGAGCTCCGCTGCAACGGCGTCGGCCCAGGCCTCGAGCTCGGGCGCGAGCGCTTGCGTCGTGCTCTGGACGCCGAGCTTCGCGGCGATCCGTCGCGCGAGCGGCGCGAGCTGACTCGGTCGCAGCGGCAGTCGCCGATCGGCCGCCGCTCCGGTGAGCGAGATGCTCGACTCGGCGCAGAACAGCCGCAGCATCGACGTCGACTCGCGACGCACGCGACGCGCCTGCGCGAAGTCGTGCGCGGCGCGCACACCGCCGGGGCCGCTGAGGAAGTCGGCGTCGAGCGAGAGCACCGCGTTGCAGCGCGTGAAGTCGACGTGGACGTTGACGTCGGCGCCGAGGGCCGCGAGCGACCCGGCGCGCGCGGAGTCGCGGTTGTGCGGCGACCACTGCACCCACGCGGCGCGCGGGAACTCGCGCAGCAACTGCGTGAGCTGCGCGTGCAACGTCGGCGACACCACCGTCGGCGTGAGGATGCGCAGTCCGGCGCCGCCGCTCGTGCGCTGCGCGTTGAGCGCGGCGGTGAACTCGTCGAGGAACGCGCCCCAGGTCGAGATCGCGCCGCTGCGCTTGACCAGTTGCGAGCGCGCGGGGTCGTACAGCTCGAGCACCGCCGCCTGTGCGAACGAATCGGTCGCGCCGAGGCTCGCGGGATGATCGGGATTGCCCTCGATCTTCGTCGGCCGGCCCATGTGGCTCTCGACGAGCAGTCCGAGCGCGCCGCTCGCCCACGGCATGGCGGTGGCGAAGTACAGCGGCTTGCCCGGAACGAGCGCCTCGGGGCTCGCGCCGTAGGCGTGGATCTTCTCGTCGGGCTGTCGCGTGCACGCCGCCGCGCCGGCGGCGGCCAACGACGCACCGACGGCGCGCAGGAAGTCGCGGCGGGCGAGTTCGACGCTCGACAGCACCGAGCTGGGCGCGGGCTCGACCTCGGCGGCGGAGCTCGGCGACGCGGTGCGCGCGGCGCGCTCCTCGAGGCTGCGCCAGGGCTGAGCAGGATCCGCGGGGCGCGGCGCGCTGTGGACGAGGTCGCTCATCGGTGGCAGGCCGAGCAGTTGGTGCGGCCCTGGATGTGCAGTTCACGCACGAGCGCGGGGCCCAGCTCGCTCTGCGGCTGCGCCGGCTCGTACTCCATGTTGAACACCTCGCTCCGCGGTCGGACGAAGCGCTCCGGCTCGCGGTGGCACTCGATGCACCACTCCATGTTGAGCGAGTTCTCCCGCCAGGCGAGCGGCATCTGGTCGACGCGGCCGTGGCAGGTCGAGCAGCCCACGCCCTTGGCCACGTGGATGGAGTGATCGAAGTAAGCGAAGTCAGGCAGGTCGTGCACGCGCGTCCAGGCGATCGAAGCGTCGCGGCGGAAGGCCTCGCGCACCGGCTCGAGCATCGGCGCCTCCGTCCAGATCTGCGAGTGGCAGGTCATGCACGTCTTGGTCGAGGGGATTCCGGCGAAGGCGGCCTCCTCGACGCTGGTGTGGCAGTAGCGACAGTCGATGCCGAGACCGGCGACGTGGTGCTTGTGACCGAAGGCCACCGGCTGCGCGCGCACGACGCCCGCTTGCGTGACGTACGGCGAGCGATTGAGCTCGTCGACCAGCCACAGCGCGCCGAGCACGAAGAACACTCCGCCGAAGATGGAGACCTTCGAGAGCGTGTTGGTGCTCGGGTGGAATACCTGGGCCATGTTGCAACCCTTCTGGTTACGGTCCGCGCGCGATGGAATCAAGAGCGCGCGGCGTCGAGCCCGCCTCTAGCTCTTTCGCGCGCGAACTGGGCTGTCGCGAAAACACTTGGCCCTCGAACGACTACTCGCTCGGCGCGCTGCGTCGAGCGCGCGAGAGCGGCCAGATGTCCTCGTTCGCGAGCGGGTGCGCCTCGTACGTGCCGTCGTTGTCGGGCAGCGGAACGCCCGCACGGACCATGGCGGTGTAAACGCCCAAACAAGCGACGTTGGCCAGGTTGAGCCCGCGCACGCCGCGCTTGACCGGCACGTAGACGCGGCGCGCGGGGTGCGCGGCGAGCAGCGCCGGCGGCAATCCGTCCGACTCGCAGCCGAACACGAGCACGTCGTCGGGCTCGAAGGCGCACTGGAACAGTTGCTCGCCGCCCAGCCCGGAGAACAAGCGCACGCGCGCGCCGATCGGCTTGGAGTTGGAGCGCGCGAGTTCCGCGCACAGCGCCTCCCAGTCGGCGTGCACGACCAACTCGACCTGCGGCCAGTAGTCCAGGCCCGCGCGCTTGAGGTAGCGGTCCGCGAGGCTGAAGCCCAGCGGCTCGACAAGGTGCAGCGTGTTGCCGGTGGCGGCGCACAGTCGCGCGATGCAGCCGGTGTTGTGCGGGATCTGCGGGTTGACGACGACCACGTCCATTCGGGCCGCAAGAATAGTCGCTCAGCGGCTCGAATCCGCCGCTTCGACGCGCGCGAGCACGCCGCCGACGAGCGCCGCCGCGAGTACGAACAGCACGGCGGCCGCGATCAGCCGCAGGCCGCCGCGCTCCAGCCAGCGCGCAAGCTGTGCGCCGGGACCCGCTCCGGTCCAGACGCGGAAGATCAGGTCGCGATCCTCGAAGCGCGCGGCGCCGCAGGTCATCTCGCCCAGCGCGGTATCGACCTTGCCGCGGCCGTGGAACGCGATCAGCGAAGGGCCCTCGGCGGCGCCGATCGGCCGCGCGCTCACCGGCAACTCGAAGCGCACGCTCCAGGGCTTGTGGCGCGAGTTCGCCAGCGGCTCGAGCGTGAAGAACGTCCAGGCCGAAGCCTGCGGCGAGCGCTGCAGCACCTCGCCGCGCGAGACCGTGCTCCCCGTGCGCGGATCGACGATGCTCAGCGTCGCGGGCTCGGCCGCGGCGTCGAGTCCGTCGACGGCGAGCGCGAGCGCGCGCAGGTCGGCGTGCGGGAGGAGACTCAGCTCACACTCCAGCGCTCCGCCGGGCAGTACGCGATCTCCCCACGGACGCACCACGTGGGACACGCCGCGGTAGCGCACCCAGGGCGAGTGCGACGAGGGGCTCGCGCTCGACAACTCGAAGTGGAACCACGTCGGCGAGGCGTCGCGCGCGCCTAGCTCGAGCGGAACGCGCACCCAGCCGTCGCCCGCGGGCAACGCACTGGCCGGGATCTCGACGCGCTTCAGCACCTCGCCGCCCGGCTCGCCGCGCAGGGTCAGCTCGAGCGGCGTGCGCTCGCCGCCGAGGTCGACCAACGCGATCTCGAGCGCGCGCAGATCTCCCCACTCGAGGAAGAACGAGCCGCCGACCGGATGGCCGGGGAAGATGCGGCCGAACTGCGTCTGGTGCGGAACGGCTCGCACCTCGAGTTCCGGAGACGGAGTGAGCCCCGCGAGCAGCGCCACGAACAACGCCGCGAGCGCGAACGCTCCCCATCGCAGCGCGGCGCGCATCATGCTCCCCACACTCCGTATTCGTTGGGCGCGAGGCCGGCCCACAGGAAGCAGGCGTCGTAGAGCACCAGCGCGGCGGCGAGCAGGCGCAGCGCGCGCGTTCTCGCGCGGTCCGAGCCCCACGCGCACGCGCCCGCAGCCAGCCAAGCAGCAACCGCGGGCAGCGCCGGCATCAAGTAGCGGCCGTGGCCGACGCCGCGCAGCACCGGAAGCGCGCACTGAATGAGCACTCCGAGCACGCACAAGAGCAAGGTCGTGCGCGAGACACCAGCTGCCCCGCGCGCGAGCACCACGATTCCGCCGACGAGCAGCGCGAGCGTTGCGCCGCCCACCACCGTGTACGCGGGCGTCGAGAGCGGGCGCGAGTACCAGTTGAACGCGCCGATCCAGGTCGTCGCGAGCTCGTGCATCGCGCTCGACGAGAAGCCTCTCCCGATGCGCATCAGGAACGAGGCGACGTTGCGCGGCAGCACCGGGCTGTGCTGGAAGTGCCAGTAGGCGACCATGCCCGCGAGCGCGAGCGCGGCGCCGAACGCGAACAGCAACACGCGGCGCGCATCGCGAACACGCCGCGTGTCGAGCAACAGCGTCAGCAGCAGCACGCCCAAGCCCGCAGCCGCCGTCGTCTTGACGAACAGCGCGAGCACGGCGACGACGACCGCGAGCGCGAACTCGCGCCGGCCCGCGACGCCCGCCAGGCGCCGCGCGCAGACCATCCACACGAACACCGACAGCGTGCGCACCAGCACGTCGTTGTTGACCAGCGCGGCCTGGCGCGCGTGCATCGGCAACCACGCGACGACCAGCGCAGCGGCCCAGGCCAACCGGCGGTCGGTGAACGCAGCTCGCGCGAACTCGAGCCCGGCCCAGCACGTCAGCACGTACAGGATCAGCGACAGCGCGCGCGCCCAGTACAGCTGTCCGTCGATGCTCTCCCCCGGCCACAGCGCGAGCCACGCGCCGAGCACGAGGTAGTAACCGGGCAAGTGCGTGGTGGCGGTGAAGACCGGCTCCACCTCGTCGAAGTCCGCGCGCCCCGCGAAGCCGCCGGTCCAGTCGACGCGCGCGTAGAAGTGGTGGCGCTCCATCGACTCGAGGATCTGCGTCTGGCGCGCAGCGATGGCGTCATCGCTCAGGGACGCGAAGCGCCGGCGCACTTGCAGTTGCGACGCGGGGTGGTCCCAACGCTCGTCGTAGGGCGCGTTCGGACCGGTCTGCAGCGCCGTGTTCGAGTACTCCACCCGGCCGCCGCCCCAAGGTGCGTGGCCGTCGGCCACGTAGCTGGCGTACTCGAAGTGCCAGGGCTCGTCCTCGCCCATCCACGGCGCGACGGCCGCGAAGTACGCGAGCCCGTGCAGCAGCACCGCCAGCAGGAACAGCCCCGTGGCCCACGGACGCGGCGCGCTCCCGGCGCCCGCCCCCGTCCGCTCGCGGGCGCGTGCGAACGGATCGTCGGCGTCGTGCAAGCACCCCATGGGCGCGTGCGATCGTACGGCGTCCGCGGAGGCCGGCCCAGTTCCGCCCCCGCTGGCCCAACCCTCCCGCCGAGCCCTTGCGCAAGCGCAGCGTCGAAGGTAGGGTTTTGTTATGGCTCGCGAGCGCGATATTCGTGTTCCGTTAGGATCACCACCTCCGCCAGGCGCGCGAGGGCTGGGCGGGCTCGAGCCGGAGTCCGTGGAGTTTGCACAGGGAGAGTTAGCGCAGGGAGAGCTCGCGCAGGG
>CALKYE010000238.1 GCA_938003765.1 uncultured Planctomycetia bacterium
GTCTTCGCGGCGCTGGTCTTCACGGCGAGGGGGCGCTTGGGCGCGCGCGCAGCGGCGGATCGGGACGGGGACTTGTTGGCGCGCATCGTGGGAACTCGAGGTGGCGGGAGCGCATGGGAATCGAACCCACCAACCCCGCTGTTCACGGGGTTCGACCGGCTTTGAAGACCGGGCGGCACACCAGCACCGATCCGCTCCCGCACTGAAGGCTTGCGTCCGCGCGCCACTCCCACGGCCGGTGGGAATCGCGGTCGGCGTTCGCGACAAAGCTAGCATCGCGGCGCGCGCCGCGAAGCAGCGAGCGAGAGTCGAGCAGGCCCGCTGCTCGGACGCAACGGCCGAGAGACGATTCGGGCGCGCTCGAACGGCGCGGCGAAGGGCGCCACACGACGGCGAGCGTGCGTGCTCGAGGTCGGACGCGCGGTCGCCAGCGACTCGGCGCACGGCGAAGGTCGCGCGTTCGGCGGCGGACGCGCGAGCTAGCGCCCGGCGCGCAGCAGTCGACCGGGCGAGCCGCTCGGCGCGACGTCGGGCAGTCCGCCCGACCAACGGCGCAGGAAGCGTCGACGGCCGCGCGACGTGCGGCGCGAGCCCAGCACCCCGACCGAGAACGGCGTCCCCGCCGCCTGGAAGTCGAACCCCTCGGGGAGGCGCGTGCGAACGCCGTCGCCGCCGAACACGACCTCGTCGCCCAGCCGCACGACGATGCGCGCGCCTTCGAGCTCGCCCGGAGACTCGATCCCGGCCAGGAGGTCGCGGCCGTGCCGACGCACGGTGACGCTCGCGGGAAGATCGGACGGGCTTTCGCGCAGGAGCGCGAGGCGCAGGTGCTGCTCGCGCAGAACCGCGCTGCGCACGCGCTCGAGCGGCGCGTCGAGCAGCAGCTCGCCGTCGTCCAACTGCACGCGCGCGATCAGCAGCGGGTCGGCGCCGGGCGACCACGAACCGCCGGCGAGCTCGAACTCGAACTCGTGGCTCGCGTGCGGAGCGAGTTCGAACTCCTCGGGCAACCCGCTGGCGCGGAAGGCGCCGCGTCGGACCAGGAGCTCCGCGCGGACCTTCACCGGCTGCGCGAAGGGCGACTCGAGGCGCGCGCGCACCTTCCACGCGCCGCACCACTCGCCCTCGCTCGACAGCCGCGTGCTCGCGTCGACCTCGAGCGGATCGAGCGAGAGAGGGAACAGTGCGGGAGCGGTCAGCGACGCGCGCGCGACCAGCTCCCGCACGGCCAGCGCGCGCCGCGGCTCGCTGGTCAGCAGCGCGTCGAAGCCCTGCGCGCAGGCGTACAGCAGGTCCGTCGGCGAATCGCAGCGCACGCACACGCGTTCGCCGCGCCAGGCGTCGGGCGGCGCGGCGCGCCAGGCGTTGGCCGTCGCGCCCAGAGCGTCGAAGCGCTCCGCCTCGAACGCCGCGCGCACGCGGGCGTCGATGCGCGGGACGATCCACAGCGTCTCGAAGCCGGCGGCGCGCGCCGCGCGAGCGGTGGCCAGCTCGTCGGAGGCGATGCGCACGCGCGGCGGGTCGAAGCGCTCGCCGAGCTGCGCGCGCACGTCGCTCAACACGCGCGGTTCGGGAGCGAAGATCACGTGCTCGACCGGCTCGCCCAGGCCGCACTCGAGCGCCTCGCTCAGGTAGGGCACGCGCTCGCCGGCGAAGCGCGAGCCGAAGTGCGCGCCCGCGTCCGCGCGCGACAGCTCGAGCGGCGAGGTCTCCGACAACAGCCCGCACAGGTCGGTGGTGCGGTCGACGTAGGCGTCGGCCATCAAGACCAACTCGCCGCCGGCGCACGCGCGCACGTCGTAGGCCACGCCGTCCAATCCCAGCGCGAGCGCCCGTTCGAGGCTGGCGCGAGTGTTCTCCGGCGCCTCCTGCGGCGCGCCGCGCAGGCCCAGGATGCGAGGCCGTTGCGCGCGCGCAGTGGGATCGTCGGCGGGACGCTTCATGCGAGCCATGAATAGCGCTCACGCGTGTCCAAGAGAACATCGACGCCACGGCGCGCGCGCTCCACAATGCGGAGCTGCGCTGCGCCCCGCGAACGCGCCCGATGACCGCCCACGACGACGACCCCGCCGCGCGCGACGCCGCCCGCTTCCGCTGGACGGCCGGCGCCGTCGCGCTCGCGAGCGCAGCCGGCGCGATCGCCTACCTGATCGCCAAGGGCGCCCACCCGGGCTCGCTGGCGGCGGCGGCGCTTGCGGTGTTCCTCTCCAAGCTGTTCATCTTCGGTGGCGCGATCGAACTGTGGCCCTTCGACGCCACCACGCTCGACTTCAGCGCCTGGGAGCTGGCGTTGATCGCCTGGATCCTCGACCTGTGGGTCGCCTGCGCCCTGCTGGCGGGCATCGCCGGCGTGGAGCGCATGCCGCTCGTCGGCCGCGCCCTGCGCGAAGCTCGCGCGCGCGCCAGCCAGACGCTCATCGACTACCCCGGCCTGCGACGCCTCGCCGTGTTCGGGATCGCGCTCCTGGTGTTCCTCCCCATCCCCGCGTCCGGCGCGGTCACGGGATCCCTGGTCGGGCGACTGGTGGGCTTGACGCGCATGAACACGCTCGCGGCCGTCGGCGGCGGCGCCGGCGTGGCGGTGAGCGTGTACGCCGGCGTCGCGACGTTCCTCGACGCGAACTGGCGCGAGCTGATCGGCAGTCCGGCGCTGATGATCGCGAGCGTGATCGGGCTGGCCGCGTTCGTGTGGATCGCGTGGATGCGCGTGCGGCGCGAACTCACGCGCGCGTGAAGCGCACGACGCGAACTCGCGCAGGAACTCGCCGCTGAGTTCGGACTCGCGCGTGAGGCCGAAGTCGACGAGGTTCGGGAAGAGCCGCTCGCGCCGGTGAGTTGCCCGCGCCGTTCGATTCCGACTCGCCGTGCGCCGACGCACCGCGAGCGAGCGCCGCGCTCAGACGATCTCGACGCACACGCCGCTCGACGCCGTGAACGAGCCGATGCGCGCGACCGGCAGCGAACGCGCTGCGAGCTCGCGTTCGAGCGTGGCCGCGTCGGCGGGCGACACGACGATCAACAGGCCGCCCGAGGTCTCGGCGTCGAACAGCAGGTTGACCAGCGCGTCCTCGAGCCCGGACGCGATGCGCACTTCGTCCTTGAGTCCGACCCGGCCGCGCTTGGCGCCGCCCGAGTTGTGGCCCTGGCGCGAGAGCTCCAGCACACCCGGGAACAGCGGCGCGCTCGCGCTCTCGAGTCGGAAGCACAGCCCGCTGGCCTTGGCGATGTTGCGCGCGTGCCCGACCAGGCCGAAGCCGGTGATGTCGGTGCAGGCGTGCGCGTTCGCCGCGAGCATGGCCTGCGCTGCGTCGCGGTTGAGCGTCGCCATCTGATGCGCCGCCGGCTCGAGCGTGGCCCAGTCGATCACGCGCTTCTTCGCCGCCGTGGTCATCGTGCCCATGCCGAGCGGCTTGGTCAGGTACGCCACGTCGCCCTCGCGCGCGCCGCTGTTCGCGGTCATGCGCTTGGGGTCGAGCCAGCCGGTGACCGAGAAGCCGAACTGCATCTCGCCCTGGACCGTGTGACCGCCCGCGACGCTCGCGCCCGCTTCGGCGACCTTCTCGAAGCCGCCGCGGTGGATCTCGCTCACCCATTCGCTGGGCAGGTCCTTGGGGAGCGACGCCAGCGTGAGCGCGCTGATCGGTTGCCCGCCCATCGCGTAGACGTCCGACAGCGAATTCGCCGCGGCGATCGCGCCGTACCAGTACGGGTGGTCGACGACCGGCGGGAAGAAGTCGACGGTGAGCACGAGCGCGAGCTCGACCCCCGCGGGCAGACCTTCGGCGCGCCCCAGCAGCACGACGCCGGCGTCGTCCATGGTCTGAGGTCCGACGAGCAGTCGCTCACCGTTGGTGGGAGAGAGGCCGCGCAGAACCTGCGCGAGCTGCCCTTGCGGCAGCTTGCCTGCTCAACCCGCGCAATCGGCGTAGTCGACCAGTCGCTTGGATTGGGCTTCGCTCATGGCGCGAGATGCTAGCCAACGCGGGTCGCTTCCGTCGCCGTGGGCGCGGCGTGCGCGGGTCCGCGCACGGCGATCCACGCGACGAGCGCGAGCGCGACCACCGCGACGCCGAGCGCGACGCCCCACCACAGGCCTGGCAACCCCAGGCCGCGCTCAAAGGTCAGCCACCATCCGAGCGGCAGGCCGAGCACGTAGTAGCCGACGAGGTTGGCGACGGCGGTGGGACGCGTCTGCCCCATCCCGCGCAGCACTCCGCTGGCGACGACCTGCGCCCCGTCGAACACTTGGAACGCAGCGGCGACCGGCATCGTGCTTGCGACCAGTGCGAGCACGGCGGCCTCCTCGGTGTAGATGCGGCCGATCTCGCCGCGCAGCACGAAGAACACGACGCCGCACAGCGCCATGAGCCCGACGCCGAGCGCAAGCGCGGCCCAGGCGGCTCGCTGCGCGCGCTGCGGCTCGCGCGCGCCGATCAGATTGCCGACGCGCGTGACGGCGGCGATGCCGACGCCGAGCGGGAGCATGAACGAGATCGACGCCAGGTTGAGCACCGCGGCGTTCGCGGCGAGCTCGTTCACGCCGAGCTGGCCGGACCACAGGCTCGCGATCTGAAAGCCCCAGATCTCGGCGGCGAAGTGCACGCCGATCGGGATGCCGACGGCGACGATCGCACGCAACGCCCGCAGGTCGATCGCGGCGCGCGACCACGGCGCCCAGGCCCCGTCCTGCAGGCGGCCCGCGCGCACCAGCGCGAACAGCGCCACCGGCATCGAGGCCTGCACGAGACTCGTCGCGATCCCCGATCCGACTGCGCCGAGCGCCGGCGCGCCCAGGTTGCCGAACACGAAGATCCAGTTGAGCAGCACGTTCAGGGCGTTGGCCCCGACGGCGACGATCAGCATCGGGCGCACGATGCCGCGGCCCTGCAGCCAGCTCCGCAGCGCGCAGAACACCAGGAAGAACGGCTGCGAGGGCAACTGCACGAGCACGTAGTCGTGCGCCACCGCGCTGATCTGCGGATCCTGGCCGAACGTCACCAGCGCGCTCCGCGTGAACAGCCACAGCAACGCGACCGGCGCGCTCACGACCAGCGCCAGCACGATTCCGCGCTGGAGCGCACGCGCCAGCCCCAGCGCGTCGCGCGCGCCGTGGGCCTGGGTCACGAAGGGATCGATGCCGAGCACGACGCCCATCGCCACCATCGAGGTGCCGACCTTCCACAGATTGCCCAGCGAAACCGCACCCACGGCCTCGACGCCGCACTTGCCGACCATGACGAGGTCGACGAAGCCCAGCGCCATCATCGAGAGCTGGGTGAGCGCGATCGGCCACGCCAGAGCGGCGAGCGTGCGCATCTCGGACAGCAGCGCGGCGCGCGCGGGGGAACTCGACGGTGAACTCATGCGTGCGTGGCCGCAGGGCAATCGCGCCTTTTACCATGCCTCGGGGCGCGCTCCCTCGACGCAGCTACCATGGGGACGCGGAAGCAGTCCCACTCCGCGCTCGAACTCCATGAAGAGCCTCCTCCGCGCACTCGCCTTCACGTTGACCGTGCTGTTCGCCGCCCAGTTGCGCGCCCAGAGCAGTCGCGAGGAGTACCAACGCGAGTTCCGACGCGGCTACGACGCGCTGGTGGCCGGCAAGTACGAAGAGGGCATCGCGTCGATGAAGCGCTGCCTCGAGCTGCAGCCCGGCGACTCGACGCCGGCCTACAACCTCGCGTGCGCCTACTCGCTCACCAAGCAGCTCGACACGGCTTTCGAGTGGCTCGACAAGTCGATCGACCTGGGCTTCGTGTTCTCGACGGCGGGCGCGTACTCGCTGCTCAGCACGGAGGACAAGGACCTCGCCGCACTGCGCGCCGATCCGCGCTTCGCGGCGTCGCTCGAGCGCTGCAAGACGCAGATGGCCGCCGTCGACGCGTTCGTCGCGCAACCGGCGGTGTACGTGCCCAAGGCGCTCGAGAGCGCGGAGCAAGTCCCGCTGCTCGTGGTCCTGCACGACGCGGGCGACACCAAGGACAAGGCGCTCGCGAACGGACCGTGGAAGGCGCTGGCGGACGAGCTCGGCTACGCGCTGGTGCTCCCGTCGGGCCGCGTCCCGCTGCACTTCGCGCCGCAGCTCGATCCGGCGAAGGGCATGACGTGGACGGTGGAGAACGGCGACTACGCGCAGAACGCCTTCCGCTACGAGAAGCCCGTGACCGACGCCGTGAGCGCGTTCCGCAAACAGCGCAAGCTCGACCCCGCGCGCGTTCACATCGTCGGCCTCGGAGCGGGCGCAGCGCTCGCGTTCAACCTCGCGATGTCGCAGCCGGGGCTCTACAAGGGCGTCGTGACCTTCAACGGCGCTCCTGAACCGGCGCTGGTCGGGGCCAAGGCCGCCAACGCCGCGAAGCTCGGCCTGAAGGCCACGCTGATCTTCCCTCAGGCGCCGTTCGGCGGACTGGCCGTGGTGCCGCCCGCGACCTACTCGACGCTGCTCACGAACTGCGAGCGCTTCATCAAGGGTCTGCCGATCAAGGGCTCGCTCGTGCGCGCTCCGGCGCTCGCGGAGGGCGAGAGCGTGCCGGTGGACGCGATCCGCGCCGCGTTGAAGGCCTTCGACGCGCCGGCCGAGGTTGAACCGAGCTCGCCCGCCGCTCCGGCGGACAAGGGTCAGTGACTCCGGCGGCGCGGAGCCGCGTCACTCGAAGCGGAAGCGCCGCGCGCCGATCAGCGCGAGCGCCACCGCGCCCAGCGCCAGCAGCACCAGCGGCTGCGCCGCGGCGGACGGTCCGGTGTTGAACACCATCAGTCGGTGGAGCGCGTTCATCACCCAGCCCGTGGGCAGGTAGCTCGCCAGCTCCTGCATCCAACGCGGCGCGACCTCGATCGGCCACCAGCAGCCTCCCAGCGCGGCGAGCACGTTGGCGCTGAGCACGCTGACGCCGACGACCTGCCCCTCGGTGCGCACGACGCTCGACAGCGCGAGCGCGAGCGAGGCGTTGAACGCGGCCCACGCGGCGAGAACCGCGGCGACGGCCACGAAGTCCGGTCCCCAGCTCACGCCGAAACCCAGCGCGCCGACGGCGAGCGCGTAGCCGAGCTGCACGACTCCGAGGCCGAAGATCGAGATCCAGCGGCCCAGCGCGACTTGCGCGCGTGTGAGCGGCGTCGCCGCCAGTCGTCTGAGCAGTCCCTGTCGTCGCTCGACGACGATGCCCATGCCGCTCGACATGAGCAGCAGGATCATCGTGAACATCACCATCGTTCCGGGGATCGATTGCTCGCGGCCCGAGGGGGCGCGCTCGCGCTTGCCAGCGGGACGCGACTCGATGCGCAGCGAGCGCGGCGACTCGCGCAGGTGCTCGTAGCGCTCGCGCTCGAACCCCTGGCCGGCCGCGGCGAGCGCGATCGTGTCGGCCAGCACGCCCCAACTCGCGCGCGTCACACGGAAGCGCTCGAGCTCGTACGCGTTTCCGCCGCCCTCGCGCGTGAAGTCGACCGTCGAGCCCACGCCGTCGAGCACGTCGCGCGAGAAGTGCTGGCGCAGCTCGAGCACTCGCTTCGGCGGCGTCGCGAGCGGATCGAGCACGGCCACGCGCTCGACCTCGAAGCCCACCTCGATCAGGCGCCGCTCCAGCTCGTCGACGAGCACGCCCGGGTCGGGCGAGACCAGCGTCAGCGGCTCGGCTTCGTCGCTCGACGACGCGCCCGAACCCGACTGCAGCAGGCTGAAGAAGTAGAAGAACACGACCGGCATGATGAAGGTCCACAGCCAGGTCTCGCGCTGGCGCAGCACGCGCCGCAGATCGCCGCGCGCGATGAACAAGGCGCCGGACCAGGCGGTGCTCACGACTCACCTCGTGCGAAGGCGCCCGAGAAGCGGCGCGAGGCCAGCGCGACGAGCAGCGCACAGCTCGCGAACGCCGCCGCGAAGCCGAGCGCCACTGTCGATGCGCGCGGCGCGCCGAACAGGATCGTGTCGAGCAGCTCGACGGCCGCGCCGTTGGGCAGGCGACGCCCGATCTCGACCAGCCACTGCGGCATCATCACGAAGGGCACGAAGCTCCCGCCGAGCATCAGCAGCGGAAACAGGAGCAGGTTGCCGATCACTCCGGCGCCGCGCTGGGAGCTGGCGAAGAGCTTGAGCAGCGTCAGCAGCGCCAGGAACACCGCGCCCGCGCACGAACACCACAGCGCTGCGAGCAGCGCGCGCCACACGGCGAGGTCGAAGGCCGCCGCGCCGAGAGCGCACACCACCAGCGCGACGGACCCCATCAACGCCCAGCCGGCGAGTCCCTTGCCCACGAGCGACGCGCTCGCGCCCGTGGGACTGGAGAGGATCCGGCGCAGCGCGCCGCTGTGCTTCTCGCGCCAGACGTCGTCGGCGAGCCCTTCGGCCATGAACAGCAGCGCCATCATCAGCATCGCGGGCAGGAAGTACGCGGCCGGACTGCGCTTCGCCGCCGGCGCCGCTCCCTCCGCTTCGCGCACCTGCGTGCGCAGCTCGATCGCGGGCGGAAACACGTAGCCGCTCACGCGCTCCAACCCGCGGCTCACGCCGACCGCCGCGCGCGCGATCTCGAGTTCGTCGCGGCCGACCGAGGCGTCGAGCACGGCGCGCACGTCCGCGCCCAACACGCGGTGCGCGTAGAACACCGCCTCGCTGAGCAGCGAGAGGCTCTCCATCACGATGCCGGGCAGGATCCGCTGCGACGGGTTGGTGACGAGCTCGAGCGCGATCGGCCACTCGTTCCAGACCGCGTTCGAGAAGCCCTGCGGCACGACCAGCAGCGCGCTCGCCTCGCCGCGCTCGATGAGGCTGCGCCCGAGCTCCTCGTCGACGGTCTCGGCCTCGATCACTCCAGCCTGCTCGCTCGAAAGCGCCTTGACGAGCAACTCGCCGAGCAGGCCGTCGTCGTGGAGCACGACCAACACGCGCGCCTTCGGTTGCGAACCTGCGCGTCCGCCCATCGCGAGCACGATCAACCCGCCGATGACGAGCGGGATGCCGAGCCACAGCGCGAGCGAGAGCGGATCGCGCCAGCGCCGAATCCAGTCGCGGCGCGCGGCGGCCAGGATCGCGTGCAGCAGGTCGCGCGAGCTACTCACGCAGTTCCTTGCCCGTCAGCGCGATGAACAGGCTCTCCAGGCTGGGTTGGCGCAGCGTGGTCTCGCGCACCTCGCCGCCGGACTGGCGCACGGCGTCGAGCAGCGCCGCCAGACGCCGGGAACCGTCGCGCAGCGAGAGCTGCAACGCGCGTTCGTCGAGTGAGACGACTTCGAACTCGCCCAGCGCCTCGCGCGCCGACTCGAGCGCCGCACGCGTGCTCTCCGGCGAGAAGGCGCCGCCCAGTTGGACCAGATCGCGACCGCCCAGCCGCGCGTGCAGCTCGCGCAGACTGCCGCTCGCGATCAACTTGCCGTGGTCGACGATCGCGAGCCGGTCGCAGAGCTCCTCGGCCTCCTGCATGTGGTGCGTCGTGTAGAGCACCGTCGCGCCCGCGCGGGCCTGCGCGCGCACGAGTTCGAGCAGCTTGACGCGCGACTGCGGATCGACGCCGGCCGTCGGCTCGTCGAGCAGGAGCACGCGCGGCGAGTGCACGAGCGCGCAGCCGAAGTTGAGCCGGCGCTGCATCCCGCCGCTGAAGCGCGACACGCGCTCGTCGGCGCGGTCGAACAGCCCGACGGCCTCGAGCACGTCGCCCACGCGGTTGCGCAGCACGATCCCGCGCAGGCCGAACGCCGCGCCCCAGTACTCGAGGTTCTCGCGCGCGCTCAAGTCCTCGTAGAGCGCCAGCTCCTGCGGCGCGAGACCGAGTTGCGCGAGCGCGGCGCGCTTGTCGCGAACGACGTCGTGGCCGAGCACGCGCACGCGGCCGCTGGTCGGCTCGCGCAGTCCGCTCAGGCACGCGATGGTGGTCGACTTCCCCGCGCCGTTGGGGCCGAGCAGGCCGGTGATCTCGCCGGGCTGCGCGACCAGACTCAGGTCGTCGACGGCCAGTGCGTCGCCGTAGCGCTTGGTGAGGTTCTCGATCTCGATCACGGCTTGGGGGGGAGCGCCCGTGAGTGCTGCGGCGGCGCGCGATCCTTCGCGCCAGTTGGGAAATCGCGGCGCGGCCCGAAGCGGGTGCTAGGCGCGCGTCACGGCGCGGAAAGCGGCGACCACATGCGCTTCGTCTCCGGGCAGCAGCGTGCGCGGGTCGAGCAGCACGGCCTGGTCCTGGATGCGCGTGAACACGGGCGGTGTGCAGCGTCGGAGCGCGGTGGCGAGCGCGGCGGCGCTGCGCTCGCGATGCGTGGCGCGCACGACGAACGTGGGCAGGAACACGCCCGGCGCGCTGCCGCTCCCGGGCTGCGACTGACCTTCGACGACCTCGGCGCTCAGCCCGTCCAGCGCGACGAGTTCGCGCGCGAGAGCCTCGGCGCGCGGGCGGAGTGCGTCGGCGCCGAGCCGCAGGAGCGCGCGCGCGGGGATCTCATCCCCTCTGCCCGCCAGGTAGAGCGCCGCCGTCGCCTCCAGCCCCGCGAGCGCGACCTTGTCGAGCCGCAGCGCCCGGTAGACCGGGTTCTTGCGCAGCGCAGCGATCGCCGCGCGCTTGCCCACGAGGAGCCCGGCCTGCGGAGCGCCGAGCAGCTTGTCGCCGGAGAACGTCACGACGTCGACGCCGCTGGCGACGGCGGCGCGCAGGCGCGGCTCGTCGTCCATCGCGGGCGGCAACGGCGCGAGGCCTTCGAGATCGAGCAGGCCCGAGCCCAGATCGAAGGCCGTCATCACCTTGCGCGCGCGGCCCAGCTCCGCGAGCTCCTGCGCCTCGACCTCTTCGGTGAAGCCTTGCACGCGATAGTTCGAGGTGTGGATCTTCATCAACAGCGCCGTGCGCTCGCCGATCGCCGCCGCGTAGTCGCCGATGCGCGTGCGGTTGGTGGTGCCGACCTCGCGCAGCACCACACCCGCGCGCTCCATCACGTCGGGCACGCGGAACGAGCCGCCGATCTCCACCAGCTCGCCGCGGCTGACGATCACCTCTTCGCGCGCGCCTCTCTGCAGACAGGCGTTGAGGAGCAGGTACACGGCGGCCGCGTTGTTGTTCACCGCGATGGCGGCTTCGGCGCCCGTCAGACGGCGCAGCAGCGTCGACAGGCGGCTGTCGCGCTCGTTGCGCTCGCCGCTCTCGCGATCGACCTCGAGCACGCAGTAGCCCGCGGCCTCGCCCATGGCGCGCGCGACCTCGGGGTGCAGCGGCGCGCGGCCCAGCCCGGTGTGCATGACCACGCCGGTCGCGTTGACCGCGCGCACCACGCCGGCCCGCTCCTCGCGCTCCACGCGCTCGCGGACGGCGCGCGCGAGCGCGCCAGCGGCGAGTTCGGCCTCGAGCCGAGCCGCGTCGAGCGCGCCCGACTTGATCTGCGCGCGCCACTGCTCGAGCACGTCGCGCACCAGCTCGAGCGACAGCGCGCGCTCCGCCGCGGACTGCGTGCGCAGCTCGGGATCGTTGAGCGCTTCCTCGACCGACGGCAGCAGACGAAAGGCTTGGGCGGGATCACTCGAGCGCATGCGTCCAAGTGTACGCAGCGCCCGCACGTATACTCCCGCGGCGATGGACCTGCGTTGGAGGCTGCGCGAGCTCGACGAACAACTGGTGCGCGAGCACCAGCGCCGCCACGGCGTGCCCGAACTGGTCGCCCGCTTCCTGTCGGCGCGCGGCCACGCGCCCGGCGACTCGACCACGCGCCACCTCGAGGCCAGCCTGCACTCGCTGCACGACCCGGCCACTCTGCCCGGAGTCGAGGCCGCTTCCGCGCGCATCGCCGCAGCCCTCGAGCGCGGCGAGACGATCCTGGTCCACGGCGACTACGACGTCGACGGCGTGACGGGCACGGTGCTCCTCATGCGCCTGTTCGCGCTGCTCGGCGCGCGCGCGCAGTGGCACATCCCCCACCGCCTGACCGACGGCTACTCGTTCGGCGCGCACTCGCTCGAGCGCGCGCGGGAGACCGGCGCGAGCCTGGTGATCAGCGTCGACAACGGCACCAGCGCGCGCGAGACGATCGCGGCCCTTCGCGCAGCCGGCGTCGACACGATCGTGACCGACCACCACGAGCCGCCGCGTGGCGCGCTCCCCGACGCGGTCGCGATCGTCAACCCCAAGCTCGAGGACTCGAACTACCCCTTCCGCGAGCTGTGCGGCGCCGGAGTCGCGTTCAAACTCGCCTGGGGCGTCGCGCAGCGCATCAGCGGCGCGCGCCGCGTGCGCGAGGACCTGCGCGTGTTCCTCGCGGACGCGATGAGCTACGTCGCGATCGCGACCGTGTGCGACGTCGTGCCGCTCGTGGGCGAGAACCGCGTGCTCGCGCGGCGCGGCCTCGCGGCGCTCGAAGCCACGCGCAACGTCGGACTGCGCGCGCTGCTCGAGGCGAGCGGGCTGGGGCGCGAGTCGCTCAACGCCGAAGACGTGGGCTTCAAGCTCGGACCGCGGCTCAACGCAGCGGGACGACTGGCGAGCGCGGCGCTGGCCGTGGACATGCTGCTGAGCGAAGACGCCGAACGCGCGCGCGCGCTCGCCTCCGAGCTCGACGCGCTCAACGAGGAGCGCCGGCGCATCGAGGCGCAGATCACCGCGCAAGCTCTCGAGCAGGCGCGTCGCTTCGAGGATCCGCGCCAGCACCCCGTGCTCGTGCTCGCCGGCGCCGACTGGCATCCCGGCGTGGTCGGGATCGTCGCCTCCCGCGTCGTGAACCGTTACCGCCGCCCGGCGCTCGTGATCGGCCTCGAAGGCGAACGCGGCCGCGGCAGCGCGCGTTCGGTCGACGGCTTCGACGTGCTCGAGGCGCTGCACGGCGCGAGCACGCTGTTCGAACGCTACGGAGGCCACGCGCAGGCTGCGGGCTGCGAGGTCCAGGCCTCGCGCATCGACGCGCTGCGCGAAGCGGTCTGCGCGCGCGCGAGCGAGATGCTCCGCGAACAGCCGCCGTCGAGCGGCGCGCTGTGGATCGACGGACGTCTGCCGCTCGCGCACATGGGCCCGGAGCTGATGACGCACCTCGACCGGCTCGAACCGTTCGGCGCGCAGAACGAGAAGCCGGTGCTGTGCTCACTCGATGCGCGCCTCGCCGAGCCCGCGCGCCTGCTCGGCGCCGATCGCTCGCACTTGATGCTGCGCGTGCGCCACGGCGAGCGCGTGCTCAAGGCCATGGCGTTCGGCATGGGCGCGCGCGCGGGCGAGCTCGCGATGGGCGCGCCGCTGCACCTGGTCTACACGCCGCGCTGGAACACCTTCCGCGGCGAGCGCAACCTCGAGCTCGTGCTGCACGACTTCGCCGTGGGCGCGCCGCCCGCGCTGGGCTGACGGAAAGGCCGTCGATCCGCCGCCGCGCCGTCGGTGCGTTCCAGGCGTCGGGCTACTCGACGCGCGTGACGCAGTACGGAGTCCCGAGCCGACTCGTCCCGAAGGCGTCGACGAACAGCGGCTGCACGTGCCACGACTCGTTGGCGACGCCGGCGGGAAGCACGGGCGCATCGATGGACGCCGAGAGCGTTCCGAGCGAGCCGACCGTGCCGACGGACTGCATGGGCAGCGCAGAGGGGAGCGACAACGCGAGCACGCCGGACAGGCTCGGACTCCAAACGAAATCCGCCGCCGGCGACACGAGCACTCGCACGTGCTCGCCCGGTCTGCCGCTGAAGGTCGCCGGCAGGGCGCCGCTGCCTGCGACGATCAGCGACTGAAGGTCCATTCGTCGGTCGAGTCCGTCTCCGACGCGCTCGCGGGTCGACCCGGCGGGCCCGCGATGGAACGCCGAGGCCGGCGGGACCTCGGGGGAGTTCCACGAGCAGTTGGACGTGCCGCCCTGGCCGGGCTGAAGTGAGCCGGCCACGACGCGCCACTGGAACGGCGCGGGAGCCTCGCCCGTGACTCCCGGCCCGCCGCGACCGAGCGTGTCGCCGAACCAACTGGACTGGTTGCAGACCTGGCTCGGCAACTGCGAGTCGCCGCCGTCGCCCCCGAGAAAGCTCGAGCCCGCGGCGAAAACACTGCCCCCGCGCAGCCAGCAGCCGGGGCCCCCTCTGCCCGTGCGCCCGTAGACCCAAGACTGCGCAGTCCCCGCTGTGCCTCCCGTCGCCGACGTTTGGTAGAGGGCGGCGCTGGAGGCCTCGAACAGGAGCGCCGCACCGCCGGTTTGGCTCGTCCCCACCACACCCCAGGGGAGCTGTTGAGCACCGCCCTTGCCGTTGGCGCCGGAGGACGTGACAGCGCTCAGAACGACGTTCGACGAGTTGGTGACGACGACTCCGTGGGCGCCCATCGCAATGGAGGTCGCGAACACGCACTGCTGGAGACGCACGGCGTCGGCGCAGTTCGAGATCGAGAGCGCGGGCGATGCGTCCGAACTCGAGAAGCTCAGATGGGAGAGCGAGACCACGCCTCCGAGCGGCAGGCCTACAACCTGGGAGGCCCCGTTGACGATGACCGTGCCCGACGCGGAGCGTCGCCCCACGTGCAGCGACTTGGCCGTGATCGAGAACGCGGAGTAGACGCCCGGCTCGATCACGACGACATCGCCGTCCACACTGGCGTCGATCGCCGATTGAATCGTCGGGAACGCTCCCGGCGCGTTGATGCTGACGATGCGTACGTCCGCGAAAGCCGTCGCGCCACAAGCGATCGGCGCTGCGAGTCCAATGAGGAACTTCATCCGAACCACTCTCCGCTTGGAGACTCGAAGTCCGACCAGCGTCCGCCCGGCCGTCGGTGCGCTCGATCATAGCTCTCGCTGCGCGGTGCGCCGGACGATCCTGGTCCTGATTCCGCGAACCACCCCTGCGCCGAAGGAGCGCGCGCCAGGGCTGGCTACGCGAGTTCGAGCGCCTCGCCCGGCGCGAGCAACGGCGCGAGCTCACGTTGCAGGCCGGCGAGCCAGGTCGAGCGCGCGCGCGCGGAGACGGAGCGGCGGATGCGACCGTCCGCCAGCTCGGTGAAGGCGATCGAAGGCAGCCGCGCGCGCACCAGTCCACGCTCGCGCAGCAGCGCCTGCTCGCTGCCCAGATTGGTGATCTGCAGAGCCACGCAGTCGTCGGAGTCGCGCACCTGGATCATCAGGTTCTCCGCGCTCGTGCGCGGCAGCCAAGCGCCGCAGCGCAGCGCCGCCGAGAGTGCGAGCGCCAGCGACTCGAGCCCGCGCGCGCGCAGCGCGTCGTTGCGTTCGCTCGCAAGCCACTGGCGCAGCGCGACGAAGCCCTCGAGCTCTCGCACCACGAGCACCGACGCGTCGGCGGTCACGACCCCCGGCGCTTCGATCAGCGCGACGAGCTGCGGCGTCGTGACGCCTGCGGCCTGCAGATGGCAGGCGAGGTTCCACTCGCGCGCCGCGAGGCTCGTGCTGCGCGGATGCGTGAAGCGCGCGCGCCACGCGGACGTGCCGGCGGCGAAGCGCTTGAACCACACGTACCCCGTGCCCGCGCCGCGCGGGCGTTCGTGCTGGCGACCGGAGCGATCAGGCGTCCCCGGCAGCGGCACGCGCAGCCAGGCGCCGAGCGGTTCGATGCGCGCTGCGGTCTCGACGCGCGGGGGATCGCACAGCAAGTCCTCGGGCTCGCGCGCGCCCAGCGCCGCGAGGTCGGGCACGTCGGGCGCGAGTCGGATGGTCGGCGCGGTTCGCACGGAAACGCCGAGTGTACGCGCCGCGGCGCGCGGCACTAACCGTCCATCGAGGCGCGCACCCACTCGACGAAGCCGCGCAGCTCGGTGCGCAGCTCGCGCCAGTGCTCGCCAGCGACCGCGTCGAGTCGTTCGCGCTCGGCGCGCGCGCGCTCCGCGTCACCCAGCGCGAGCGCGGACAGCGCGCGGCACCCGTGGTAGCGCAGTCGCGTGGCGGCCTCCTTGTGCGAGGCCAGCCGTTCAGCGATCGGCGTGGCGAGCAGGTCCCAGGACTCCTGCGCGCGCGCGAGCCGCTCCTCCGCGTCGCCTCCAGGCAGGCGCAACAGCAAGTGGGCCAGGATCAGCGGAGTCTCGCGGTGGAACTGGTTGAGCTCGCGCGAACGCCGCGCCCGCACCAGGGCCAGCTCCAACTGCTCGGCTGTCGCGGACAGGTCGAACAGCGGTCCGTCGACCCGCGCCAGGATCGCGAGCGGATCGTCGCCGCGCGTCCGCGCTTCCTCCATCAACAACTCGCGTTCGTCCGCGGGCAGCGCGCCGTCGCGAGCGAGTTCCTCCAGCACGCGCGGCGTCGTCCCCAGTCGCGCATACAGCGCATCCAGTCGCGGTTCGAGCCGCGTTCGGCGTTCGCGATCCCGCACGCGTTGCGCCCGCAGCTCTCGAACGGGCTGCGCATCCCACAGTCGCGCCGTTCGATCGACGGAGGTCGTGGCGAGCACCTGGCCGTCGGGCGAGAAGGCGCAGCCCGTGAGCTGCGACGTGTGCCCCGGCAGTCGCAACGTGAGGGCGCCGGTCTCGAGCGACCAGATCAGGCCGACGTTGTCCGAGCCGGCTGTCGCCAGCGTCCGGCCCGCGGGGTGAAAGGCCACATCCGCCACCTCGCCTTTGTGCCCGACGAGCTCGAACTCGCAGAGCCGATCGTCCAGGCGCCAGATCAGCGTGCTGCCGTCGCGCGAAGCCGACGCCAGACGCTGGCCGTCGGGTGAGAAGGCCACGGCAGTCACCGTGCCGCGGTGTCCCGCGCGGCGCTCGGCCGCGAGCACGACACCGGGCGCCACCTGCGTCGCGCCACCGTGCTTCGACGCCGGCGCGGCCGGCGCCAGCGCCTCGATGCGCCAGATCGACCGGCTCGGGTCGTCCGCATCCAGGACCTCGACCACGCCGTCGATCGAGCCCACCGCCAGCCGCTCTCCCCGCGGATCGAGCGCCAGCGCTTGGAGATCGCGCCCGACGACGATCGAGTCGATCGAGCTCCAGTCGCGCGTTCTCCAGCGCCGCAGGGTCGTGTCGCTCGACACCGAGTACAGCGTGGCGCCGTCGGGCGACACCTTCACGTCGCGCACGTCGTGCTCGTGCGCCTCCAGCAGCGCGACGAGCGTCGGCCCATCCGGCCGCCACACGCCGATCGTGCGGTCGGCCGAAGCCGTGATGACGTGCGAGCCGTCGGGAGTCCAGGTCAGGCGCCAGACCGGATTCGTGTGCGCGACGCCGACACCGAGCGAGCGACGTGTCCGGCGATCCCACAGCCGCAGCGCGTTGTCGTCGCCGCTGGTCGCGAGCGTCTCGCCATCCGGGCTCCAGGCCGCACTCGCCACGTTGTACTTGTGACCGCGAAGCACCTCACCGCCTCCAACGTCCCGCGCGTCCCAGACGCAGGTGCGCCCGTCTTCGCCGGCCGAAACCACGACTTCGCCGCCCGCGCTGAAGGCCAGGTCGAACACCTTGCCGTCGTGCGCCGCAATACGGCCCAACTCGCGCCGTCCGATCAGGTCGACCAGCAGCACGCTTCCGTCGTCCGACGCGCTCGCGCCGCGCAATCCGTCGGGCGAGATCGCGGCGCACAGCACGCGCGACGTGCCCGAGAACCAGCGCTGGATCAGCCGCTGCTCGCGCAGATCCCACAGATTCGTGGCGCCGTCGAGTCCGCCGGTCAGGAGCAGTCCGCTCTCGCGCGCGACGGTCAGCGCGACGACCGGGTTCATGTCGCGCTGACCGAGCTCGAAGCGGCGCCCGCCGGTGCGCGCGTCCCAGACGCTCACGACGCCATCGATCTGCGCGCACAACAGGTCCGCGCCGTCGAAAGCGATTCCAGGGATGATGCGATCGGTCACGCGCCACCGGCGGAGCAAGGCGCCGCTCTCGAACTCGTGCACGAACACCATTCCGTCGCGAGATGCGGCGGCGGACAGCTCGCCGTCCGCGGCGATCACGAGCGCGCCGAACGAAGCGCGATCCGGGTCGTCGCGCGGTTCGAGCTCGCGAACCCGCGAACGCGACGCGAGGCTCCAGACACTGAGCGACTCGTCCGCCAGCGCTACGAGCAGTCGGTCGCCGTCGGGGTGCAGCGCCGCGCGTTCGACGCGGCCGCCCAGCGCGAGGTGCGGAGCGATCGTCGCCGGCGAATCGAAGCGCTCGATGCGGAGCGTGCCTTCGCGACCCACGACGACGGCCTCGTCGCCGCCCGCGCGCAGACCGATCGAGCGCACGGCCTCTGGAGCGCCGCCGGAGTCCGTGTGCGTGCGCGCGCCGAGGTCGGAGGCGAGCAACGCGGAGAGCAGCCCGCGCTCCCACGCGCGCGAGAGCTCGGTGATGCGCGGCACGGACCGCGCCGCGCGGGTCAAGTCGCCCTGATTCACGGCTCGCTCGGCTTCGACGAGCGCCGCGTGGGACTCGAAGCGCTGGGCCGCGAGCTGCTCGACCAGGCGCGCACTGCGCTCCGACACGAACGCTGCGCCACCGGCGAGCGACGCGACGAGCGCCAACGCGGCCGTCGCCGCCAACGCGCGGTTGCGCGCGACCCACTTGCGCAGCTCGACCCACACGCCGGTGCGGTGCGCGAGCACGACGCGCCCGTCGCGGAAGCGCTTGAGTTCGGCCGCGAACTCCGCCGCGCTGGCGTAGCGCTCCTCGCTCGCGCGGGCCATGGCTCGCTCGGCGATCGCGACCAGCTCCGCGGGCGCTTGCGGCGCGAGTTGCGCCAACGGCTTGGGCGGACCCGCGACCAGGCGCGTCAGCACCGGCTGCGTCAGGTCGTCGAGGTACGGCGGCGCTCCGGCGAGCGCGTGGTACAGCATCGCGCCGAGCGCGTAGATGTCGGAACCCACGTGCGCCGCGTCGCGAGCGCCGATGGCGAGCTCGGGCGCGAGGAACGGCGGCGTTCCGAGCACCGCGCCTTCCTGCGTGTACGCCGCGGCGTCGTCGGTGTCGCGCACCTCACTGCGCACCGCGCGCTGCGGCTCGCCGAACGCCAGCGCGCTGCGCGAGAGGCCCCAGTCCATCACGTACACCTCGCCCAGCTCCCCCACCATCACGTTGCCGGGCTTGAGGTCGCGGTGCAGGACGCCGCGCCGGTGCGCGTACTCGACGGCCTCGGCCACCCGCATGAGCGCGTCGAGCCCGACGTCGAGCGCAGCGCGCCAGCCGCCTTGCTCGTGCGCGTCGCGCAACAGCGCCTCGAGCGTGCGCCCAGCCACGAGCTTCATCACGAAGTAGAAGCGCCCCGAGTCGTCGAGCCCCAGGTCGTGCACCGGCACGATCGCGGGATGCTCGAGCTGTCCGGTGACCTGCGCCTCCTCCACCATGCGCAGCAGAACGTCGGCGAGCTGCTGCGGCGTCAGGCCGGCGCGCCGGCGAACGAACTTGATCGCCACTTCGCGGCGCAGGTCGCGATCGAAGGCGCGCAAGACCACGCCCATGCCGCCGTGACCGAGCTCGGCGCCCAGCTCGAAGCGCTGCGCGAAGCCGCGCCCGGCGCGCAGCCGACGCAGCACGGCCTGACAGGCCTGTGGCGAGAGCAACTCGGCCGCGCGCGTCAGCCCCAGCTCGGCGTCATCGCCGTCGAGCGCCAGCGGGGCCAGCGCACCGAGCGCGCGCCACTGCGAAACCACTTCGCGCAGCTCCGCCTCGAGTTCGGGGTTCGCACGGACGAGCTCGGCGAGCGCGTGCTCGAGCCCCTCGTTCGACAGCGGATCCTGCGGATCTGCGCTGAGTCGTTGAGCGAAAAGGGACTCGGCGCGCGCGCGCGCCGCGGACTGCGAGGGGTGGGACATGCTGCGACCCGCGGGGCACGGGTGGGAATCGGGGGATGCGGCGAGCGGCGCAGAACAGGAGTCGCGCCGTGGACGTGCGCACGCACGAACTTCAAGATTCTCCCCGCACGTTCCGCGGTTCAAGCGTCGCCGCGTCGTTCGAACCACTATGCCGCGACTGTTTCTGCTGGACGGAACCGCCCTCGCCTACCGCGCGCACTTCGCGCTGCAGAGTTCCCGCCTCACGACTCCTCAGGGGCAGCCCTGCGGGGCCACGTACGGGTTCGCTCTCACGCTGCGCCGCATCCTCGAGCAGGAGAAGCCCGAGCGGATCGCGGTCGCCTTCGACCCTCCGGGTCCGACCTTCCGCCATCGCCAGTACGCCGAATACAAGGCCACGCGCGAGAAGATCCCCGAGGAGCTGGTGGCGCAGCTCGACTGGCTCCGCGAGCTGGTGCGCGCGCACGGCATCCCGATCTACGAGGTGCGGGGCTACGAGGCGGACGACGTGATCGGCACGCTCGCGCGCCAGGGCGCCGAGCGCGGCTGGGACGTGCTGATCGTGTCGGGCGACAAGGACATGATGCAGCTCGTGAACGAGCGCGTCGCGCTCTACAACGTGTTCAAGAAGGACGTCGACGTCGAGCTGCAGAGCTACGAGGCCGTCGAGGAGAAGTTCGGCGTGCGCCCCGAGCACGTGATCGACGTGCTGGCCGTGATGGGCGACGCGTCGGACAACGTGCCGGGCGTGAAGGGCATCGGCGAGAAGGGCGCGATCAAGCTGATCCGCGAGTTCGGGTCCGTCGCGGGCGTGCTCGCAGGCCTCGACAACGTCAAGGGCAAGGCGCGCGAGTACATCGAGCGCGACCGCGAGCAGCTCCTGATGTCGCTCGACTTGGTGACGATCCGCACGGATGTGCCGCTCGACCCGGGCCTCGACGAACTCGCGCACTACGAGCCCAAGAACGACGACGTCGCTGCCTTCTTCCGTCGCATGGGCTTCCTGAGCCTGCTCAAGAAGGTCGAACAGGGCCCGCAGAAGGACGTCGCGCGCGACTACCGCACGGTGAAGAGCGAAGCGGAGCTCGACGCGATGATGGCCGAGCTGCGCGCGGGCGGCGCCTACGCGCTCGACAGCGAGACCACCAGCCTGTTCCCGCTCGAAGCGCGCATCGTCGGACTCTCGTTCTCGAACCTGGCCGGCCGCGCGTGGTACGTGCCGTTCAACGCCGATCCTCCGCTGTGCGGCGGCGATTCGCGCGCGCTGCTCGAGCGATTGAAGCCGCTGCTCGTCGACCCGGCCTGCAAGCGCGCGGGACAGAACCACAAGTACGACGCCCTGGTGCTGCGCGCGAACGGATTGCGACTGCCGCCGGCGGACTTCGACACGATGCTCGCGTCGTTCACCGTGCACGGCGCGACGCGGCGCCACAACCTCGACGACCTCGCGCTCACGTACTTCGGGATCAAGAAGATCCCGACCACCGAGCTGATCGGGCGCGGCGCGAAGCAGATCACGATGGACCAGGTGCTGGTCGAGCGCGTCGCCGAGTACGCCTGCGAAGACGCCGACGTGACCTGGCGGCTGTACGAGGCGCTGCGCAAGGAACTGGCCGACACCGGCAACGAGCAGTTGTTCTACGAGCTCGAAATGCCGCTCGCGGACGTGCTCGCCAACATGGAGGAGCGCGGGATCCGCGTCGACGTGGCCCTGATCGAGGAGCTCGGGCGCGAGCTCGAGGCCGACATCGCGCAGCACCAGAGTGAGTTCGCGCGCCTCGCCGGCGAGGACGTGAACATGAACAGCCCCAAGGCGCTGGGCGAGCTGTTCTTCGAGAAGCTGCGCATCCAGGAAGCCGCGGGCGTCAAGAAGGTGAAGCGCACGCAGACGGGCTACTCGACCGACCACGAGACGCTCTCGGAGAACTACGGCGAAGTGCCGATCGTGCGCGAGCTGCTCGAGTTCCGGGAGTTCTCCAAGCTCAAGAGCACGTACGTCGACGCGCTGCCGCGCTACGTCAATGCGCGCACCGGACGAGTGCACTGCTCGTTCAGCCAGGTCGCCGCTGCGACTGGCCGCCTCGCTTCGAGCGAACCCAACCTGCAGAACATCCCGATTCGCACCGAGCGCGGCCGCAAGCTGCGCGGCGCGTTCGTGGCGCGCGAGAGCGACGCGCACGGCGAGTGGATCCTGCTCGCGGCGGACTACAGCCAGGTCGAACTGCGCATCCTCGCGCACCTCGCCGACGACGAGCGCATGCGCGAGGCCTTCGCGCGCGGCGCGGACATCCACGCGTCGACGGCGAGCGTGATCTTCGACGTCGCCGAGCCGCTCGTGACCCGCGACATGCGCAGCCGCGCCAAGGCCGTGAACTTCGGACTGCTCTACGGCATGGGACCGCAGCGCCTCGCGCGCGAAACGGGCCTGACCGTTCCCGAAGCCAAGCGCTTCATCGAGCGCTACTTCAACTCGTTCCCGCGCGTGCGCGGCTGGCGCGAACGCACCATCGAGCAGGCGCACGCCGACGGTTACGTGACCACGATCCTCGGCCGGCGGCGCACGATCCCCGACATCAACGCGGATGAGGCGCGCCTGCGCGTGTTCGCCGAGAACGCGGCGCTCAACACGCCCGTGCAGGGCTCGGCCGCCGACATCATCAAGAAGGCGATGATCGACCTCGAGCGTCGGCTGGAGCGCTCGGGGCTCGCGGGACGCATGCTGCTCCAGGTGCACGACGAACTCGTCCTGGAGCTGCCGCTGTCGGAGCTCGAGGCCACGCGCGAGATCGTGCGCGACGCGATGGAGAACGCGGTGGCGCTCACGGTTCCGCTCAAGGTCGATTTCGGCCACGGGCGGTCGTGGCTCGAAGCGCACTAGTGGCGCGCGAAGCGCGCCACTAGTGCGCTAGCGCGCGCATTGGTTGGCGCCGACGCTTCGCGTCGGACGCGGCGCGCTCCGCGCGCGGTGGGCCATGAGCGGGAGCGGGCAGCTCC
>CALKYE010000239.1 GCA_938003765.1 uncultured Planctomycetia bacterium
CATGCCGCCGACCTACAGCTTCGAGTCCGAGTTCGCTTCGCTCGATCGCTCGTACCGCGAGATCGAGCGCCTGCTCGCCGCGCCGGCGGAAGCGGTGCAGCGCGTAACGCCCGAGATCTCGGGTTGGAGCGTCGAGCAGCACATCGCGCACGTCTCGCTGGCCAACGAACTGGTCGCGCGCAACCTGCGCAGCCTGCTCAAGGGCGCCGGGCCGTTCGTCGTCGAGTCCGGCGAGCCGCCGGCGGAAGCGCTGGAAGTTCTCGCTGCGGGCGTGCTGCCCCGCGGGCGCGCGCAGGCGCCGCGCATCGTTCGGCCGCCCGAAGCGGTGAACCGCGAGTACCTGGCCGACTGGCTCGCGGGCAACGCGCGCGACTTCGCCGAGCTGCGCGGCAAGTCGACGGAGCTCGCTGCGTGCGTCAAGAAGGTGCCGCACCAGATCCTCGGGCCGCTCACGACGCTCGAGTGGGTGCGCTTCGCTTCCACGCACACCGAGCACCACCTGTCGATCGCGCGCGAAGTGCTCGCGGCGGCGCGCTGACTACTTGGCCTTGGCGACGTCGTTGAGCTTCCACGAGTAGTCGAGGAAGCCGATCTCGAGCTTGGCCTCGCCGCGCAGCCAAGCGCCGTGTTCCGCCGGGCCGAACTTGGCGAGGAACTCGCGTCGACCGCCATCGCGCTCGAAGTCGTCCTTGAACCAGTCGAAGATCGCCGAGAGCTGCGCGCGCGCCTTCGCGGGCTCGAAGCGGTTGCGCGTCGGATCGGCGAGCCACTTGCGCGTCGAGTCGTCGAGCTGCGCGTCGAGCCGCTCGGCGACGAAGGCCTCGTTGCGCAGCGGCGGGCAGCTCAGCGACGCGCAGTTGATCGCGGCGTGCACGCGCGCGTCCTTGAACTGCGGGCGGAGGATCTCGTGCTCGATGTCGGTGAGCGACAGCTTGCGGCCCTTGCCCTTCGGGTCGAGCGCCGTCATCGCGATGAAGCGCTTGTCCCACACCGGCGAGAACCAGTTGCCGATGTCCTTGATGCTGTCGAGCGGATACTCGCTCAGCACCAGCGCGATGCAGTTGGCGTTGTAGGCGTTGATCCAGAACGCGTAGCGCTGCTCACGCGACCAGCCTTCGAGCTCCTTGGGCCCGACCGCGGCGAGTTGCTTCAAGTACGCGTCGAGCTTCGCGCGGTCCTTCTCGAGCGCGGCGTAGTCGAACCGATCGCCCTTGACGTGCGTGGCGACCACCTCGTTCCACAGCGCATGCCCGTGATCGAAACCCTGGGCGCGGAGCGGCTGCAGGGTGAGCAGGAGCGCTGCGAACAGCGCGAAGAGGAGGTGCTTCATCGGGTGCGGAGAGCGAGCAGGAGTTCGTCGACGGCGCGAGCGTAGGCCGCGCGATCGTAGGACACGAGTCGGTCGTGCGGCGCGCCTTCGATGACGATCAGGCGCGCGGAGTTCGGCGCCGCGTCGCGCAGCGCCCGAGCGTCGTCGAGTGTCGCGAGCTCGTCCGCTCCGCCCGCGAGAAGCCACACGCCGCCCGGGGCGTCGATTTCGCCGATGTGCGCGAGCGGCGAGATGTCGCGCCACTCGGGCCAGCGCAGCGCGGCGCCCACGCGAAGCGCCACGTGAGCCACGCGGCCGAGCCCGAGCGGGAGGCGTAGCTCGCAACGGCGCCGCGCCGCGCTGTCGAGATCGGTGTAAAGGCACTCGAGCCAGTACGCCTCGACGCGCGCGCCGAGCTCGGCTGCCGCGAACACGGACGCGGCGGCCCCCAGCGACGCTCCCGCGAGCACGACGCGCGCGTCCGGCCGGCGCGCTCGAGCCCACTCGACTGCGGCGACCACGTCGCGGCGAGCGCTCCAGCCGAAGTCCTCGCTCGCGCCGCTGGAATCGCCGTGGGCGCGCAACGTGACGAGCAGCACGGCGCAGCCGCGCTCGAGGAACAACTCCGCGGCGCCGACGCGCGAGCTGCGTCCACCGCCCTTGCCGTGGAGCAGGATCACCGTCGGCGAACGCGAGTCGCTCGAGTCGACGAACCACGCGCCCAAGTCCTCGCCGTCGCTCGCGCGCAAGCGCACGGACTCGACGCGACCCGACCAAGCGGGCGGGGGAGTTTCGACGTACGTCGGCTTGGCGCGCGCTCGAAGCACGCCGATGGCGAGCCAGCCGCTCGCCACGAACGCCGCGAGCAGCCCGACGGCGGAGACGAGCGCGACACGGGTCCAGCGCTTCATGACGCGTGGACGAGCTCCTCGACGTAGTGCTCGAGCGCGCTGTCGATCCAGCGCTCGCCGCCGCGCGCGAGGAAGCCGATGTGACCGCCGTGCGACTCGACGTGCAGGTGGATGCGCTCCGACAGCGGAGTGCGTTGGTACAGGCCGACGTCGAGGAACGGATCGTCGGCGGCGGTGAGGATCACCGTCGGAATCCGAACGCG
The DNA here is from genome assembly GCA_938003765.1 of uncultured Planctomycetia bacterium. Taxonomy (GTDB): domain Bacteria; phylum Planctomycetota; class UBA1135; order UBA1135; genus WYBT01. Next base: position 2,424 of record CALKYE010000239.1, read on the forward strand.
CGCGAGCCGGCTGCGGCTGGAGCAGCGCGCGTAGTAGTCGTCGGCGCCGGTGAAGCCGCCCAGGGGCGAGGTGATGTGCTCGTCGAACTCGCGCAGGCTGGCGTTGGGAGAGATGTCCAGTCGTGCGTCGATCAGGCCGCGGCGCTGGCGCTCGCGCAGGTCCGCGCGCAGGCGGCGCACGAAGCGCAGCTCGTACAGCCGCGAGAGCCCACGCGAGATGCGCTCGGACGCGTCCGCGAGATCGATGACCGGATTGATCGCGAGCACGGCGTCGGCGAGCGGTTCGAGCTCCGCGGCGTGCAGCAGCGCGATGTTGCCGCTCATCGAGAAGCCCACCACGACGTGGCGCAGCTCGGGCGCGAGCGCGCGGCTCCGTTCGAGCACGGCGCGCAGGTCGTCGCTGCGCCCGGAGTGGTACGGCTTGCGCGCGAGCCCGGCGCCGTCTCCGCAGCCGCGGTGGTTGACGGACCACACGCCGTGACCGCGGGCCAGCAGGCCCGCCGCCGCGCGGCGCATGTAGTCGGAGTCGACGTCGCCCGACAGACCGTGGAACAGCAGCACGCGCACGGAGCTGGCGCCTTCTGCCTCGAGCGCGATCAGCGCGTCGCCGTCGGCGAGCTCGATGCGTTGGCGCTTCACGCCCGCGCGCTCGCGCAGCGAAGGCGCCGCGCTCGGCAGCACGTGCGCGGCGATCGTTTGCGCATGTCCGCCGCGCGCCCACCAGGGCGGCTCGCACGGCCGCGCGTAGCGAGCGATCCCTCGCGGCGCGCTCACGCGTCCTTGCCGTGGCACTTCTTGAACTTCTTGCCGCTGCCGCACGAGCACGGGTCGTTGCGCCCGACCTTCTCGGCCTTGTGCACGAACGGGTCGTCGGCCTTCACCGCGAGGTTGGCCAGCCGCCCGGACTTCACGACGCTCTCGAAGTCGCCCGAGTGCGCCGCGAGCGCCTGGCGGATCTCGAACGACTGCGTGACGACGCGCGCGGTCGCGAGGTGGTCGTAGTAGGCCTCGAGCAACTCGGGCGTGATGCGCGCGAGCTCGTCGGCCTTGCCGAAGCGCGCCGGGAGTTGCTCGACCAGCACCGCGCGCACGTCCTCGCCGTCCAGCTCCCACGGCGCCTTGCCCACGCCGCGATAGCACGCGTCGACGAAGCGCTCGATCACGCGCTTGGCCTCGGCGCGCCTGCCGCTCCAGGGCCGCGCCGCGTCGGAATCGAGGAAGGCCGCGGTCTCCAGCGCGATCTGCTTGTCACTCATCGCGCGCCAGCGTACCGGCGCCGCACCGCGCGCGTCCCGCCAGGCGTGAGCGGAACTTCGCCGCGAGTTTTCTGGTTCCATCGCGAGGCGCGCCGTGCTGATCCAAGGGTGGGGAGTCGCGCTCGCGCGCAGGGAGCGCCGAGTGGCTGCCTCGCCCGATGTCGTCCCCTTTACCGCCGCAAGGCTGGGAGTCTCGCCATGTCCGACAGTCCGCGCATTCGTCCCGAAGAGCTCTCCAAGGCCGTCGCCAAGGCCGTGTCGCTCGCACAGAGCAAGCACAAGCTCGCGCTGCAGGCGCATCCGATCCAACCAGACTTCGCCCGTCTGCCTTGGTGGATCGTGGGGCGGGTGCTGCGCGAGCGCGTCGATCTCGATCAGGCCCACAAGGTCGCCGAGACGATCACGGCCAGCCTCAACGGCAAGGGCGATCTCTACCAGCCCGTCACCGCACGCTTTGGCGACGACATCCTGGTCGGCTTCATCGAGCGTTTCGGCGGGCAGCTCCAAGTGCCCGAGCACATCCTCGGCGGCGGTCCGCTCGGCTGAGGCGCGCCATGTCTGCGCCGCTCCAAGGCCACTCATGTCCCAGCGCGCAGCCCGACATGGAGGGCGCGCGCGTGTTCGGCGTGATCACGGGGGATTCGCAGGACCCGCGCGTCGGCTACCTCGAGCGCCCGGTCGAACTCGACTCGGCGCTCGGCGCGGAGCTCGCTCCGCTGCTCGAGGGCGTTGCGCCGACGCAGGTGCTGCGCATAGCCGCACGCTGTGAGGAGAAGCGCTGCGGGCACTTCGACGGCGCGCGCTGCACGCTGGCGGGTCGCATTCGAGCCGCGCTGGCGCCCGTGGCCGCTCAGTTGCCGCCGTGCGCGATCCGCTCGAGTTGTCGCTGGTACGCGGAGCAGGGCCGAGAGATCTGCCTGCGCTGTCCGCAGATCACGACGCTCAACGTCGGCAGCGAGGACGCCGTCCTGCGCGAGGCTGCAACTCCCCCGCATTGATGCGCTGAGTTGACGCTCGCTGCGTTACGCGCCGGCCATCGGAACGGTAGTTTGCGTTCCAGTGGCCGGCGTCGTGCTGATCAACGTGTTGCTCTCCCAAGCGGGCGGCGGCGGCGCCTTTGGCGGAGGGGGCGGCGGCGGCGACGACGGCGGCGGACTGCCGCTCGAGCTCCTCTACTGGCTCGTCCGGCTCGCCATCCACTATCCGGCGATCGGCGTTCCGCTCCTGATCGGCGTGCTCATCGTGTTCGTGCTCGGAACGCGCCGCGGTTGGTGGAAGCACCAGGAGCGCGTGATCCAGTCCGCGCGCCCGCTGCGCGCCGCGCAGGTTTCGCGCGACGCGGCCGAGCGCCTGCGCCAGTCCGACCCCGCCTTCGACGCCAACGCGTTCACCGCCCGCGTCGAGCGCGCCTTTCGCAAGGCGCAGGAGGCCTGGTGCGCTCAGCAGCTGGAGCCGTTGCGCGTGTTCGTCTCCGACGGCGTGTTCGAGCGCTTCTCGCTCCAAGTCGCTCAGCAGCGCGAGGAAGGCTGGCGCCAGGGCCTGGACGGCTTGCGCGTCGAGCCTCCGCAGATCCAGCACGTCGAACTCGGCCGTCAGTTCGAGACCGTGACGCTGCGCATCCGCTTCGCGGCTGACGTCCATCGCATCGCGCTGGCGAGCGGCAAGCGCATCGCGAACTCGAGCCTGCCGCGCTCGCAGTTCGAGGAGTGCTGGAGCTTCGTGCGCCGCCGCGGAGCGCGCACGCGCAACGCGGAGGGCCTGATCGAAGGCAAATGCCCCGGCTGCGGCGCGCCGCTCAACGTCAACCAGTCGGCCAAGTGCGCCAGTTGCGGGGCGCTCGTGCGCAGCGGCGAGCACGACTGGGTGCTCGCCGAGATCACGCAGGCCAGCGAATGGCGGCCCGAGGACGAGCGTGCGGCGCCGGGAGTGGAGGCGTACGGGCAGCGCGACCCGGGGCTTTCGGTGCAACTGCTCGAGGACCGCGTGTCCGTCGCGTTCTGGCGCTGGAGCGAGGCCACGCGCACGCGCCGCGTCGACCCGCTCGTGCGCGCCGCGAGTCCCGAGTTCTGCGCGCGCGAGGCGGAGCGCCTGTCGAGCACGAGCGCCGTCGGTTCGCGCGTGTACCTGGCCGACCGAGCCGTCGGCGCCGTTCGTACGCGCGGACTGCTCGCGGGCGAGTCGCACGACCGCGCCGTGGTCGAGGTCACGTGGGACGGGCGCTTTGCGACGGTCGCAACGGACGGGGCCGTCAAGCTCGACGAGCAGCGCGTCCTGCGTCGGACTCTGTTCGTGCTCGAGCGGCGCGCGGGCCTCGCGAGCAAGCTGAGCGACGCGTTCGCGACCTCGAGCTGCGCGAATTGCGGCGCCCACGACTCCGGCGGTGTCGAGCCGCGCTGCCCGTACTGCGGCGTGCCGCGGCAGGACGGCGGCTCGGGGTGGCTCCTCGCCGAAGTCGCCGAGCGCGGCGAGGCGCGCCACGCCCAACTCGTGCGCGAGTGTGATGCGCTGTGGCGGCGCGTGGATCCAACTCCGCGCAGCACGCCTGCGCCCGCGCCCGCGGCGGCGCCCGCGGCGCCTCGGCCTTCGCGCGCCGGCCTGCTGGCGTGGGTCGTCGCCGCCGCGCGCTCCGATGGCGAGGTCGACGAGAGCGAACGTCGCGCGATCGAGTCGCTGGCGGAGCGGCTGGGCGACCGGCGCGAGCACGTCGAAGCGCTGCTCGCGATGCCCGTACAGGAACTGCCGGCGCCGCAGCCGCGCGAGCGGGAGCAGGCGGTCGAGTGGCTGACCGAGCTGTGCCTGCTCGCGATGGCGGACGGCCGCGTGCCGCGCGCTGAACAGGACTTCCTGCGCCGCGTCGCGCAGCACTTCAGCGTCGCGCAGAGCGAGCTCGCCGGGATCTACGACGTGGCGCGCAACCGTCTGTACCGCGAATCGAAGGCGGCGCGGGCGCAGCGCTGACAGCGGCTGCGAAAGCACAGCAGGCGACGCCGCGCGAGCGACGCCGCCTGCAAAGTGCGCTGCGCAGCGATCCGGTGCGCAACGAGTCGACGCGCGTCGAGCGCAGGGCCCGGCGCGCGCGGGATCAACGCATCTCGAAGATCGCGACCGTGCCGCTGACCTCGTGCGCGACGAGGAGCAGCGCCTGGCCGTTCGGGCTCTGGCTCGCCGGCACGAACACCAGACCTTCGGGGGCGAGGTCGCCGACCTGCGCGCCGTTCACGACCGCGCGCGTGTTGAGGTACTGAACGAAGCGGGGCGTCGTCGCCACCGTCACGTCGTACACCATCACGCCGCCGATGCGCTCGAGGCCGATGAACGCGTAGGTGCGGCCGTTGACCACGCCCAGCGCCAGACCTTCGGGTTCGGGGCCCTTGTTGTCCGAGCGCGTGTCGAACGGGAAGCCGTTGAAGTTGGCCGAGTCGAGCGAGGCGGTGATCTGCTCGAACTCCGACCCGCTGTCGTAGACCACGGTCACAGTCTGGTCCGGATTGACGCGCAGCACCGAGAACGAGCGGCCGCCGAGCGTGTAGAGCTCGTCGTAGTCGCCGTCGTTGTCCGTGTCGCCGAGCGCGCTCGTGACCGTCAGTCGTCCGAGGTTGCCGTCCAGTCGCAGCGTCGCCGCGTTGGGGAAGGCGCTCGGATCGAGCGTGAGGTCCTTCACGCGCTCCTCCTCCGCGAACGTGTCGTAGTCGCGCGCATCACCTTCGTTGGCGGTGATGAGGAACGTCATGCCGGCCTGGTTCACGGCGGCGATGGCGTCCGGTTGGCGCATGCCGAACACGGGCCAGGGCTTGACCTGGATCGAGTTGTCGCGGTCGCTCGCGTCGAGGCCCGTGAGCATCCAGTCCTTGAAGCCCAGCGGCGAGACGCGCAGCAGTTGGCCCGCGCGGATGTTGAGCACCGCGACGGCGTTGTTCTCCTGCAGCGTGACGTAGGCGAACTTCGAGTCGGCGCTGACCGCGACGTACTCGGGCTCGAGGTCCTGCGCGACGGTCGCGTTGGGCCCGTAGATCCGCACGCCCGCCGCCTGCAGCGCCGCCTTCTGGCCGTTGAGTCCCGCGAAGCCGACCTGACGGACGTCGCCGGGGCGCAGCGGGAACAGATGGGCGAGTTGCGGCAGCGCGAGCTGCAGCCGCACGCGCAGCGTGTTGACGATCGTGATCGAGCCCTCGGGATCGAACGAGTAGTCCGCGCTCGGCTCGCCTTCGTTGGCCGAGAGCGCCCACAGCCCGTTGGGCGAGAACGTGACCATGTCAGGCAGCGCGCCGGCCGCGGCGTGCTCGATGAGCGAGCCCTGCGCGTCGAAGAACGCGAGCACTCCGCTCTGCTGGGCGCCGCCCGCGGCGACGAGCTCGACCGCGACGGCGACGAGGCCGTTGGAGACTGCGACGCTGTTGGGCGAGGCGCTCGCGCTCGCCGTGCTGAACAGCGCGTCGATGTCGATGGCGCCGACGAACAGCGGCTGCGACGGATCCGCCAGGTCGACGATGTCGACCGTGGCGGTCTCCGCGTTCACGACGAACATGCGGCGGCTGATCGAGTCGAACGCCGGGATCTCCGCTGCGCCTTCGCCCAGACCGCTGTCGTAGCGACCGATCAGGCTCAGCTTCGCGGCGCCCGTCGGCGCGAGCGGCGGGAACGCTGCGGAGTCCGTGCGCGCTGCCGAATCCTGGATGCGCGCGTCCTGCGCCTTGGGCAGCTCGCGCGCGTTGTACGCAGCGGCCGTGTCCGGATGCACGGCGGCGAAGAACTCGGCGATCGCGTCCTGCTCGCTGCCATCGCTCGCGAACAGCGCGGCGCCCGTGAGACCCGGACCGGGGATCACGAGGTCGACCCGGTTCTCACCGAGCGCGGGGAACGGATAGCCGTCGCCGCCGCTGGCGAGGAAGTTCAGCGTGACGACGCGGATGTCGCGGTCGGGGTCGCCCTGCGCGACGCCGTCTTGCTTGAGCACGTCGAGCGTCGCGCCGTCCCAGTCCTTGATCGCAGCGCTCTTGATGCGCGAGCCCACCGGCTGCGTCGCGTCGTAGCTGAACGACATGCCGCCGATCTGCGGGAACTGACCGGGCGTGGCGCCGGGGCCCGTCCCCGCGACGGCGTGCTCGAGCACCTGGAGCATCTCGGCCGCAGTCAGCGTGAGCAGCGACAGCCCGTTGTTGAAGCGCAGCGTGTTCTCGATGTCGAGCTGCGACACTTCGGTCGCGAGCTTGCCCGAGAGCGGGTTGGCCTGCGTCGGCAGCAGCTGACCCGTGGTTCCGTTGATCGAGCCGATGAAGTCGCGGATGCCGCCGCCGTTCTTGAGCGACACGAGCACCGCCGGGTCGGCCTGCTGCGCGATGAACAGGTTGGCGTCGGCGCTGAGGTTGCCGAGGTTGGTTTCCTCGGTGCGCACGAACGCGCGCCTGCCTTCGAGGAACACGTCGCTGTTGCCGAACACATTGCCGTCCTTGGCGGTCACGACGGCTTGCACGGCGCTCGTGAGGTCCTGGACGCGCGCGGCCTTGGTTCCGGGCAGGAACGGATCGACGAGGTTGCCCCACACGGCGACGACCCCGCTGTCGTCGGCCGCGAAGGCGCCGCTCTCGGCGGCGTTGACGCTCGCGGGCACGACGCGACCGAACGCGTCGAAGTCCACCACGAGCCGGCCGACGTAGCTGTACTGGCCGTCCGTGCTGACGATCAGCGCCGGATCGCCGTCGAGGTTCGTCGCGACGATCGGATAGGGGCCCTGCGCGACGTCGCCGGGGCGCAGCACGTCCGTTCCGTCCGCGAGCAGCGTGTCCGAGCCGCCCGCGATGGCGATGTCGACTCCGCGCAGCAGCGGCACGAGCTGTTGCTCGAGCGCGATCTGCTGCAGGTGCGAGACGAGGATCACCTTGTCGACGCCTTGCGCGAGCACGGAGTCGATCACCGGCTGCAGGATCGACGCGAGCTGCGCCATGTTGTTCGTGCCCGCGCCCGGGTTCTTGACCGTCGTCGCGCCGGGCGACGAGATCGTGGCGAGCAGCGGCGTGGTCGCGCCGACGACGCCGAAGCGCTCGCCGTTGCGCTCGACGATCGTGGCGCTGGCGAGCTTCTTCCTCGCCGCCGCAGCCGCGAGGTCCGACGGCAGACCGCGGAAGCTGGTGCTCAGCGCGATTCCCGGCTCCACCAGGCCCGCGAGGCTCGCGTCGCCGCTGAAGTCGAGGTTCGAGCTCAGGTAGGGGAAGTCGACGCCGAACCAGCGCGCATCGTCGAGGATCCCGTCGTTGTTCGAGTCGCGGATGTCCGGCCCGATGATCTCGCGCAGCGCCGTCGTGCCCGGATCGAACTCGTGATTGCCCAGCGCCGAAGCGTCGAGCCCGAGGATGTTCATGATGGCCACGTCCACGCGGCCCTCGCGCTCGCGCACCTGCGTCAGCCCGAGCGAGTTGCGCAGGGCGGTGCGGATCGAGGTGTCGCCCGCGGCCGAGAAGAAGGGACCGGGGATGTAGTTGTCGCCGGCCGAGAGCAGGATCGACGGCACGCTCGCCGCTGCCGCGTCATTCTCGAGCCCCTGCACCACGGCCGCGAAGCGCGGCGCGTCGCCGATCGCGTTCACACCACCTTCGAGATCGGACGCGTGAAGGATCTGCACGCGCGTCTGAGCCTGCGCCACCGACGCTGCGGCCGCGAAGGCCACGAACGTCGCGGCTCGCGCGCACATCGCGCGCAGCCGAACTTGGTTGTCCATCGATTCCTGTCCCCTCTGCTCGGGTTCGTCTGGGTAGAAACGCTGTCGCCAGCGACGAACCCGCAGTGGAGGAATCGAATTCGATTTGTTCGTGAAGGCCCGATCAGGTGAAGCGCAGTCTGCTCTTCACGCGCGCGGGGTCCTCCAGGCCTTCTCTTCGCTCTGCAGTCCGACGCCGCGGGCGCGTTCGACCAACTCGCCCAGGCCGCGGGCGCCGAAGAGCAGGTACATGCCGATCGCCGCGCCGACGAAGTCGTGGAACAGCAGCGCGAGCTCGATCGAGCGCCAGAACGCAGCGTCGAACTCGCCTTGGCCGAGTCTGTCGAGCAGCGCCGGAACGCGAGAAGCCAGGCCGGGCAGCGTGTAGGTGAGCACGTAGGCGCCGAGCAGTTGGAACGCGACCCGCCGGATCGCGCGCGCGTCGGCGGAGAGCGCCGAGCTGGCGGGCGTCGATTCGCTCGAGCGCGACCACCACGCCGCGATGCGGCTGGCGCCTGGCAACAGGACCAGTGCGGCGATTCCCCACGCGACGGCGCTCGAGAGCGTGTAGGGCTCGAGGTTCTGCGCGCTGTCAGGCAAGTCACGCGCGCCGAATTTCACGATGGCGGCGAACACCACGTATTGCAGCGCCACGACGAGCCCGTAGACACCGATCAGTCGCAGCGCGAGCGTCGTCAGATCCTTGCGATTCATCAGCGATCCTCCCTTCGGCGCGAGGCCGACGAATCCAGCGTAGCCCCTGGATTGGCGAGCGGAGCCGACGGAACCCCATCGAGGCCACCTCGATGGCTACGATGCGCCGCCGGCCGAGCCGACACCGCGTTCATGACCCGCCCGATCTGTACGACCTGCGCCGAACTCGCTCGGCGCGCCCCTGAAACCAGGAACGCGATCCTGCGCAGCTGCTGCTCGGGAAGCCCCGCATGCACGGCGTAGCCGAATCGTTCAAGCTCCCGCTGGAGAACCCGGTGCTGATCTTCGCACTGGTGCTCTTCATCATCCTGTTCGGCCCGCTGGTCCTGAATCGGCTGCGCATTCCGCCGATCATCGGTCTCATCATCGCCGGCGCGGTCATCGGACCGAACGGCTTCCAGGTGCTGTCGCGTGATGCGTCGATCGTGCTCTTCGGCACCGTCGGCCTGCTGTACATCATGTTCCTGGCAGGCCTCGAGATCGACATGCAGGAGTTCCGGAAGAACAAGTACCGGAGCCTGGTGTTCGGCCTGTTGACGTTCCTGATTCCGATGGGCGCCGGCGCCTTGGCGGGCGTTTACGTCCTCGACTTCAGCCTCAACACGGCGCTGCTCGTCGCGTCGATGTTCGCCTCGCACACGCTGATCGCCTATCCGATCGCGAGTCGCTTCGGCCTGACCAAGAACCGCTCCGTCAACATCACGGTCGGCGGCACGATCATCGCCGACACGCTCGCTCTGCTCGTGCTCGCGGTGGTGGTCGACTCGGTGAAGGGCGAGCTCGACCAGTCGTTCTGGATCCGACTGGGCGTGTCGCTCGCGGTGTTCGCAGCCGTGGTGATGGGGCTCTTCCCGCTGCTCGCGCGCTGGTTCTTCAAGAACGAGAGCGACAGCATCTCGCAGTACATCTTCGTGCTGGGCCTGGTGTTCCTCTCGGCGTTCCTCGCCGAGCTCGCCGGGGTCGAGCCGATCATCGGCGCGTTCGCCGCCGGCGTGGCGCTCAACCGCCTGATCCCGCGCACGTCGCCGCTGATGAACCGCGTCGAGTTCGTCGGCAACGCGCTGTTCATCCCGTTCTTCCTGATCGGGGTGGGCATGCTGGTCGACTTCCGGGTGTTCATCCAGAACGTCGACACGATCAACGTCGCCCTCGTGATGACGGTGGTCGCGACGCTGACCAAGCTCGCGCCGGCCTGGTTCGCCAAGCTCGCCTTCGGCTTCACGCGCGACGAGTTCCTGATGATGTTCGGCCTGTCGAACGCGCGCGTCGGCGCAGCGCTGGCCGCGTCGTTGGTCGGTTACCGGACGATCGTTGAGACGCTCCCCGACGGCACGCCGGTGCGGCTGATCGGCGAGCAGGTGCTGAGCGGCACGATCGTGATGATCCTGATCACCTGCACGATCAGTTCGTTCGTCGTCGCGCGCGCCGGCGGCCGCATGGCGGTGCTCGAGACCGAGCGCAAGGAAGGCGCGGGCGACGACGACAGCACCGCGCGCATCCTCGTCTCACTCGCCGAGGCCGAGAACATCGAGCCGTTCATCGACCTGGCGGTCTCGTTCAAGCCCAAGAAGTCCCGCGAGCGCATCTACGCGCTCCACGTCGTAGACGAGCAGCGCACCCAGGACGGAGCGCACGGCCGCAAACTGCTCGAGCAGGCCGTCAAATTCGCCGCCGCCAGCGACAACGTCGTCGAACCGATCGTTCGCCACGATCTGAACGTCGCCAGCGGACTGAACTTCAGTCTGCGCGAGCACAACATCACCGACGTCGTGATGGGGCTGACGCGCGAAGGCTGGCAAGCGTCGGCGATGTTCGGCCCGCTCACCGCGTCGGTGCTCGAGCGCAGCCACAAGTCGGTGTACGTCTACGGCCCGCTGCAGCCCCTGGGCACGATCAAACGCATCCTCGTCGTCGTGCCGATGCGCGCAGAGTTCGAGGCCGGCTTCGTGCGCTGGTTCGAGCGCGTGAAGGCTCTGGGGCAGCAAACCGGCGCGATGCTGAGCTTCCACGGCCCGGCGGCGACGCTGCAACCGCTGCGGACGCTGTGCGAGAAGGCCGGCCTTCACGAAGCGACGTTCGAGATCCTCGACGACTGGGACGACTTCCTGATCATCGGACGCGACCTCGGCGGAGACGACTTGCTCGTAGTGGTGGCCGCGCGCCCCAACTCGCTGAGCTACGACCCGCTGATGGACAAGCTGCCGCGCCAGCTCGGCCGCTACTTCACCGCCAACGGCTTCCTGGTCGTGTTCCCCGAGCAACTCGGCGAAGAGACCTTCGAGCGCCCGGACCTCGACCCGTCGATGGTCGACGTGCTGGAGGGCGGCGTGAAGGGCCTGGAGACCACGGGCCGCTACGTGCGCCGCTTCTTGCGCGGTCAGAAGTAGCCCGGGCCGAGGCCCGAGTTCAGTTCGCTGGGCGAGGCTCGCCGAGCAGCGCTGTTCCTCGGCGAGCGCGTCGCCGTGCTCGCGCTTGTCCCACACCTTCCGGCCGTCGACCGTGACGACGAAATCCCCTCGTCCGCCGGGCTTCAGCTCCACCTGCGCCCCCGCATGCTGCTCACGAATCGCCGCGGCCAAACTGGGCGCGCGGGGCTGGTAGTTTCAAACGACGCAGTGTTCGATTCGAACGTCCATGCACCGAGTCTAGGCGCGATCGTGCCGCCTCCAACCTGCCAGCGACGATCGGCGGCGTGGGCAATTCTCGGCGATTTGCGAACCAGCCCTTGGTGCGGCGGCATTTCCGCCCTCGACGGAACACTTGACCGAGCGAGGAACGACCCCATGAAGCACCTGATCTTGGCGGTACTAGCGGTCGCGCCGGCTGCGGCGCAGAACACTTGGTACGTGGACGTGCGCGCCGCCGGGCCGGGCGACGGCTCTTCGGTGAATCCGTACCAGAGCATTCAGACCGCAATCGACGCACCTACGACGGGTCTCAACGACTCGATTCTCGTGCGGCCGGGCGTCTATGAGGAGACCGTCTACATATGGTCGCCCAAGAGACTGCACTTGAAGAGCACGGATGGACCGCTCGTCACGGTGATTCGGCATTCCGGGCACGCCGTCACCGCGCAATACGGTTCGACAGTTGAGGGATTCACTCTGGTCTGTCCGTCCGGGGGCGCGGTCGGCAGGGTCGTCTTCCTCGTGGGCGGAGAACTCAAGCGCTGCATCGTCCTTGGCAATTCGCAGATCCGTGGGATCTACATCGATGGAGGCCTTGTCGATCACTGCGTCGTGGCTCGCTGCGGTCAACCGGTGTCGACGACTCCCTATCCCCTGGGCGTAATCAGGTCGTCGGTCCTTTCCGACAACGCGACGCCATTCAGAGTCGACGACTGGGCGCACACCAACTCCAACTTTGAAATCACGCACTGCATCGTAGATCACATCTTCGGAAGCGCTCCTACGACGAACATCGCCTTGCCTCCGCTGTTTCGAAACGCCACGGGCCACGACTTCCATCTGCGTTCGACGTCGCCCTGCATCGACGCCGGTGATCCGAACGACCCGCTCGATCCTGACGGCTCGGTTTCGGACATCGGACCGATTCCGTTCGATCCGAACTACGCGCCGAACGCCGTGTACTGCACGGCCAAGGTGAACTCTCAGGGCTGCACGCCCGCGATCGAGGCCCTAGGCACGGCGAGTTCGACAGCTCCAGTGCCGTTCGAGATCTCCTGCGCCAACGAGCTCAACCAGCGCTCGGGCCTGCTGTTCTACGGCTATGCGCCGCACGACATCCCGTTCCAGGGCGGCTACCTGTGCGTGCACGCCCCGGTGCAACGCACGCCGCTGCTGTCGTCCGGCGGCTCGACGACTGGCGACGACTGCAGCGGTGTGTACGTCTACGACTTCAATGCGCGCGTTCAGAGCGGCGTAGACCCGCTGCTCGAGCCGGGCCGCGAGGTGTTCGCGCAGTTCTGGTCGCGTGATCCCGCGTCGAGTTTCAACTCCAACCGCTCCGACGCTCTGCGCTTCCGAGTGCAGCCGTAGTTCGGGCGGCGAGCCCGATCGCGTCACGCTGGCTGGAGTCCCTGCCGGCGGTTTGCTCCGCGCAAGGGCCTCTGCGTCCACCTCGGAGCACCTCGTAAGAAGCGGCGAACACCCTGCGCCGAGGCTCCGCCCTCCTTGCGACCGTCCAAGTTCGCGGTTTTTCGAGCGTCGCTGAACCCGACGAAGGAGCGGCGCGGTCTCCATCAGATCGCAGCCTGGGTGGGGCGAGCGGGAATGTCGTGATCTTCAGGAGTCCGCAGATGAACTTTGGACAGCATCTTGGGTCTGGCCGCCGGAGCTTCGCGTCGGTCTTCGTCTTGGCTAACTCGCCGGGTGTGCTGGGGCAACCCTTCTCCGCCGGCGACACCATTTGGGTTCAGGCCTGGTTCCGCGATCCGCCGAGCCCGAAGACGACCAACCTGTCGAACGGTCTGGAGTTCACTCTGCAGCCGTGAGCGGGACGAACTCGTCAGCTCACGGTTGACGACACTGCTGCTGCGCGACTTAGGGCCAGCGGCTGTGACTGGCCTGCTTCGCTGAGCTCACGGCCGCGCTCGACCTCCGAGTCGACGCGCGTGCGGACAACTCGTCCGAGCTTGGCGGGCGTTCCCGCGCCGCTCGCCCAAGCTCAGTGCGTGCTCCGCGCCGCGCTCAGTCGAGATGCCCGCGCGCGCTGTCGCCCATCGCGACGTTGCGGGCGGGGAAGTAGTCGTTCCAGCGGCGGTCGACGAGTCGGGCGGTGGCGTCGTCGCAGAACAGCTCCACCGGGTACCAGGGCTTCATGCGCGCGTCGATCACGACGGGCGGCGTGAAGCTCGGGTGGTTGTGCGTGAGCTCGACCTTCGCTGCGGTGAGGTCGCTCGCGGGGTTGAAGCGCGTGAACGTCGTCCACAGGAAGTTCGTCACGCTGCGCGTGGCGCGCTCGGCGTCGTCGCTGAGCACCACCAGCGGCCAGTGTGCGAAGTCCGGATGCGCAGCGATGCGCGCGGGAGCATCGGGTTCGCTCGCGTAGCCGGGTCCCGAGACGACCAGGCAGCCGTGGCAGAACACTTCCGCGCGCGTGCAGCCCGCGGGCAGCGCGCCGCTGAACTCGTTGCGCAGCTTCCGGATCGGTTCGCCCAGGCCGAGCAAGACGCCCTTGGAGCCTTCGTTGACCCGCGGTCCGGCGTAGTCGAGCGAGTCCATCGACAAGTTCGCGAACAGGAACAAGTCGGTGCGGAAGTCGGCGCGCGCGAGGACGTGCTCGAGCGTCGCCTTGAAGTCGCGCAGGTCGACGGCGCCGTCGGTGGCGATCAGGAACTTGGTCAGCGCGAGCTGGCCCTCGCCGAGGATGCGGAACGCGCTCGCCATCGCCTCGCGCTTGTAGCGGTTGCGCACGACCGCGCCCGCCAGCGCGTGGTAGCCCGTCTCACCGTAGCTCCACAGTTGCGTGACGGCCGGCATCACGACCGGGAACAGCGGCGAGAGCAGGTCCTGCAGGTAGTCGCCGAGGAAGAAGTCCTCCTGGCGCGGCTTGCCGACGACGGTGGCCGGGAAGATCGCGTCCTTGCGGCGGAAAAGCGCTTTGACGCTGAGCTCGGGATAGTCGTGCGTCTCCGAGTAGTAGCCGTAGTGATCGCCGAACGGACCCTCGGCGCGTCGCGCGCCCGGCCGCACCTCTCCGACGATCGCGAACTCCGCGTCGGCGACGATCGGCAGCGCGCTCGCCGGATGCGTCGCCAGTCGCACGCGCCGCTGGAGCAGCAAGCTCGTGAGCAACAGCTCGGGCACGTTCTCGGGCAGCGGCGCGATCGCCGAGAGGATCAGCGCCGGCGGTCCGCCGACGTGCACCACGACCGGCAGCGCTCGACCGAGCTCTTCCGCGCGCGCCAGGTGGAACCCGCCGCCCTTGCCGATCTGCATGTGCAGTCCGGTGGTCGAGTCGTCGAACAACTGGATGCGGTACATGCCCAGGTTCGGACCCAGGCCTTCGGGATGCTCGGTGTAGACCAGCGGCAACGTCACGAAGCGCCCGCCATCGCGCGCCCAGGTCTTGAGCGCGGGCAGCCGCGAGAGGCGCGGCGGCGTGTCGACGACTTCGGTGATCGGTCCGCCGCTCGAGCGCGTCATTCCGACCTTGGCGAGCGACGCGAACAGCGAGCGTTTGGCCCACAGCTTCCCGAGCGAGGGCGGCACGAGCTCGTGCGGCAGGCGCGCGACCTGCGCGATCAGTTCCTGCGGCCACTTGCCGAACGCGCGCTCGACGCGGCTCGCCGTCCCGAACAGGTTCGTGACCAGCGGGAAGTCGCAGCCCTTCACGCGCTTGAAGAGCAGCGCCGGACCGCCCGCCGCGATCACGCGTCGGTGGACCTCGGCCGCCTCGAGGTCAGGGTCGACCTCCGCCTCGATCTCCACCAGCTCGCCGGACGCGCGCAACTCGGCCAGGAAGGCGCGCAGATCGGGGGCGGGAGCGTGCATGCGGTGCGTGGGTGGGATGGCTCAGGGGCGACGGAGCGAGCGCGGACACTATAGGTCGGCCGACCATGGCCCTGTCCGGATCGCAAGTCCGGCGAGACGCGTTGCGAAGCTCGAAGTGCGCGCAGTCCGCGCGTTCGCGCTGGGCCATGACGTCCGACCCGTCCGAAGTCGGTCGGAGATGACGACCGACGTGCAGCGACTCGAGTCGCACCGAGCGCGCGATCCGAGCGGTGCGTGCCTCGACGGCGTCGGCCATCCCGCCGGCACGGCCGGCTCGAGGTGGTGATCGGCGCGCCACCGAGAGCTGCTCAGGACCACGCGTCGCCTGGGACCGCGTGGTCAGGTGCGACGGACTCAGCGATCGATCCCTGACGGTGATCGCGCCGCGTCGAATCCGGCGAGCACGTCCGCGGCTCGGGCCCGGCCACGCCGTGCGCGACGCCGCCTCGAGGCCCGGGGCGGATCCAAGGCCTCGCGCCCCGCGGCGGGAGGGCGCACTATGGGGTCGCTGCCGAGGGGCGCGCGTGGATCGCGGGCTCGGGGCGGAACGCGGCCGGCGCGCGCGGGTTCCAGCCCGCCCTCGATCGCGTCGAACATCCCCAGGCGCACGAAGGAGCCACCATGCCGATCGCCTTCTCCATCGCACCGCTCGTGGTCAGCCTCGCGCTCGCGGCGCCCCATTCGTCCGAGTGGTCGCCAGCGCAGGCCGAGCACCTGCTCAACCGCGCGAGCTTCGGGGCCCGTCCCGCGGAGGTCGAGTCCGCGCTGCGGCTGGGCCGCGCCGAGCTCGTCCGCCAGCTCCTGAGCGGCTTCGTCGAACCGGCGGAGCCGTTCTTCGTCGACGCGCCCGTGCGGCCCGATCGACGCGAGCTCGAGGGCCTGAGCGAGAAGCAGCGTCGCGATGCGCTCGACCGCTATCGGCGCGAGGAGCGCGAGCTCCTGTTCGCGTACGCCGGTTGGTGGATCGAGCAGATGGTCGAGGCCGAGCATCCGCTGCGCGAGAAGATGGTGCTGTTCTGGCACGGCTACTTCACGAGCTCGATGCGCGACGTGCGCAACGCCGAGGCGATGATCCGGCAGAACGAGCTGTTCCGGCGCCACGCGCTCGGGAACTTCGGCGAGCTGCTGCGCGCGGTGCTGCGCGATCCGGCGATGCTCGAGTACCTCGACAACAACCAGAATCGCAAGGACAAGCCCAACGAGAACCTTGCGCGCGAGCTGCTCGAGCTGTTCACGCTGGGGCTGGGCAACTACACCGAGCAGGACATCAAAGAGGCGGCGCGCGCGCTGACCGGTTGGCGCACGCAGGGCGGCAGCGAGGCGCTGTACTCGCCGCGCCAGCACGACAACGGCAAGAAGACGATCCTCGGACGCACCGGGCGCTTCGACGCCGACGATCTGGTCGACATCGTGCTGGCGCATCCCGCGTGCCCGCGGCGCGTCGCCGGCAAGTTGCTGGAGCACTTCGAAGGCCGCGCGCCGAGCGAGGAGCGCCTGCGTGAGTACGCGCAGTTCCTCCTGGACTCCAAGTACGAGCTCGCGCCGTTCTTCGAGAAGCTGCTGCTCGACGAGCGCTTCTACTCGCCCGAGGTGATCGGCGAGCGCATCGCCGGACCGGTCGAGTACATGGTCGGCAGCGTGCGTCGCCTGGGCGTGCAGGTTCCGCCGCCGCTGTTGTGGTTAGCCGCGGGTCAGCTCGGCCAGCGTCTGTTCGATCCGCCGAACGTGAAGGGCTGGGACGGAGGCGAGGCGTGGATCTCGACCTCGACGCTGCTCGCGCGCGGCAACATGGCCGGCATGTTGCTCGGCGTCGTGAAGCTCGAGGACGTGCTCAAAGACGACTCGTTCGAGGCCGGCGACGCGCCGGGGATGATGGACGGCGGGATGATGGGCGACTCGATGGCGCCCAAGCCCGCGTCGGGCGGCGACAAGAAGGTCGACCTCGGACCCGAGCTGAGCGCGATGAAGCGCATGCTCGGCACGGTGTACTACCCGCGCATCAACCTCAGCGCTCGCGTTTCGCGCGTGGGGCTGGCCAGCGACGGCGAGATCATCGACTTCCTCGCCGACGAGTTGCTGCCGGTGGCGCTCACGCCGCTGAGCCGCGCGGCGCTGGTCGAGTTCCTCGAGAACGAACGCCGCCAGCTCGACGTCGACGACGGCCGGCTGCTCAGCGCCGGAGTGAAGGCCGAGGGCGTGCTGCGCCGACTCGCACACCTGATCCTCTCGTTGCCGGAAGCGCAGGTGAGCTGATGGACCGTCGCCACTTGCTCTCGCTGGGCGCGCTCGGCGCCGGCGTCCTGCTCTCCTCGCGCGCCAACGGAGCTGTGAAGCTGTTCGGCTCGCCGCTGCTGCCTCAGGAGCGCGCGCAGCGTCCGCTGATCGTGCTCCAGCTCTCCGGCGGCAACGACGGACTCAGCACGGTCGTGCCCTACGCCGAAGACGCGTACTACCGCGCACGGCCTTCGATCGCGCACAAGAAGGACAAGCTGCTGGTCCTCGACGACTACCGCGGCTTGAACGGCGAACTCAAGCGCTTGCGCGCGGCCTTCGACCAGGGGCGCGTCGCGATCGTCGAAGGCGTGGGCTATCCCAAGCCCAATCGCTCGCACTTCCAGTCGCTCGACATCTGGCACGCAGCCGACGAGCGCGGGCGCGGAGTCGGTCAAGGCTGGATCGGACGCGCGTGCGCCAAGGCCTGCGCGGGCGACAGCAACCCCAACCTCGTCGTGCACGTCGGCGCCAACGTGCCGTACTCGCTGCACTCGCTCGAGCACCCCGCTGCGACCTTCGTCAATCCGGCCGCGTATCGCTGGGCCGGCGGCGAGCACGAGACCGACGCGTACGCCAAGGCCAGCGGCGCGGCCGCGGACGGCGATGAAATGGCGCCGGAGAAGCCCACGCGGCGCGAGGGCGAGTCGAGCGTCGAGTTCCTGCGGCGCGTGATGAACGACGGGCACAGCTCGTCGCTCGCCGTGCGCCGTGCGGCGGCGCGCTACCAGTCGCCGGTGAACTACCCCCGCAACGACGCGCTCGCGACTTCGCTGCGCGACGTGGCGGCGCTGGTGAACAGCGAGATCGGCTCGCGCGTGCTCTCGCTCGAGCTCGCGGGCTTCGACACGCACACCGATCAGCGCAATCGGCACGACAACCTGATGCGCCAGCTCGACGGCGCGCTCGGCGCGTTCCTCGAGGACCTCGGTCGCTCCGAGCGCGGCCAGGCGGCGATCGTGCTCGTCTTCAGCGAGTTCGGTCGACGCGTCGCGGAGAACGGCTCGCGCGGCACCGACCACGGCGTCGCGGCGCCGCTGCTCGTGCTCGGCCACCGCATCAAGGGCGGTCTGTTCGGCAAGCACCCCTCGTTCGAGAAGCTCGACGCCGGCGACCTCGCGCACACCACCGACTTCCGCAGCGTCTACGCGACGCTGATCGAGCGCTGCTTCGGGCTCGAGCACGAGGGCGTGCTCGGCGCGAAGTACGCGCT
>CALKYE010000240.1 GCA_938003765.1 uncultured Planctomycetia bacterium
GATCCGAACAAGCTCGCGCCCGGCGTCTGCGGTTGCGGAGTGAGTGACGTGGACAGCGACGGCGACGGCGCAGCGGACTGCATCGACGGCTGTCCGAGCGATCCGAACAAGCTGGCGCCGGGCGCCTGCGGTTGCGGCGTGAGCGACGTCGACAGCGACGGCGATGGCGTCGCGGATTGCATCGACGGTTGCCCGAGCGATCCCAACAAGACCTCGCCGGGCGTTTGCGGTTGCGGCGTGAGCGACCTCGACAGCGACGGCGACGGGGTCGCCGACTGCGTCGACAACTGCGACGCGCTGCCCAACCCGACCCAGGCCGACTGCGACTTCGACGGGTTCGGCGACGTGTGCGAGATCGCGAGCGGGTCGTCGTACGACACCGACGGCGATGGAATCCCCGACGAGTGCGAGCCGGGCCAGTGGACCGGCTACTGCACGGCCAGCACTTCGGCCGCGGGCTGTTCGCCGACGCTGAGCGGCCTTGGAACTCCGAGCGCCAGTCTGGCGACGCCGTTCTCGATCGTGGCGGAGCCCATCGACGCGCAGCGCTTCGGGCTCGTGTTCTACGGAGTGACGGGGCCCGCCACGACGCCGTTCGGGTCGGGCTGGCTGTGCATGAACCTGCCGATCCAGCGCACGCCGGTCGCTTCGACGGGCGGCCCCGCGGGCACGTGTCAGGGCCAGCTCCTGCTCGACTGGAACGCGTACCTGCTGACGCACCCGCAGGCGCTCGGCGCGCCGTTCCAGGCCGGTGGCCTCGTGTGGTCGCAGGCCTGGTGGCGCGATCCGCAAGCGCCGACCGGCACGCGCGTGAGCAGCGGCCTGCAGTTCACCCTGGCGCCGTAGGCTCCTGCGATTCTCACTATCCGCAACGCTTCGGCGTCCGGCGGTGTTTCCCCAGCATGCTCGTCACGAACGAACAATCCGGACCGGTGAGCGGCTTCCTCTTGCGTCTGCTCCTGCTGCTGTGCGTGGCGAGCTTCGGCGCGTCGGCGTCCGCGGCGGAGCTCAGCGCGCGCGAGCCCAGCGTCGACGCGCCCGCGCACAAGGACTTCGTGTGGACCGCCAAGAACGGGCTCAAGCTCGCGTGGCGCGTGCCGCGCGACCTGCGCGCCGATCGCCCCGTGCACCTGACCGTGATCTGCCACGGCACCGGGCTCGACCACCGCTGGGGACCTGCGAACCATCCGGCCGCGAGTTTCCGGCCGCTCGACATCGTCGTGTCGCTCGACGGGCCGACGCCGTCGGGCCAGTCGCGCCTGTTCATGGGGGAGAGCGACGACGTCGAGAGCGTCGCCGCAGTGATCTCCGAGCTGCGCCAGCGGCTGCCGATCGATCAGGTGTTCCTCTACGGTCACAGCCAGGGCGGGTTCTTCGTCGCGTACTACGCGGGCGAGCGTCCCAGCGAAGTCGCCGGCGTCGTCGCGCACGCCAGCGGCACATGGGCGCAGACCAAGGTCGGCAAGGCCTCGCACAAGGTCGCGCACTCGTTCCTGCACGGCACGCGGGACCCGGTCGTGCCGTACGTGCAGAGCGTCGGCGCGCGCGATCTGCTCGTCGAGTCGGGTTACCCGTTGGTGCGGTTGCGGCGACTCGAGCGCTACAACCACTGGCCGAACGCGGTGCGCTCGAGCGAGGAGCTCGACTGGTGCGAAGGCATGACCACGCCGCGCGCCGAGCAGGCGCTGGCCTGCGCCGAACGCATCCTCGCTCCCAAGGACCCCGACGAGTACCAGTGGACCACGACCGTGGGCTTCAGCGCGGCTCGCGCGGTGTTGCAGCGCCTGATCGGCGAAGGGCCCGCGCCGTTGGTCGGCGCCGAAGAGCGCATCGCTGCGCGCGCGAAATCGTTGCTCAAGTTGCTCGACGAGCAGGCGCAAGCGCACGTCGACGCCGTGCGGACCGAGCTGGGCCGCAACCGGGCCCTGGCGCTCGACGGAGGCGCGTGGCTCGGGCACCTGTGCTCGTTGCGCGAGGACTTCCGCGGCGCACCGGCCGTGGAGGCGCTCGCGGCCGAACTCGAGTTCGACAAGCGCGTCGACAAGCACGCGGCCGCCGCGCGCAAGCTCAGGAGCGTGTGGTACAGCGACCGCGCCGACGAGAAGAAGTACGAGGAACTCGTCGATGCGCTCGCGCAGTGCTACTTGATCGAGTGGCTGCCCTCTGAGCTCGACGAGCAGTTCGCGAAGTGGCGCGACGACGAGAAGCGTCTGGGCGCGTCCAAGAAGACCAGCAAGGCGTACGCGGCGGTGGAGCAGTGGCGCAAGGGCTGGAAGGACGGGCTCGAGGCCTACCAGCGCCTGTGGCGCAAGTGGAAGCCGCCGACGCGCTGAGCTGCGCGCGACGAGGTCCGCGCTCGGCAATCCTGGCCCGCTCCGCGGCGACCGCAGCGCTGGGCTTCAACACAGCGGAGTGAGCGGCCCGCAGCGTCGGGCGCTCCGAGCCACGCTCGCGGGCCTGGGCGCCATCTCGAGCAGCGTTCGCCGTCGCGCCTGCGCGTTTCGCAGTTCGACGCCGCACGTCGCGCGCTCGATTCAATGCGGCGCCCGGGCCGCGGCGAAGGTAGGTTCGTCGCCTTCCGCGGCTCCATGCGCATCCTGCTCGTCGCCCACAACTACCCGCCCGCGCACACCGCCGGCGTCGAGCAGCACACCGCGCAGGTGGCGCGCGAGCTAGCCCGCGGCGGACACCAGGTCGAGGTGTTCTGCGCCGAGAAGGACATCGCACGCCCGGACGGCGAGCTGCGCGTGCGCGAACACGACGGGGTGCGCGTCCACGAGCTCGTCAACAACCTCAACTACTCGTCGTTCGAGCAGACCTGGCGCTTCGCGCCGGCGGAGCGCGCGCTCGGGAACGTGCTCGACTCGCTGCGGCCCGAGGTCGTGCACTTCCAGCACCTGATGTACCTCTCCGTCGGCTGCCTCGAACTCGCCGCGCGCGCCGCGCCGGTCGTGTTCACGCTGCACGACTACTGGCTGCAGTGCCCGCGCTTCGGACAGCGGCTGCACCCCGACGGCACCAACTGCGCGACGATCGACTTCGCGCGCTGCGGCGAGTGCATGGCGAGCTTCAAGTTCCGCCAGAGCACGCTCGAGCGCTCCGCCGGCCGCTGGATCGCGCAGGTGCGCGGCGCGACCGGCGTCGATCTGTCCGGAGTCGCGAAGGCCGCGGCGCGCGGGCTGAAGCTGACGAAGTCCGACGCTGCGGCCGATCCGGCGCACGGCGCGCAGCTCGCTCAACTCCTCGCGCGGCGCGATGGGGAGCTGCGCGAGAGCGTGCTCCGCTGGGTTGCGCGCTTCATCGCGCCCTCGCAGTTCCTGTACGAGCGCATGCTCGAGTGGGGGACGCCGCGCGAGCGGGTCGAGTTGATGCGCATGGGCGCCGAGAGCGACCGCTTCGCAGCGCATCCGCGTCGGCGACCCGCGGGGTCGGGCGACGAGCCGCTGCGCGTGGTGTTCCTCGGAACGTTTGCGCCGCACAAGGCGCCGCACCTGATCGTGGAGGCTTGGCGGCGGCTGCCGGAGTCGCTGCGCTCGCGCGCGCGGCTCGAGCTGTACGGCTCGGGCGCGCACTACCCCGACTACGTTCGCGCGCTGCACGCCGCGGCCGGCGAAGTCGGCGCGAGCATCAGCGGCGTGCTCTCGCGCGACGGCGTCGCGAGCACGCTGGCGAGTGCGGACCTGCTCGTCATGCCCAGCGTGTGGTGGGAGAACGCGCCGCTGGTGCTGATCGAGGCGATCGAAGCGCGCACGCCGGTGCTCGTCAGCGACCTGGGCGGCATGGCGGAGTTCGTGCGCGAGCGACCCTGCGGCGCGGCCTTCGCTCCGGGGGACGTCGGCGAGCTCGCCCGCGCGCTCGAGCGCCTGCTCTCCGACCGCGCGGCGCTGGGCCGCTTCTACGCGGGCGGCGTCGCGCCGCCGACGATGCCGGCCAATGTGGCTCGAATGGCGCAGATCTACGCCGAGGTGATTGGCGAGCGGGCCCGCGCGCGTTGAAGTGACGCGCATGAACCGAACCGTCGTCCGTCCGCGCCTCGGCGTCGGGCTCCTGCTCGCGGGACTCGCGCTGGGCGCTTGCTCGAGCAGCTCTTCCTCCAAGCGTTCGTCGACTTCCAGCGGCACGGGCCGCGTGGTCGAGGTCGACCAGCTCCCGCAGTCGCACCGCGACCTGCTGCGCGCCTACGGCGCCGGCGGAGACGCCTGGGAGAGCGCGCGCGCCCAAGCGCTCGACGATCCGGCGCTCACGCGCTTCCTGGTCGAGAACCTGTTCCTCGAGCTGGTGCGCGCGCACCGCTCGCTGGGCGGAGACGACAGTGAGCGAGCGCTGCGTGCGCGGGACCGGGCGCGCGTCGAACTCGCGCGCATGGGTGCGCCGGCTGCACCGACGCTCGCCGCCGCGCTCGAGGTCGCCGACGACGTCGCGGCGGAGCTCGCTGCGCAGACTCTCGGCGCGATCGGACGACCGGCGCTGCCCGCGCTGCTCGAAGTGCTCGCTGCGCCGCAGCCCAACGCGCGTCAACGCGCAGCCTTGGCGCTCGCGCGCATGCCGCACGGCGCTCGCGAGGAGCCGCGCGTGCGAGACGCTCTGGTGCGGGCGAGCGCCGACGCGGAGTGGTTCGTGCGGGCGCAGGCGGCGCGTGCGCTGGGCGCGCGCGGCGTGCGTGACGTCGAGACCGCGCCGTGGCGCATCGCGCTCGAGAAGCTGCTGTCCGATCGCGACGAGGCTGTCGTCGAGGCCGCCGCCGGAGCGCTGACCGAGCTGGCCGATCCGCAGGCCATCGGCGCGCTGATCGCGGCCCTGAACGAGGCCACCAACGAGGCCGAGTTGCGCAAGTTCCGCGCGCTGCAGCACGCGCTCGAGCGTCTGAGCGGCGTGGGTCCGCAGCCTTCGATCGCGGCCTGGCGGGCGTGGTGGCGCGACAACCGCGCGCGCTTGGAACGCGGCGAGTGATCCGCCGCGCGAGGCGCCTCGAAACGCGCGGAAATCCCGTAGAATCCGGCGCTCTTCTCCCCGCGCGCCGCGCACACTCCCGACGACGATGACCGACTGGAAATTCACCAAGCGAGGCGCGCAGTGCTCGCAGTGCTCGCGGCCCTTTGGCGAGGGCGAGCCGCACGTTTCGAGCCTGGCCGTCGAGGGCGAGGCGGTCGCTCGGGTGGACGCCTGCCTGGCGTGCTGGAAGCGTCGCGCCGGCGCCGACGACCTGTTCTGGTGGCGCACCCGCCACACCGCGGACAAGCCGCGCGGACTGGCGCTGAACCTCGAGGCGCTCGAGAGCCTGTTCTTCGCGCTGGGCAGCCGCGAGCAGACGAGCCTGCGCGAGTTGCGCTATGTCCTGTGCTTGATCCTGATGCGCAAGCGGCGCCTGAAGATCGAGCGCGTCGGACGCAGCACGCGCGGCGAAGTGCTGGTCGTTTCGCGCCCGCGGCGCGAGGAACTGCACGAAGTCGACGTGTTCGACTTCACGCCGGAGAAGATCGACGAGTTGCGCTCGCGCCTGCAGGACGTGTTCGAGCAAGGCGATCTGGCGATGCCGGGCGACAGTGGCGCCGGCGACACGGCCTCCAACGATGCCGGACCCGAGGCGGATGGCCCGGCGAGCGCCGGCTTGGACGCAGCGCCGAGCGAGAGTCCCGCGGAGTCCGAGGCAGCTGCGCAGCAGTAGCGCGTGCGTCGCTCGCCGACGCGGCGAAG
>CALKYE010000241.1 GCA_938003765.1 uncultured Planctomycetia bacterium
CAACGACCCTGATTCGCTCGACGCGTGGATCGCGGCGGCGGAGCGGGAGTGAGCGAAGGCCTGGCGCGGGCAGACCTCTCGCCGGCCGCGGCGGGGGAGTGCAGTCGAGTCTCGCTATCCTCTCGAGCCTTCCCTCGCATGATCTTCATCAGCTTCGCTGGAGAGGACGCGGATCTCGCGCGCGCCCTCGGACTGCAGATGCGCGCTGCTGGCGCGGATGTCTGGTGTTCGGTCTTCAAGGACGATCTCGACGACGGCCATCCCTGGTCTGACCAGATCTACGCCGCGCTCGACCGCTGCGACATCTTCGTCCTACTCGTGACGGGCGCACCGATCGACGGCATGACCAAGGAGGAGAGCGACTACGCGCGCGACCTTTACAACAAGCACAAGCGACCGCGTGTGGTCTCCGTGCGCCTCGACGAGTCCGCCGCATTACCCAAGCGCTACGAGTCCTTGCAGTCCGTCGTGCTCCCGTCTGACTGGCAGGCGGCGTCGAGTGCGTTCATCGGGAAGAAGCTGCGCCAATGGGGCGAGCTCGCCGAGTCGATCGCTCCGTCCGAGCTGGCGCCTCCGCAATCAGTTCCCGTGCGGGAGCCGCGCAGACCGACGGGGAGCTGGCCAATGCGGGTTGCGCTGCTGGCAACGTCCGTCGCGGTCGTTTGGGGCGCCGCCGAGCTTTACTCACGAACGGGAGCCGCTCCCAAAGAGGCAAGTGACGAGAGAAGTCAACTGCCGCAGCCAGTAGGGGTGGATTCCGCGCCGCGCGTCGAGCGGGGGACAACGGGTTCGACGTCAGCGGTTCTCCAGATGGTCCGAATCCCGGCTGGAAAGTTCTTGATGGGCGACGCGGACTCGAAGGAGCATGACGAACGTCCGCAGCACGAAGTCACAGTAGGGGCTTTCGAACTGGCGAGGACAGAGGTCACACGTTCGCAGTGGCGCGAAGTCATGCAGGCAGACCCACCGGAATCTGAGTGGCGTGCTGACCGCTCCGACGGTCAGCTTCCAGCGACCAAGATCAGCTGGGACGAGGCGAGGGAGTTCTGCGCGAAGCTGAGCGATCGAGAGCGGCTGGAAGGTCGTTCGCGCTACCGATTGCCGAGCGAAGCGGAATGGGAGTACGCCTGCCGGGCAGGCACGACGACGGCTTACTGCTCAGGCGACGGGGTGACGGCTTTGGACCGCGTCGGTTGGTACGACGACAATTGCGGGGCTCGTGTTCACGCAGTTGGCGAGAAGCCTGCGAACCGGTGGGGCCTTCTCGACATGCACGGCAACGTGTGGGAGTGGACAGAAGACGGTTGGCACGACACCTACGAGGATGCACCCGACAACGGGAGTGCGTGGGTGGACGAGGCTGTGCAAGGCCGTGCCATTCGGGGCGGGGGGTACGCGAATTCCGCCGAGCATGCGCGCTCTGCGAATCGAGGAATGCACGAGCGCTACGAACGGTGGGACGGCGTCGGCTTCCGCCCCGCCAGGTCCGTCACCACGGATTGACTTCACCACTTCGCCACCGCTGCCGACCGGGCCGGTGGATGCGCGTTGAGCAGTAAGTGAAGCCGCGAGCTGCCACGCGCGCGGCTATTCGTCGCCGCGCGAGCGAACTAGCCCGAAGTCGAGATGCGCACGATCCGCGCAGCGCGACGAAGCGCGCTACTAGACGAGCAACTTGCGCAGCTCCTCGACGAGTTCGAGCAACTGCCGGCGCGTCGGCTTGTCGGCGCAGAGCTTCGCGCTGCGCTCGCAGTCCTTGAGCGTCGTGTCGAGCTTCCACGCGGCCGGGCCTTCCGCGCGCACCTTTGCGGCGAGCTCGCGCGCGAGCGGCACGTCGGCGGCGTCGAAGGCGGCGCCGAGCAGAGTCGGGCGCAACCATTCGTCGCTCGGCGTGAACTGCATCGCACGTTGACAGGCAGCGGCGACGGAGTGGGCGACGGAGACGGCGCGCTCGAGGTCGCCGCTCGCGCCGCGCTGGCGGTAGAGGCGCGGGAGGTTGTTGCCCGGGTAGTACGAGTTGAGGTCGAGCAGCATGCCGCGCTCGTAGTGCTCGATGGCGCGATCGAGATGTTGCGCGTGCGGCTTGCCTGACTTCTCGGAGGCGTCGTAGAGACGCTTGAAACAGCCGCCGATCAGTCCGCGCCGCTCCGCCGTATCGCCGTTCGTCGCGATGAGCGCGTCGAGGCCCGCGATGGCGCCCAGGTGGTCGCCGGTCTTGGACTGCGCGAGGCAACGCTGTTCGCGCACGTAGGTCAGGTCAGCGAGGCGCTTGGGCAGTCGCGCGATGTACGCGAGCACGTCGGTGAACTCGAGCCGGTCGCGAACGGCGTGCAGGAGCTCGAGCGCGGCTGCGTCGGAGGCTGCGACCAGACCACGCGCGCCGCAGTGCGTGACGATCAGTTGCTCGACCTGGGCGCGCAGGATGGCCTTGTCGGTCACGTGAGCGAGCGCGCGGATCTGCGCCTGAAGCGCGGCGAGTTGGAGGACGATGTCCTTGAACACGCTTGCCTGCGGGAGCGCACGCGCTGCTTCGCGGGCCTGGTGCACAGGCGAGTGCGCGAGGGCGTACTTGGCGATCGCGCGCTCGACCGCCTTGCGCGCCCTCGCGTACTCCTTCGCGCCGAGCGCGCCCGCCGGCAACGGATATCGACCCTGGCGAAGCTGCGCCAGATCGAACAACGGCTGGGCCCAGTCGGCGGCGACGAGCACGCAGTTGTGCTTGTCGGTCGCGTGCCGCACGCCGATCTCGTAGTAGACGTTGCCGTTCTGCAGCGTGAGGTCGGCGAGGACGAGATCCGACAACGTGAGTCGCTCGAGCATGTCGACCACGATCAGCGGGCTGAGTTCGTGATCGGCGCGCACCGCGATGTAGCCTTCGTTCTCGATCGCGGGCTGCAGGACGTGCTCGTACAGCGCGTTGAAGTCGACCTTCGACGGCACGCCCTTCTTGGCGACGCCGGTGTCGCGCGTCCCGTAGGGCATCACGACGAAGCAGATCGGCCGCAGCGCAGGTTTCGCGACCGCGTTCGGCTTGGCCTTCGACTTCGACTTGGACGACGGCTTGGTCGCAGACCTCGACGACGCTGAGGACTTGGGCTTCGAAGCGAACGAGCGCGCGGACTTGGGCTTGGGCGACATGCGCTGGTTATCGCTCGCCGGCGAGCGCGAGGCAATGCGCGTATCTGCGCAACGCGACGCCCCGCTCTTGCGCTACGCGTGAAGCTGCTGCAACGCGAACTCGAGCCCCGCGCGCACGGCCGCGGCCTGCGCCTCGTTGCACTGCTCGGGCGTCGCGCGCGGGCTGTCGGGGTAGACCTCGGTCGTCGTGGTGAAGCGCGCGCCGGTCAGGCTCGCGCACAGGCCGACCGAGCGCACGTCGTAGTGGATCACGCCACGCGACTTCAGCGGCTCGCCGATGATCTGGCCGTTGTCGTCAGGCTCGGCGATGTGCGTCACGGCGGCGACGGCTTCGATGATCGCGCTGTGGAAGCCGGGCTGCGGATTGGCGCTGTCGTCGACGAGGTAGAAGCCGTCGGGGATCACGCCGGGCTCGAAGGGCTTGCCGTCGCGCGCGGCGAGCGCCGGGCGGAACTCGGACTCGTCGGAGTCAGTCGTCTCGTGCAGGTCGAGGTGCGCGAGGAAACGGCCGCGCAGGGGCGCGATGAACTCCATCAGCAGGCGTGCTTCGCTCGCGGGGCTGTTCGTGACGAACGAGCGGTTCGGGTCCACAGCCTCCGCGTTCCAACGCTGGATGCGTTCATAGCCCCAAGGGCTCACGCACGGCGCGACGATCAGGTTGAGCCGGCCCGCGAACGCCGCCGCATCGCGCTCGGCGAAGCGCAGGGCGCCGTGCACGCCGCTCGTCTCGTAACCGTGGACACCGCCGGTCACCATCGCGATGGGCAGCGCGTCGTTCCACGCGCGGCTCTTGAGCGCGAAGAGCGGGAACTTGCCGTCGGCGCCGTACTCCAACGTTCCGTACTGCACCACGTCGAAGCGCGCGCGCAGTAGTTCGATGCGCTTCACCACGTCGTCGGCGTAGCTGCGGCTCTTCGTCACCGAAGCTCGCCAGCGTGTCTTCTCTGCGGGGCCCCAGGGCGTCAGCGGTGTTCCGATCGGGTACGGCAGGTGCGTCGTGCTCATGCGCGCATCGTAGTCGCAGGTCGTGGCGAGGGCGCGTGCGTGGAGAACATCGACTGCGCCGGAGCGAGGACTGCGCGGTTCACGGAGGTCCGTGTCGGCGTCGCATCGTGTGGGCGGTGGTGTTCGGGCAGCGGTGTGCGAGCGGGATTCTCGCGAATTGCTGCGACCGCAGAGGCCTAGCTCCAGTCCACACGCGTCATGCAGCGGTGGAGGAGTTCGGGCGCGAGGGGAGGTGCGCACTGTGGAACGAAGCTCTTGGGGCGAGCGTCGTGGCGTTGCTGCGGCAACTGCGGGATGCATGCACGTCGCGCGGGGCGCCGCAAGCGCGGATGTGGAGAGGGCGCTTCTCGCGGGCGAGGCGGAAGGCGGAGGAGTCACGCACCGCGTTGTGGGATGCGAAGGGGCCGGATGCTCGCGCGCGAAAGCGTCATCACCGTGATGCGGATCGGGGAGTCTCGTGCGAGGGATCGACGGTTGTGGCCGACCGGTCTCATGCGTGGGCCGCGAAGGAGTGGGAAGAACGCTGCGCTGTGGAGTCACGGCCGCGAGCTTCGTTCCATTGCGTTTGCGTCGCCCCTCGAACGCGCTCGACCACGCTCGACGCGTCAGCGGACTGCGTCCGCATCGCGCGCTGCTCGGCGGGCGGATGCTGTGCTCAAGCCTTCGGCAGGCGACGGCGCGACTCTGCTTCCGATGGTTCGCGCGATGCGGGCTCAACGCGAGTTCGCGGGTCCGACTCCGGACTCGACGCAACGACGCGATGCGCGACGCGGCGCTCGACTCTGGGCTCGACTCTGGGCTCGACTCTGGGCTCGACTCGATGCGCGATTCGACGTGCGGG
>CALKYE010000242.1 GCA_938003765.1 uncultured Planctomycetia bacterium
CGCGCGAGCGCGCCGCGGGCGAGAGCTGGATCGCGCTATCGTGAGCGGCAGGACGAGATGGACGGACGAGTCGAGAAGGTGCTCAAGCGCGACGCGCTCGGACGAGTGGAGCTGGTCCGGCGCGACGGACAACTGCTCGTGCGCCGCGTCGCCTGCGGCGGATCGATTCCGGCCTCGGCGCTGGTCGCGCGCCGCCTGCTCGCGCGCGAGCGTCACGCGCTGGCGCGCTGCGCCGGGCTGGCGGGCGTGCCGCAACTGGTCGAGTCCGCCGGCGGCGCCGAAGTGCTCGAGCGCACGCACCTCGACGGCGAGCCGTTGCACCGTTGCACTCACCTGCCGATCGACTTCTTCGAACGGCTGGAGGAACTCGTGGCGCTGCTGCACGCGCGCGGAGTGGCGCACAACGACCTCCACAAGGAGCAGAACATCATCGTGCGCGCGGACGGTCGTCCGGGCTTGATCGACTTCCAGCTCGCCAGCGTGCATGCGGCGGGCTCGAGCTCGCTCGCTCGACGCGCGCTCGACGACTTGCGGCACGTCGCCAAGCACCGGCGGCGCTACTTGCGCTACGCGCGTGTCGTCGACGCGAACGTCGCTCCTCCCGCGGAGTTGCTCGCTTCGCCGCCGCGTCCGCCGGCGCGCAGCGGAGTGGCGCTCGTGTGGCGCAAGAGCGCGAAGCCGCTCTACAACTTCGTGACGCGACGGGTGCTGCGTCGGCGCGACGGCGAAGAGCGACGCGCGACGGCGGACGCCTGGCCGCAGTGGGCGCCCCCGGTGGGCGGCGCCGATCGCGCTCACATCACGTCGGCGCGGTAGATGTACTTGCGCTGGCGCGGGAAGTCGCGCTTGTAGGTCACGAGGCGCCACAGGTGGTCGGGCCCGAGCGCCGCGAGGTAGCGCTGACTCGCGCCTTCCGGGCTGGAGATCTCGACGATGCCCGTCACCAGGCCGACCAGCGTCAATTCGTGCTCGCGCTCGCCGACGAGGTAGAGGCCGGCGCCGACCTGCCCGTCGTACTTCTCGATCTCGGGCGGAATGTCCACCAGGATCCCGCTGACGCCGTCGACGCTGCGCACGCGGACGTCGGCGCTCCAGCGATCGTTCCCGCGGCGGCCGAGCAGGCGCAGCGTCTGCCCCGGCGCGGGAGTCGTGAACGACATCGGCACGCGCGGGAGCTTGATCTGCGGCTCGGCGGTGAAGAGTCCGGCGCCGAGCGGCTCGACGACGGTGAACTCGACGCTGGGACCGTCGCCGAACCAGGCGGTGACTTGAACCGGGCCCGAGCGCGCCGTGCGACCGAGGAACACCAGGCCGTGGTCGGTGGAGACTCCAAGTTCGCTCGCGCCGTCGGCGCCGCGCACTTCGATCACCGGGTCGGCCACCATGCGAGTGCCGCGGCAAGCGGGCGCGATGGCGGCGAAGAGCAGCGCGAGAATGCAGAGCAGACGGGACATGGGCATCGGGGCGCGGTGGGGCGCCTGAGCCTATCGTCCAGCGCCCGCGCAAACCTCAGTTGCGCGCTCGCGCGGAGCCAGGCGCCTCCCGCGGGCGAGCGAGCGGCGAGCGCTCAGGAGCCAGCCATCATCTTCTCGAACTGGCGCCGGTAGGTCTCGTTGTCGGGGGCCAACTCCGTCGCGAGGCCGAAGTGTTTGGCCGCTTCCTCCGAGGGCTTCTTGAGCTCGCGATCCGAGTCGCTCGTGAAGCTGATCCCGCTGTCTTCGTCGCTGAAGCCCGCGAAGTCCGAGTACAGCATCTGGCCCATCGCCCAGTGGAACTTGCCGTTGAGCGGGTCGATCTCCAGCGCCTCCTGCAGCGCCTGCCGCGCCTCGTCGTCGCGTCCCAGCAGTTCGAGCACCTTGCTCTTGGCCCAGTGCGCGCGCGCTTCGATCAGCCCGGCGGCGATCGCCTTGTCGAGATCCGCGAGCGCCTGCTCCGCGTTCGCCTGCGTCTTCTCCCGGTCGAACTTGCCGTCCACGATCTCGTACAGGCGTCCGTAGGCGACGGTGGTGTAGGCGCGCTTGAAGAGCTGCTCGGGCTTCTCGAGCTTGATGGCGCCGATCCACGTCTTCCACTCTTTCTCGAGCGCGGCGAGGTCCTTGACCCCCAGCGCCGCGAGAACCACGCGCCGGATCTCCGCCGCCGAGGCTTGCTTGGCGGTGCCGCTCTTGTCGAAGGCCGCGGAGACGGGCACCACCTCGTACTCGATGCCCTTGGCGATCGTGTAGAGGTCCTTGAAGAACTTGTTGAAGCCCTTCTGGTACTTGGGGCTGGACTCGTTGAGGAAGTACACGAAGGCCCAGGCGTGCGCGTACTGGAAGCCGTCGAACTCGTCGCGCGACAGATCGAACAGCTTGTCGAGCTTGGTGTCGTTGCCGTCCTTCATCGCGTTCTGCACGGTGAGCAGGCGGTCGGCTTGCATCGAGCCGGGCTTGATGTGCAGCTTGCCCTTCGCGTCGCGCGTGATCTCCGACGAGCCGAAGTAGTCCGCCACGGCCTCGTTGAGCCAGATCTGCGGGTAGTACTGCGGCTCGATCATGTAAGTGAGCAAGTGCGTGCACTCGTGCAGCGCGACCCACTCGGTCTGGCTCGGCTCGCTGTAGCTGTGGAAGAACGTCAGGACCGGCGGCTTCTCGCCGCGGTTGAAGTAGCCCAGCACGCTCGGACTGTCGGGCTTGGCGATCTTCATGAACTCGTCGCGGCTCTTGTAGATGTGGACGTCCATCTTCGTGCGACCGAGCGTCGGACTGAGCTTGATCTTGAAGCGCTCGTCCATCAGGTCGTAGTAGGTCTCGAGCAGCTCGCAGTAGTAGTTCAGCAGCTCGGGCGAGGTGTTCGACTTCACCACGAAGTGCTTGGTCTCCTTCGTCCAGGCGCTGTGCCACTCCGAGTGCGCTGCGATCTCGTCGGCGCGCGCCTTGGAGGCCGCGGCGGCCTTGACGAGTTCGTCCTCGTACGCGGGCTTGCTCATCCAGCGACCCCGGTACTTGACGTAGCCCTGCGCGAGCTTCTGGCGCTCGTCCTCGTCCTTGGGGACGTAGTCCGACATGTCGCCCTGGATCTCGACCGCCTTGACCTTGTCCTTGGCGAGCGTGATCACGCCGTGCTCGAACTCGAGCCGGTAGTTCCCGCCCTCTTCGCGCGCCTTGCGGCACTCGAGGATGCGGTTGTCGTGCGTGATCACGCGGTCGAAGGCGGCCTGCGCGAGCGAAGTGAGGGCGAGCAGCGCGGCGGCGGCGCGCGCGAGGGGGCTGACGAGCTTCAACGAGACTCTCCGAAGGGATGGTGCGGGAGCGCGAGGCGAAATGCGCGTCACAGACTCTTGGTGTAGGCCTTCCAAGCGGCTTCGAGCTTGGCGAAGTCGATCCCGGCGAAGGCCGTGTCGACGGCCTTGTCCAGGTCGTCGGTTTCAACGAGCGTGCGCAGGTAGGTGTCGAGGATCTTCTCGTACGCGGGGTCCCAGTCCTTCGCCGCGCCTGCGCCCGTGCGGAGGAAGTAGATGAACGACCAGCCTTGCGCGTAGTGGTCGCCGCCGTCGGTTCCGTACTTGCTTCCGCCGTAGTACTGAGCCTGCGTCCAGCGCACGATTTCCTTGAGCGGCACGACGCCCGTCTCCGGGTCTTTGTCGCTCTTCTGGATGTTCTCCTTGATCAGCCCGAGGCGCCAATCGAAGGGGCGCAACTTGAACTTGCGATTGCTGATCTGATAGCCGGAGAAGAAGTCGCCGTTGCCCTCGTTGTACCAGCTGTGCGGAGCGAAGTTCCCGAGGAAGTAGAAGATGTACTGGTGGAACGCTTCGTGGTTGAGCGTCGCCCAAGTGTTGCGCCGACCGCCGCCGCCCTGGTCGTCGTAGATCACCAGTTCCTGGTGGAACGAACTCCAGTAACCCGCGGATCCGCCTGGCCCGCCGTAGCTGTGGTACTCGTCCTTGTCCTTGCAGATGCGCACCACGCTGCACTTGCTCATCTCCATCGGATCGATGGTGGTTGCGACCGTCTTGCCGTCCGGCGCGGGCGCGTCTTCCGAGGCTTCGGGCTTGCCGCCGGTGTTCTCTCGTTCCTTGACGAGCAGGCGCAACTCCTTCACCAGCGAGACGGGATAGATCTCCTCGTAGACCTCGCGGATCGCTTCGAGTCGCTCCATCAGCTCGTCGATGAACTTCTTGTCGTCGGTCTTCGAGGTCACGACGAAGTAGTTGGGTGACTCGAACAGCGCCCAGCCCGGATTCGCGGCGACTTGCTTCTCGAGTTCGAAGCGCTTGACGTCGCGAATGGAGTTGCTGCGCGGACCGCTGGGGAGCTTCTTCGTGTCGAGCGCCACGCGTTTGAAGCTCTTCCCGATCTGGTCGTAGATGCCCTCCCACTTGTTCCACTTCTTGTCGCCCAGGCCCAGGCCGAGCATGGCGATGTCGAGGTCCTCGCTGACCGGGTAGACGTACGCGACGAGCCCGAGCGCGATGCCGTCTTCCTTCGAGCCTTCGATGCGCTCGTAGAGCACGCGCGTCACGGTCATGCCGTCGACGTTCTTGAGCTCCTTGCGCCCGGTCTCCTTCCAGTCCGCGAGCTGCGCCTTGGCGTACTCAGCGAAGTTGGCCGCGCCGGTGATGCGCGGGCGGTCCTTCTCCGCGTCGTCGGGCTTGGCGCGGCGGTCGAACTTGAGCAGCTCGATGCGCGCCTCTTCCAAGGGCTGGCCGTTGCGCGGATTGCGGATCGTGTTCTCGCGCCCGTTGGAGTACTTGCCGATGGTGTTGACCTCGTGCGACTGCGCCGGCACGAAGCCCCAGTCGGGGGCCTTGATGGTGAAACCCAGGCCGACCTTGTCCTCGTACAGCCCGCTGATCTTGGGCGGGCTCTGCGCCATCAGCGGTTGACCGCCGAGCGCGAAGGTCGTCGCCGCTAGCGCCAGCAAGGGGGCGCGCACATCGATGTTGCGCAGGCGCCGGAACGAGAGCAGCAAGGTCGTGTGCAGATGCATCGTTGTCGAGGCTCCGATGGTGTTAGCGAGGTCCGGCTGCAGCCACGGGCGTGCGAGCTGCCTGCCGAGGATGCGAGCGAGTCTGCGAGTCGCGCCACCGCGCTCGCCAGTTGAGAGCGAGGCCGCCAGGCTCGCGCTCGAGTCGACTTCGCACCATGACACAGCGCTGGGTAAGGTCTGGCAAGCTCGGCGACGTAAAGGGCGTGCCACGTTGGCGTCGCTGGTTCGAAACGCTGCGCGAACGCCCAACTCCTACCGAGGTCGTTGCGTAGGCCTGCGCTCCCCAGCTCGAGCGATCCCGCGATCGACCGCGCTCCCCACAGGCCCCTCTACTCCCATCGGAGTTCCGCATGTCCCCTCGCGTGCTCTTGCCGCTCGTCGTGGCGCTCGTCGCCCTCGTGGTCGGTGGCATCTTCCTCTTCACAGCGGAGGGCGAGCGCGCCTCCGCCGGCGCCGCATCCGGCCGCGCCGCGAGCAGTGCTCCGACGGAGTCGAGCGTCGCTGCTGTCGAGCCGGTCGACGCTCCCGAGGTCGCTGCGGCGCCGGACAGCGGCGCGGGCGTGGAGCGCACGGAGATCGAGGCTGCTCCCGCGAAGCGTGGCGCTTCGAGTCCGGCGGCTGCGACTCCGCAGGCGGAGCTCACGGGCCAGGTCCTCAACGTCGCGGGCGCGCCGGTAGCGGGCGCGACGGTGCACGTTTCTGCTTCGGGTGGACTGGGCTTCGCGGCGCCGATCGAAGCGCTCGGCGAGCGATTGGCTGGCGGAAGAAGCACGGACGTGAAGACGGACGCGCAGGGTCGCTTCCGCTTCCCGGGCGTTTCGAGCGGGCCGCAGCGCGTGGCCGTGCGCGCAGCGAAGTACGCGCCGTTCGACACGACGGACGTCGTGGTGCCGGCTGGCGCGAGCCACGACATGGGCGTGATCACGCTCGAGGCCGGCGGCGTTCTGAGCGGTCGCGTCGTCGACCAACGCGGCGCGGCCGTGGCGGGGGCCCATGTGCGCCGCGTGCTCGAGGCCGGACCGGGCGCGCTGGTGTTCATCGACGGCGGCGGTCTGACTCCGAGCGTGGAGTTGACGCAGACCGACGCCGCGGGCTCGTTCCGGGTCGACACCCTGCCGGTCGGTTCGTTCAAGCTCCGCGTCTGGCACGAGGAACATCCCGATCAGTTCGCTCAGGTCACCGTCGAACGAGCCGGACAGGTCGTGGAGTCAGTGACGGTCGTGCTCGACGACGGCGCCGCCATCTCCGGACGCGTAGTGGGTGCGCCCCCGGGTGTGGCCGGTGAGCTGGTCGTGCGCGCGGCGCCCAAGCGCGCGGGGTCGGGCGGCTTCGACCTCGACTTCGATTTCTCTTCCGGCGCCGCTCCGCAAGGCGGAGAAGCGCGCAGCGCGAACGTCGCCGCGGACGGCTCGTTTCAAGTGCGCGGACTGCGCCGTGACACGGACTACGTGCTCTCGCTCAAGCGCGCCGAACGCGCGGCGGGCGAGTTCTTCGGTTCGCAACTCTCGGCGCGCGTCGAGGCGCGCTCGGGCGCGAGCGGTGTGGAGCTCGCGTACCGCCCCGAGTCGAGCGTCGCCTTCCAGGTCATCGATGCGCGCACGCGCGAGCCGATCGAAAAGCTCGACGTGAAGGCCGGCGTCGAGTTCCCCATGCCGATCGAGCCCGGCCCCGGCCAGGCCCGCGGTCACTACCCCGACGGTCGCGTGCGGGCGGGCAAGCTCCGTCCTCGCAACCCCGACGATCGTCTCACGGTGCAAGTCGAGGCGGTCGGCTATCAGACCTGGTCGCGCGACGACATCGTGCTCTCCGAAGGCGCCGAAGTGGACCTGGGCGTGATCGAACTCACGCCGACGCCGGTCGTGCGCGTCAGCGTGCTCGATGACGCCACGGGCGAGCCCGTGCGCGGAGCGCGCGTGACGCTCAGCAAGGTGCGCGAGCCGGCCAGCGGCGGTCCCTTCACGGTTTCGCGCTCGATCGCCATCCGCTCGGGCGAGGACGACGGCGAGCACGGCGAGGAGTTCGAGCTCGGCGGAGACGACTCGCGCACGGCTCGAACCGACGAGAACGGCGAGGTGCGCTTGACCAGCTTCGAGGGCGAGCGCTGTGAGTTGCGCGTGTCCCACGCGTCCTTCGCTCCCCAACGCGGCGCTCCGTTCGTGTGCAGCGCGAGCGGCGATGAGCAGACGTTGCGTCTGCGTCAGGGCGCCACCGCGCTCGTGAAGCTCCTCGACGCCAGCGGCGCGCCGCTCGCCGGGCGGCAGATCGAGCGTCGCGAAGCTGGGCCGGACAGCGGCGAAGCGCTGATGATCGGGCCCAGCGCGAGCAACTCCGCCGTTACGGACGCGAACGGCGTCGCACGGTTCGAGCGGCTCGCGGCGGGGTTGCACGAGTTCCGTCCGGCGAAGCGCCAGAGCGGCGCCATCGGCGGCGGGGCGATGATCGTGTTCGCTGGCGCTGGCGAGCAGGACGAGGATTGGGTGGAGCTGGTCGTGCGCGACGGCGAGAGCCACGAGCTCACGCTCCAGGCGCCGCTCCAGGTCGCAGTGCTCGGGCGAGTGCGCGAGGCGGGGCAGGCGCTCGCGGGCGCGAACCTGAGCTTGACCAAGAAGCCGGCCGCCGGCGCGCCGCGCATGCCCGCGCTGCCGTTCGGCGATGCGCTGCGCGCACGCACCGACAGCCGCGGCGAGTACCAGATCACGGGCGTCGCGCCCGGCGACTACACGCTCAGCGTGACTCATCCCTCGCGCGCGATGCCGACCGAGTTGTCGGTGCGCGTGGGCGAGCGCGACGTGCAGCAGGACGTCGACCTCTCGCTCGCCATCATCGAAGGCCGCGTGCTGGACGGCGCCGGCGAACCGGTCTCCGGCGCGCGCGTTTGGGCCGAGCGCGAGGATGCGGGCGCTCAGTCGACGCAGCGCGTGCGCATGGTGTTCGCGACCGAATCCGGCGGCACGGCCATGCTCGGCGGCGACGACTCCGGACCGGAGGTGTTCAGCGACGGCGACGGCCGCTTCTCGCTGCGCGGCGTCGTCACCGGCGTCAAGCTCGTCGTCCGCTCCGAGGGCAAGGGCTTGCAGCCTGCGCGCTCGGGCCCGCTCGAACTCGCCGAGAACGAGATCGAGCGCGGCGTCGAGCTGGTGATGAAGCAGGCGGGCCAGGCCGAAGTGAGCGCCTTCAGGGCCGACGGATCGCCGGCCCAGATGGTGCTGATCACGGCCACGCCCGACGGCGGCGCGTCGCCCGGTTCGGATCGCAAGACGGGCTTCATCCAGGACAGCGGCAAGACCACGCTCGACGGGATGGCGCCGGGCTCGTGGCGGATCACCGCTCGGCAGGTGGGGCCCTCGAGCGGCGGCGCCACCGCGCCGCTCGAGCAGGTCGTCGAGATCCGCGCGGGCGAGACCACGCCGGTGCGCTTCGACCTGCCCTGAACCGACTCGCCGGCGAAGAGCGCTGCGCAGCGCTGTGCTAGCGCAGCGCTCTCACCGCAGCGGCGGCGGGACTCCGACTCCACGGGGCTCGCGAACGATCGAGGCGGAAGTGTGCGGCGCGCGACGGTTCGATCGCCGAAGCGCGCTTCCTCCTCAGAACTTCGCGCGGGAGTCGGCGGCGCGAGCGCGGTCGTTCGCGGGGGGGAGATCCACTCTGGCGCGTGGTCGCGCGCCGCGCACAATGAGCGGTCTCCCATGGGCCAACGCAACTACGACGCGATCCTGCTCGACCTCGACGGCACGCTGCTCGACGAGCAGGACACGATCCATCCGCGCACGCTGGCGACGCTGCGCGAGGCCGCCGCGCGCGGTGTGCGCGTGATGGTCGCCACCGGTCGATCCGAACTTGCCACGCTGCCCGTGCTCGCCCAGTTGGGGATCGAGCACCCCGCGGTGGTGTTCAACGGCGCCGGAGTGTGGTGCCCGCGCGCCGGCCGTCTGATCGAGGAGCGCGTGCTCTCGGAGCGCACGCTCGCGCGCGCCGTCGAGTTCGGCGCCTCGGGCGGCTACATGACCGTGGTCATGTGCGCCGGCGCGAAGTACGTCACGCAGCCGCGCGACGAGCACGAGTCGAGCGCGCTCAAGGACATGCTCGGCCTGGTTCACGTGACGCCGAGCGAACTGCTCGAGCGTCGCGCGTTGCGCGTGACCTTCTTCTCGCAGTCGCACGCGACCTCCGACGAGTTCGCGGCGCAGATCGAGCGCGCGATCGCGCAACCGCTCTACACCACGCACTTCCCGCTGGCATGCCTCCCGCACCACCGCACGAGCCGCATGCTCGTGGCGGACATCCATCCGCCCTGCAAGGGCAAGGCGGAGGCGCTGCGCTGGCTCCAAGAAGAGCACGGCGTCGATCCGGCGCGCGTGGTCGCAGTCGGTGACGCCGGCAACGACGTTCCGATGATGCGCGCCGCGGGTCTGGGCGTTGCGATGGGCAACGCCTATCCCGATGCGATGGCCGCGGCTGACCGCGTGATCGGCGCCAACGACACCGACGCCATCGCGCGCCTGGTCGAGGAGCTGTTCCTCAGCTCGAACTGACGCGTCGCGCGCTCAGCTCTTGGACTTCTTCGACTTGCTCGGATTGGACTTGCTCGGAGCGGGGGCCGGCTGCGCGCAGGGCCCGCCGTTCGCGGCGCACGACTTGGTGTCGCCGGCGCAGCTCGCGCTGTCCGAGCTCGAGCTCGCCGCCTTCGAATCAGCGGCCGCGGCCTGCGAGTACGACGAGCTGCGGTAGTCGGTCTGGTAGAAGCCCGAGCCCTTGAACAGGATCCCCGCGCCGGCGCCGATCTGCCGCACGAGCTTCGACGCGCCGCACTTGGGGCACTTGCGCTTGGGCTTCTCGGTCATCGACTGGAAGTACTCGACGCGCGCCTTGCACGCGCTGCACACGTAGTCGTAGGTCGGCATGTTGATCCTCGTGAGCCTCTGCGGTCCGCGGGCTACTCAGGCTGGGTCGGCGGCGTTGTTTCGTTGTTGGCTGGAGCTTGCTTCGGCGCCGCCGCGGCCACGCGGACGTGCGACGCGCGCAACACCGTGCCGCGCCAGGTCCAACCACGGCGCAGCACGTCGACGACCGCGCCGGGCGCGTGGTCAGCGCTCTGCACCGTGGTCACGGCCTCGTGCAGCTTCGGGTCGAACTCGACGCTGTCGGGGATGGGCGCAGCGCCCTCTTGCGAGAGCGCGTGGAGGAACTGTCGGCGCGTCAGTTCGACACCGTGGGCCAGTTGTCGCGCGTCCTCGCTGCGGGCTTCGGTCTTGAGCGCGAGGTCGAGGTTGTCGACCACCACGAACAGGTTCTGCAGGAGGTTCTCGAGCGAACGGCGCACCGCGTTGTCGATGTCGAGCTGCGTGCGTTTGCGCAGGTTCTGGTAGTCGGCGCGGGCGCGCGCCAGTTGCGCGAGCAGCTCGTCGCGCTCAGCGCGCCACGCTTCTGCGCCGGAGTCGCTCGAGTTCGAGGCGGCGCCTTCGGCGGCGTTCGAAGCGGAGCTCGAGGTCGAGTTCTGGGGAGTGGTGTCGGCTTGCTGGTCGTTGGCGGTCATGGCGTGGCTCGCTGGCGCTGCGTTCAGCTGAAGTAGTTGACGATCTTCTCGAAGAACGAGCGGTTGCCCGAGCCCTTGCGTTCGAGCTCGGCGAACTCGCTCAACAGTTCGCGCTGTCGATCGGTGAGCTTCTTGGGCACCTCGACGAACACGCGCACGAGCTGGTCGCCGCGGCCGCGGCCCTCGAGCACCGGCAGGCCCTGTCCGCGCAAGCGCAAGACCTTGCCGCTCTGCGTGCCGGCCGGGATCGTCATCTCGGCGCGACCGCGCAAGGTCGGAATCTCCACCGTGTCGCCCAGCGCCATCTGCGCGAAGGAGACCGGGATCTCGGTCAGCACGTCCGCGCCGCTGCGCTGGAAGATCTTGTGCTCGGCTTCGCGGATCACCACGTACAGGTCGCCGCGCGGAGCGTTGGGCTCGCCCGCGTCGCCTTCGCCGGTGACGCGCAAGCGCACGCCCTCTTCGACGCCGGGCGGGATGCGGATCGGGATCTCGGCCTTGACCGTCTCCGCGCCGGCGCCGCGACAGGTGGCGCAGGGCGACTCGACGACCTGACCGGCGCCCTGGCAGCGCGGACAGGGCGTGACCATCGCGAAGAAGCCCTGGCTGCGGTGCACCTGACCGCGGCCGCTGCAAGTCGCGCAGGTGATGCGAGAAGTCCCGGGCTTCGCTCCAGTTCCCGTGCAGGTCTTGCAGGTGTCCTGGCGCTTCAACACCACCGTGCGCTCGACGCCTTGATCGATCTCCTCGAGCGTCAGGTCGAGCACGATCTTGAGGTCGCGCCCACGCTGCGGGCCGCCGCGGCCGCGCCGCGCTCCGCCGAACAGGTCGCCGAACACGCTCCCGCCGAAGACATCGCCGAAGGCGGCGAAGATGTCTTCCATGTTCTCGAAGCGCTGGCCCTGGAAGCCGCCGGCGTCGAAGGCGCGGTGTCCGAACTGGTCGTAGTTGCGACGCTTGGTTTCGTCGCCCAGCACGTCGTAGGCCTCGGCCGCTTCCTTGAAGCGCGCCTCGGCTTCCTTGTCCCCCGGGTTGCGGTCGGGGTGGTGCTTCAGCGCCAGCTTGCGGTACGCCTTCTTGATGTCGTCCGCGCTGGCGCCTTTCTCCACGCCGAGCACTTCGTAGTAGTCGCGCTTGTCGCTCATGGAGCGTCTCCTGGTGGAAGAGCTGCGGTTTGTCGAGGGGCCGAGGGGCGGAGAGGGACGGACGAGTGTTTGGGGGCGCGGGGATGTTCGCGCTCAGCTTGCGGCTAGCGGATCACGCGATCGAGCC
>CALKYE010000243.1 GCA_938003765.1 uncultured Planctomycetia bacterium
GAGTACGACATCGACGGCATCGTGCAGGTGCCGATCAACGAAGAGATCGGCGTCAGCTACGCCAAGGTGCTGCGCACGATGTTGCGCCAGGACCCGGACAAGATCCTGGTGGGAGAGATCCGCGATCGCGAGACGGCGGCCACCGCGGTGGAAGCCTCGCTCACCGGACACACGGTGCTCTCGACGCTGCACACCAACGACGCGCCGAGCGCGGTCACGCGTCTGGTCGACATCGGCGTCGAGCCGTTCATGATCACGGCGACGCTCGAAGCCGTCGTCGCACAGCGCCTGGTGCGTCGCGTCTGCGCCGGATGCAAGCAGTCCTTCCAGCCCGACGACGACCTGCTCCGCGAACTGGGCCCCGAAGGCGAGCGCTTGCGCGGCTCGACGTTCTACTACGGCAAGGGCTGCGACGACTGTCACCACACCGGCTACCGCGGACGCGTCGGCATCTATGAGGTGCTGATGATGAGCGACGCACTGCGCAAGATCGTGCTGGCGGGCGGCTCCACGTCGGAGCTGCGGGCGGCCGCGATCGGCGCCGGCATGCGCACCTTGCGCGAGAGCGGTTTGCAGGCCGTCACCGAGGGACGCACGACGGTCGAGGAAGTCTTGCGCGAGACGATGGCGTGAGGCGCGCAACTCACAAGCGGCGCACTGGCGCCTCCGATGTCGGTCCGAGCGCATCCGTTGCGCGCCGCTGCGCGCTTCCCGCGCGATCCGTCAGCCACTAAGGTCTCTCCACCTCGCACCCGCGCTCCACTCGGAATCCGCGCTCCCACACGGCATGGCCAAGCGACTTCAACGAACTTCCCAGGCGCCGGTCCGCGCCGACGGCGATCAAGGTCCGGCGCCGCGGTCCGGAGCGAGCCGCGGTCGCGTGCCGTCGCAGCTCGTCACCGAGTTCACGACGCAGCTCGCCACGCTCACGGGCGCGGGCATCCCGATCGTGAAGGCGCTGACGATCCTCGAGGGGCAGACGCGGCCGGGGCCGTTCAAGGGCGTGCTGCAAGCCTTGGTCGAAGACGTTTCCGCCGGCGGGACGCTGTCGGAGTCGATGGCCAAGCACCCCGCCAGCTTCGATCGCCTGTACTCCTCGATGGTGCGCGCCGGCGAGGCGGGCGGTGTGCTCGACCGCATCCTGCTGCGCCTCGCGGCCTTCCGCGAGAAGGCCGCCGCGATCCGCGCCAAGATCC
The DNA here is from genome assembly GCA_938003765.1 of uncultured Planctomycetia bacterium. Lineage (GTDB taxonomy): Bacteria > Planctomycetota > UBA1135 > UBA1135 > WYBT01. The sequence goes on from CALKYE010000243.1 coordinate 1,197, forward strand.
AGGGCGCGTTGATCTACCCCGCGGTGGTGGCGCTCGTCGCGGTCAGCGTCGTCTCGGCGGTGATCGTGTTCGTGATCCCCAAGTTCGAGGAGATCTTCGACTCGTTCGGGGCCGAGCTGCCGCAGATCACGCGCGTGCTGCTCGACACTTCGCGCGTCGTGGTCGAGTACTGGTATCTGGTCTTCGGGACCCCGATCGCGCTGGTGCTCCTGCACATCATGCTGATGCGTCGCGGCGGCGCGTACCGCTACCGCATCCACAAGTTGATGCTGCGCTCTCCCGCGCTCGGCCCGGTGATCCAAAAGTCGATGATCGCGGGCTTCTCGCGCACCTTCGGCACTCTGATCGAGTCGGGCGTGCCGCACCTCGATGCGCTCGCGATCGTGCGCGACACGACCGCCAACGCGGTGCTGGTCGACGGCGTCGAGCAGATCCGCAAGACCGTGCGCGAGGGCGAGGGCATTGCTCGTCCGATGGGGGAGAGCGGCGCGTTCGACGACCTGGTCGTGAACATGGTCGACGTCGGCGAAGCGACCGGCGAGCTCGACAAGATGTTGCTGAAGGTGGCCGACGCCTACGACGTCGCCGTCGACCGTCGCATCGACAGCCTGTTCAAGATCATCGAGCCCGCGATCCTGATCTTCATGGCGGTCGTCGTGGGTTTCATCGTGGTCGCGCTGTTCATGCCGCTGATGGCGATCATGAGCCAGCTCTCGGGCGCAGGCTGATTTTTCGGCGGCGCGCCTCGACCGTATCGTCCAGGGACCGCTCGCCGCCGGCGCGCTGGCGCCGCGCCGCGAGGCGCGTCCCGACTCCCGATGCCGCTCTCGCTCCGCCAACGCACGCTGGTGTGGATCGTCGCGATCCACGGCGCCGCCGTGGGCATCGAGTTCGCACTGTTCGGCGACAACCTCGCTCGCACGCGCCGCGCTGAAGCGGTCGAGCGCGGCGGCGAGTTGGTCAGCACTCTGCGCAGCTTGATCCAGCCGCAGGGCGGCTTGAACACCGCGCCGCTGCTCCGCTGGTCGGGCTGGCCGGCGTTCGAGGACGCGCTCGTGCTCGACGACAACCTGGTGGCGCAGCCGGGAGGCGGCATCGCCCCGGAGGGCATCGCGCTCAACCCCCTCGGCGCGGCGCGACGCGACGCGCGCTTCGACGCGAGCTTGATCTACCGGCAGATGGAGCACGCCATCCGCACGGGCGACGTCGTGGACGACATCGCGGGCGGCCGCGTCGTTCCGATCGACACGCCTGGCGGCGTGTGGGGCGCCTGCTGGTACCGCATCGCTCCCGATGCGCGCCGCACGCGACAGTTGGCGCTGATGTTCGTCGTGCTGCTCGGCACGACCACCGCGGCCATCGCCGCCGTCCTGTTCTTCGCGTTGAGGCGCGACGTGCTCGATCCGGTTTCGAGGCTCACTCGAGCCGCTCGGCGCGTCGCCGCTGGCGATCTGGAGGTGCGCGTCGAGCGGGCGAACGACGACGAGCTCGGCGCGTTGACGGACACCTTCAACGCGATGGTCGAGGACGTGCGCGGGTTCAACACGCGCCTCCAGCACGAGGTGCGCGTCGCGACCGAGCAGGCGCGAGCGGCGGAGGCAGCCGCCATGACTCAGCGCCGTCTGGCCGCGACCGGCGAACTCGCCGCAGGCATCGCCCACGAGATCAACAACCCGCTCGGCGGGCTGCTCAACGCGGTCGAACGGCTGCAGCGCGACGATCTTCCGCCGGCCAAGCGCGCGCAGTACCTGGCGCTGCTCACCTCTGGGCTCGAGCGCATCCGCGACACGGTCGGGAAGCTGTTGCGCTTCACGCCGCGTCAGGCGCGACTGGGGCCGGTGATCCTGTGGGGCCCGGCGTTCGACGCGCTCGGGCTCATTCGGCACCGCGCGAACAAGAGCGGCGTGGAGCTGCACATCGCAGCGAGCGTCGACGGGCCGGCCTTCGATCCGTTCGACCCGGCGACGCCCGAGCGCTTCGCCGACCTGGCGCCGATCGACGGGCACGCGCACGAGATCGCGCAGGCGGTGCTCAACCTGCTGGTGAACGCGCTCGACGCGCTCGAGGAGAGCGATGCGCCAACCAAACGGGTGCGCGTCGTGCTGCGGCGCGATCGCGATCCCGCGCTGGGTGCGTGCGCGGTCCTCGAGGTCCACGACAACGGGCCCGGCGTGGAGCGCAGTGAGCTCGGCCGCGTGCTCGATCTGTTCTACACGACCAAGGAAGTCGGGCGCGGCACCGGATTGGGTCTCGCGCTGGTGCACAACGTCGTCACCGGTCACGGTGGAAGGCTCGAGCTGGACAGCGCCCCAGGCGCCGGCTTCCACGTGCGAGCCTGGCTGCCCGAGCGACACTCGAGTTCCGCGACCCACGGTTCGGCGTCATGAGCTACGAGCCGCTGATCCTCGTCGGGTTGCTTGTCTTGTCCGGTTGCTTCAGCGCATCGGAGACCGCGCTGTTCAGCCTCTCGTCGCGCGACGAGCCGCACGCCGGTCACGCCGCACAACGACTCCTCGAACACCCGCGCGCGCTGCTCGTGGGCATCCTGCTCGGCAACCTGGTGGTCAACCTGCTGTTCTTCGCCTTCGCGGGCAGTTGGCTGGCCGGGCTCGATCCGCTGCAGCGCTGGATCGGCAACCTGGCCGTGCTCGCCGCCGTCGTGATCTTCGGCGAGGTGCTGCCCAAGACGCTGGCGCTGCGAGCGCGCGTCGGAGTCGCGCGCACCCTGGCGCCGCCGCTGGCCGTGTTCGTCGCGGCGATGGCGCCGGCGCGCCGCGCGGCGGACGTGGCGCTGGAGTGGATCTACCGCGCGCTCGGACCTGCGGGACGGCGCGAAGATGGCGTGACGAGCGATGCGCTGGCGCTGGCGCTCGAGCGCAGCGCGCGCCAAGGCGTGCTGCTCGAGAGCGAGGCCTCGATCCTCTCGGGTCTGGTCGAACTCGAGGACATCCGCGTGCGCGAGATCATGACCCCGCGCGTCGAGATGCTGCTGGTCGATCTCAGCGGCGACGACCTCGAGGCCGTCACTCGCACCGCGCTCGAACAGAAGGCGCCGTGGATCGTGGTGGTCGACGGCGCGCCGGACAACGTCGCCGGTCGCGTGCGCGTGCGCTCGCTCTTGGTCCAGCCGCAGACGCCGCTCGCCAAGTTGCTCGAGCCGTGCCACTTCGTGCCCGAGGTTTCGAGCGCGCTGCACACGTTGCAGTTCCTGCGTGAGCGTGGCGTCGCTCAGGCCGTGGTCGTCGACGAGTGGGGCGGCACCGCCGGACTGATCACGGTGGAGGCGATCTTCGAGGAGTTGGTGGGGGACCTGCGCGTGGAGGGCGAGCGCGCGGCCAGCTCGCTCGTGCGCAGACCCGACGGCGCCTTCGAGGTCGACGGGGCGCTCTCGATCCGCGAGTGGAACGAACTGTTCGGACTGCGCGTGGCGCCGCGCGAGTTCGAAACGCTCGGCGGTTTGGTCTCGGCGCTGCTCGGGCGCATCCCGCGCGCGGGCGATCGCGTCACGAGCGGTCCGCTCGAGTTCGAGGTGCTCGCGACCCGCCGCCGCCGCGTCGCCCGCGTTCTGGTGCGCGTCGTCGCCGCCGAGGAGGTGGAGGCGTGAGCGTGCTGCTGCCGCTGATCGGCGTGGGGCTGGTCGTGTTCCTCTCTGCGCTGTGCTCGGGGGCCGAGATCGGCATGTACTCGCTCTCGCGCACGCAGCTCGACGCGGAGGCCGACAGCGGCGGCCGTGCGGCGCGCATGCTGCGCAGCCTCGTGACGCGCGAGTCGTGGCTGCTCGCGACGCTGCTGGTCGCCAACAACGTGACGCACCAGACGGCCACGGTGCTGACGGACCTGGCTCTCGCGCCGCTGGGCATCGGTCCGAGGTGGCTCGAGCTCGTGATCGCGCTCGTGCTCACGCCGCCGATGCTGCTGTTCGGCGAACTCCTGCCCAAGGACCTGTTCCGCCGCCGGCCCAACGTGCTCTCGACCTGGTGCGCGCCGTTCATCTACGTCTCGCGCATCGTCCTGGCGCCGCTCGCCTTCCCGCTGCAGGCGCTGACCGGCGGCGTGGCGCGCCTCCTGGGCTTCGACTCGGGCGAACTCGCGCGTGTGAAGGGACGCGAGGCAGTCATCGATCTGTTGCGCGAGCGCGAGAGCGAGTTCTCGCCGCACGTCGAGCGCCTGGCGCGCAACGTCCTCGACCTGCGCAGCGTCCGCGTCGAGCGCGTCATGGTGCCCTGGCGCTCCGTCGAGTGCGCGCGGCTGACGGCGAGCGCGGCGGAGCTTCGCCAGCAACTCGGCGTGTCGCCTTACTCGCGCCTGCCGGTGGTCGACGCGCGCGGTGTGGTCAAGGGCTACGTGCACCAGCTCGAGGTCCTGGGAGCGGGGGGCGAAGTGAGCGCGGCCACGCACCTGCGCCCGCTGCTCGAACTCGCGCCCGACACGCCGCTCGACCGGGCGCTGACCAAGCTGAAGCAAACCGGCCAGCGCGCGGCGCTGGTCGGCGATCCGGCGCGGCCGCTGGGGCTGGTCACCCTCAAGGACCTCGTGGAGGAGATCTCCGGCGAGCTGATGCGCTGGTGAGCGGCTGCCGAATCGACTGGGGCGCGCAACCCGGCCGGGGCGCGGGGTAGGATCCGCCCCAGACAGCGCGCCGCCGCTGAGCCCCCCGCGCGCCGCGCCGGGGAGTCGCCTCGAGTGACGCCGTTCCCCAGATCCTCGCCATGAAGACCTCGTCCCTGTCGTTTCCCAACTCCCTCGGCGCCTCGGGAGTGCTCGTCGTCGGTGTCGCGCTGGCCGCGGTCGGCTGGGCCGCGCGCGCGCCGCAGAACACCTCGGCCTCGCAGCTCCCGGCGCTGCCCGCGCTCGGCGGCGCCGCGACGGCCAACTCCAATCAGCGCATGATCGCGGTCACGGGCGTGGACGTGACGGGCTCGTCGGTGCTGTACCTGATCGACACCCAGACCCTGCGGCTGTGCGTGTACCAGGCGACCTCCACCGGCGCGAACCAGGGCGTGCGCTTCGTCGGCGCTCGGCGCATCGAACTGGACGTCGAGCTCAACGGCTACAACGACAAGTCGCAGTACACCTACGCGTCGGTGCTCGAGGAGTTCAAGAAGCGCGGCCTGATCGGCGGAGAGGCCGCCGACTCCACGAACGGTCCGGACCTCAACACCGACGGTCAGCCCCCCAAGCGTCCCTGAGCGTTCCGCGCCGCCGCCGGGCGGGACCAGGCGCCGCGCCCGGCGCCACATCCGCTCCGCAGCGCGCTCACGCGCCCCGCGATCGCCCGCTACACTCTCACCCCCGCTCGTCCGAGCGCGCCGCGCGCGTTCGCCCGCGAGGGCCGTCTCCGAACTACCCGATGTCCACCGCGTCCCCCGACGCGAACCGTCCCACCCGCACAGGAGTCAACCTACAGTGGCCGAGAAGGAGTTTTTGAGCTTCGAGGAAGCGCTGCGCGAGCTGCGCCTGAAGGAAGAAGAGCTCAAGCGCCTGGTGTCCGAGGGCGAGATCCGCGCCTTCCGCGACGGCGAGACGGTCAAGCTCCGACGCAAGGACGTCGACGACCTGCGCTCCGAGCTCTCGGGCGGGGAAGTCGTCGACCTGGGCGCGCAGGCGGCCGAGGAGCTGGTGTTCGAGGACGACACGGACCTCGACGCCGGGATGGCCACCGAGGAGATCCCCGAGGCGGACACGATCCTCGAAGAGTCGGTCGAGGAGGTCGCCGAGGTCGCTGAGGAAGAGCCGGTCGAAGACGAAGAGCCGGAGCTCGTCGGCGCTGGCGCCAGCGCGCGCACGGAACTCGCCGAGCCGTACGAAGGCGGCGCCGCGCGCGCGGCGATGATGCTCACCTTCGTGGTGCTGGTGCTCGGGTTGCCGTTGGCGCTAGCGCTCTCGCGCGGTGTCGCCACCAACCTCGCCAAGGGCATCGCCGGCTGGTTCGTGAAGGTCTGAGACTCGCGTTCAGCGCGCCTCGCGCGCCGAAAATCTGCTGTCCTGCGAAGGCGTCGCGCTGGTTTCCACTCGAGTGGATTCCTACGCTGACGCCTTCTGCTTTTCCTGCGCGCCGCTGCGCCGCTCGAAGATTTCGAGTCGCGCACAGGCCCCTCGGAAGAGCTGGTTCTCCACGCGCCGCGCAGCGGCCGACAGCGACGTGAGCGAGGCCGTCGCCGACAGGTCGCAAGAGCGCGCGTGGCGCCGGATCCCTCCCGCCGTAGTCCGCGCCTCGAATTCCGTTTCCCCGATGAACGCTTCCGACTTCTTCCGTCCGTCCCCGCGCCGCCTGCTCGCCTCGGCGAGCTGTGTCGCGGTGTTGCTCCTCTCGTCGTGCGTGACCCAGGAGCGTTACGACGATTCGCAGTTGAGCGCCAAGCACTACCAGAATCGCACCATCGAGCTCGAGCGTCGTCTGTCGGACGCCGAAGACGAGAACCGCCGGCTGCGCGCGCAGCTCGAGGCCTCCGATTCGAATCCCGTCGACGCTTCGTTCTCGTCCGACGAACTCGACGCGCGCCTCGCGAGTCTGCGCAACGTGCTGGCCGAGCTCGGACAGTCGCCCGGCGACGTGACCAAGTTCGCGGTCGATGGCGGCTACGTCTACCGCGTGAAGGACTCGGTGCTCTTCGCGCTCGGTTCGGACGAGGTCTCCGCGGACGGCAAGCGCGTGCTCGCCGAAGTCGCGGCCGACATCCAGAGCCGTCCGCACGGCCGCGTGTACGTGCGCGGTCACACCGACGACCTGCCGATCGTGAAGCCTGAAACCAAGGCGAAGTTCCCGCACGGCAACCTCGACCTCTCGGCGGCTCGCGCCGTCGCCGTCGGCGCGCTGCTGTCGGCCAACAAGGTCAACGAGTCGCGCCTCGTCGTGATGGGCTTCGGACCGTCCGAGCCGGTGGCGCCCAACAACGGCGAGGACAACCGCCGCAAGAACCGGCGCGTCGACATCTTCGTGCAGGACGCTTCCGCCGCGGCCAAGAACCCTTGATGGCGCTGCGCGGCGCGCGCCTCGATCTGCGCCGCGGCGCGCCGTGCGATCGGCGCGGCCGCGGCGAACAGCGCGCCTGACCCTCGCATCTCCGGTGTTCGCGCTCAGGTCGCTCGCAGGGCTCGCGCTCGCAGTTCTCTGCGCAGCCTGCGCGGGCGATGATCGCGAGGACGCGACCTCCGTGGTGCGCGAACTCGAGCGGCTCGCCTTCGTGCCCGCCGGCCAGTTCGCGTTGCCGACGCCGCGCGGCAATCTGGTGTTCGGCGTGCGCGAGGCGCTGCTCGTCGACCGCTTCGAAGTGCGTCGCGAAGACTGGTTGGAGCGCGCCTCCGAGCTGCCGCAGGCGCCGGTCGAGCTGGCGGACTTCATCGCGCGCTGGGACGGCGCCGAGCGCGATCGGCCGATGACCTTCGTCACGCAACGCGAGGCGCAGCGCTTCGCGGAGTTGCGCGGCATGCGTCTGTTGACCGCCGCGGAGTGGATCTACGTGAGCGCGGGTCCGCAGCGCTTTCCCTACCCGTGGGGCGCGACGCCCCAGCGCGGCGTTGCGAACACGCTCGAGCTCGAACTCGGTCGACTGAGTCCGTGCGGCGCGTTCGAGGCAGGTCGAACGGCGCTGGGTGTGTACGACCTCCACGGCAACGCCTCCGAGTGGGTCGCGGACCTGGTCGTGACTCCCGATCGGCGCGCGGACGACGAGCGGGTGAGCGTGCTCGGCGGTTCGTTCCGCACTTACTCGCGTCCGCTCCTGATCGGAGAGAGCGAGCCGTTCGGTCGCGCGATCCATCCGCTCTCGCGCGCGGACGATCTGGGCTGGCGCTGTTGCGTGGAAGCCGCAACCTACCTGCGCGAGCGCGCGGGTTCGATTGCCCTCGACTCCGACGCGCGCGATCGCTTGCTGGCGATCGGCCGGCGCTGGGGGAGGCGCGCGCTGCCGTTGCTCGCCGAACTGTCGACCGCCCGCAACGCCCCGCCAGCCCTGCGCGTGCTGGCGGAGGGAGCCGCCCAGTGAGCGAGCCGGCGCCGCGTTCGGGGCCCGGAAAGTGGCGCGCGCTGATCCAGCGCCTGGAGTCCATGGGCTTCAGGCCCTCCCGGACGCGCGGACAGAACTTTCTGTTCGACGACGCGCTGCTCGACCTGATCGCGGCGGAGGCGCAGCTCGACCGCGAGTGCGCCGTGCTGGAGGTCGGGCCCGGCTGCGGGGTGCTGACCGAGCGTCTGGGGCCGCTGAGCGCTGAGGTCTTGGCGGTCGAACTCGACCCGCAACTCGCGGAGCTGACCCGCGAGCGCACCGAAGCATGCGGCAACGTCGAGGTCGTGTGCGCGGACGCCCTGAGCGGCAAACACGCGCTCGCGCCGCAGATCGTCGAGTGGACGCGGAGCAAACCGCGCTGGCGCCTGGTCGCGAACCTTCCGTACTCGGTCGGAACGCCCGTGCTCGTGGCGTGCTCTCGCCTGGAGCATCCGCCGGAGGCGATGTTTGTGCTGCTGCAACTCGAGCTGGTCGAGCGGATCGCGGCCTCGCCTGGGAGCAAGTCGTGGGGGGCGGTTTCGGCGAAGCTCCAACTCGCCTACGACGTCCGGCAGGTCCGCCGCGTCGGACCGCACGTGTTCTGGCCGCGACCGAGCGTCGACAGCGCCCTGGCGCGGCTCACGCGACGCGCGCCGTTCCCCACGCAGAGGCAGGCGGCGCAGTTCGACGCTCTCGCCAACCACCTCTTCGCGCAGCGACGGAAGACCGTCCGCAGCCGCTTGGCGGCGCTGCCTGGGGGGCGTCCCAAGGCCGAGGCCGTGTGCGCGGAACTGGGGCTCGGCGACGCGCGCCCGGAGCAGCTCTCGGTCGACCAACTGCTCGCCCTCGGCGACACGCTCGAGCGAGTTGGATTGACGCCGCCCCTTGGGGCGAACGGCGCCGTGGACTAAGGCGCCAGATCGAGCGGCGGCGGTGCGATGGGCGCGCCCGGCCGGACCGCCAACCTCCGGGCGCGAGCCCTGGGAAACCCGCTGAGAAATAGCTGCCCTCGAACCGGCCAGGTGGCGACCGGGGACCCTCGGTGGGGGTAGGATTCCGCGGCGTATGCGACCCCCCTGTGCGGGTCGCCCCACGCCCGGCCGACGAGTCGCCGCACCTTCGCCCGCGAGCCGGCGTGATGGGATGCGTCGCACGCGTTCGCGCCGCCTCGCCGATTCGCCGCCCTCCCGACTTTCGAGCCGCCCTCTTCCGCCCCACATTGTGGGTCGCCGCGACACTTCGTCGCGCCGATCGCCGTCGTTCCCGTGCCCAGTTACTCCAAGCAGACCATCGAAGCGGTGAAACTCCGCAACCCGATCGAGGACGTGGTCCGCGAGCGGACGGCTGATCTGCGACGCGCGGGCGCGCTCTGGCAGGCGTGCTGCCCGTTCCACGAGGAGCGAACTCCGTCGTTCAAGGTCGATCCTCGGCGCGGCACCTGGCGTTGCTACGGCGCGTGTCAGGACGGCGGCGACCAGATCAAGTTCGTGCAGCGCATCTACAACGTCGACTTCCCCGAAGCGCTGCGATTGCTCGCGACTCGCGCGGGCATGGTGTTGCCCGAGGAGACCGAGAGCGCGCGCGAGCAGGATCGCGATCCGCAGTTCGAGGTGTTGCGTCGCGCGGAGAACTTTTACCGCGGTCAGCTGCGCCGCCCCGCGGGTCTCGCGGCGATGGAGTACCTGCGCGGGCGCGGACTGACCGACGCGACGCTCGACGCCTTCGGGATCGGCTTCGCGCCCGACACTGGCGCTGCGTTGTTCGACGCGGCGCGCGCGAGCGGCGTCGCCGCGTCGGACCTCGAACAACTCGGCCTGGCGCGCATCGACGAGCACGGCCGAGCCCGCGACTTCTTCCGTGGCCGCGTGATGTTCCCGGTGCGCGACATCAAGGGTCGCACCGTGGGCTTCGGCGCTCGGCGCATGAGCGACGGAGAGCGTTCGGGACCCAAGTACATCAACACGCCGCAGACGCCGCTGTTCCACAAGGGGCGGGTGATCTACGGGCTGGATCAAGCGCTCGACCACGTCCGGCGCGCCGGACACCTCATCCTCGTCGAGGGCTACACCGACGTGATGGCGGCGCACCAGGTCGGCATGCGCACGGTGGCCGCCGTGCTCGGCACCGCGACGACGGAAGATCACGCCGGACTCGTGCGCCGCAGCGGCGCGCGTCGCGTGAGCCTGCTGTTCGACGGCGACGACGCGGGCCGACAGGCGACGCTGCGCGCGCTCGAGGGACTGCTCCCGCTCGACGTCACGATCGACGTCGTTCGCTTGATCGGCGCGAAGGACCCGTGCGAGTTGCTGATCGCCGGCGGGCGCGCGCCGCTCGAAGAGTTGCTCGCTCACGCGGTCGACTGGTTCGACTTCCTGCTCGAGTGGGTGCGCGGGCTCGACGCGCACGCGCGCTGGAAGGCGATCGATCAAGTGCTCTCGCTGCTGTCGCGGCTGCCGCGCGCCATCGTGCGCGACGAGCGAGTGGCGCAACTCGCGGCGGCGTTGGACGTGCCCGCGGAGAGCGTCCGCGAGCAGATGCGCTCGCTGCCCGACCGCCGTCGCGCCGCCAGCGTGCGCGAAGACGCTCGCGTCGATGCGCACGTCGCCGATGCGGCGCTCTCACCGTTGGTCGCTCCCCATCCCGTCGTCGAACGCGCCTGGCGCGGAGTCCTCGGCGCCGTGATCGAGGCGCCGACGCTCCTGAGCCGCTGCTGGCATCTGTTCGACCGCTGCCCCGAAGGCCCCCTGCGCCAGATCGCGGAGACGCTGGTCGCGCTGGGGACCGAGCACGGCGGCGTGTTCACGCTCGAGCAGGTGTTCGCCGCCCTCGGGCAACATCCGGCGCGCGACCTCGTCGCGGAACTCGCCGACGCCACCGCTACGTCTGATGCCGCAGCGTCGACCGACGACCTCGCGTTCGCGCTGGGCGAGCACCTGGCCGCGCTCGAGCGCTTCGAACTCGAGCAGCGCCTGGGCGACGCGCGTCGCGCCGCGCTCGAGTCGGAGAGCCCGCTCCACGACGACGCGCACGTCTCCGACGAGGACCGCGACCTGCGGCTCCTCGCCGAGTTGAACGCACAACGAGCCTCGATCCTCGGTCAGCGCCGTTTCGCGCCGGCCGCCCGCACCCTTCCGCACTCCTCGGAGACCTGAGCCGCAGCCTCGACCGAAGTCTGCGCTTCCCGCTCCGGGACCATCGCCAAACCAACTATGTCCGAACGCATCGAAGACACCGTGAAAGTTCTGGTCGACGAAGGCCGCAAGAAGGGCTTTCTGACCTACTCGGAAATGAACCGGCTCCTCGAGGACCAGTTCATCCCGCCCGACAAGATGGACGCCATCTTCCTCCAACTGGAGGACGCCGGCGTCGAGATCCTCGACGACGCGGAGACCGCGGCGGCCGAAGACGGACTGCCGTCGGACGAGGACGAGGATCCGGGCATCAAGGAGGACGATCACGCCCAGGAAGAGGAGCCCCACGAGGCCACCAGCTTCCAGCGCGGCGTGATGCCCGAGAAGATCGACGACCCGGTCCGCATGTACCTGACGCAGATGGGCGAGATCCCGCTGCTCACGCGCGACCAGGAGATCTTCCTCGCCAAGACCATCGAGGTGACCCGCAAGCGCTTCCGCAAGAAGTGCGTGGGGTCCGGACTGTGCATGAAGTCCGCCATCAAGACCCTCGAAGAGGTGCAGCGCGGCGAACTGGCCTTCGATCGCACGCTGAAGGTCAACCCCAATCCCAAGCCGGATGACGATCCCAAGATCGTCGAGACGCTGGGCAAGAACTTCCTCGCCATGCGCTTGCCCGTGAACATCGGGACGATCAAGTCGCTGCTCGCGCGCCTGCACGAGGAGTACAAGCCGCTGATCGATCCGAAGACCACCAAGGCCAAGCGTTCCGAGGCGCTCAAGCGCGTCCAGGAACTGCGCCGCAAGCTGGTGATCCTGATCGAGGAATGCCACCTGCAGGTCAAGAAGTTCAAGCCCTACATGGACTCGATGGACGCCCACGTCCGCGAGGTGCGCGCCATCGACCGCAAGCTGCAAGCGGCCAAGCAGGGCAAGAAGCTCGACGTGGTCAAGGAGCTCTCCCAGCGCCTGCTCGAACTCGAGCACGCCGCGTGCGAGCCGGTCGAGCGCGTCAAGCGTCGCGTCGATCAGGCGCGGCTGCACTTCGCCGAGTACGAAGAGGCCAAGCGCAAGCTGTCGAGCGGCAACCTGCGTCTGGTCGTCTCGATCGCCAAGAAGTACCGCAACCGCGGCTTGTCCTTCCTCGACCTCATCCAGGAGGGCAACACCGGCCTGATGAAGGCGGTCGAGAAGTACGAGTACCGCCGCGGCTTCAAGTTCTCGACCTACGCGACGTGGTGGATCCGCCAGGCCATCACGCGCTCGATCGCGGACCAGGCGCGCACCATCCGCATCCCGGTCCACATGATCGAGACGATGAGCAAGCTGCGGAACGTGACCAAGAAGCTGGTTCAGCAGAAGGGTCGCGAGCCGTCGGTCGAGGAAGTGGCCGAGGCCACGGGCATCTCCGTCGACGAAGCCAAGCGCGTCATCAAGATCAGCAAGCACCCGATCTCGCTCGATCGCCCGATCGGCGAGTCGGACGACAGCTACTTCGGCGACTTCATCGAGGACGAGACGGCCGAGAGCCCGGTCATGGCCGCCGGCCACGAGATGCTCAAGGAGCGCATCGACGAGGTGCTGCAGACGCTGACCTTCCGCGAGCGCGAGATCGTCAAGCTCCGCTACGGCATCGGCGATGGCTACACCTACACCCTCGAGGAGGTGGGCCGCATCTTCCGCGTCACGCGCGAACGCGTGCGCCAGATCGAAGCCAAGGCCGTGCGCAAGCTGCGCCACCCGGTTCGCGCGCGCCAGCTCGCGAGCTTCCTCGACGGCGTCACGATTCCGGACGAGAACGAGCCCATCACGACCGTTCCCTGAGCACGCTCGTACTCGCTCGAACCACCCACGGGCCGCCGCAGCGCTCACGCTGTGGCGGCTCGCTGCTTGTGAGTGGCGTCGCCGCCGCTACACTGTTCAGCCCTTTTCCTCTGGAGGGGAAACACTCGATGCAGCAGACCATCGCCGCGCTCCTGGCGCTCCAGGAGCTCGACAAGGAGATCTACCGCCTTCGGGAGGAGCTTCGCCGGCTCCCCGAGGAACGCGCCGCGCGCCGGGCGCAGATCGATGCGATGATCGCGCGCAAGGACGAGACGGTGGCGCGAGCCCGCGAGAGCCGGCTCAAGATCAAGGAGATCGAAGATCTCACGACGATCCAGCGCCAGCGGATGCGGAAGGTCGAGCACGAATCGACGCAGACCCGCTCGGACATGGCGCTGCTGGCGGCATACCAGCACCAGATCCGCACGCTGAAGCGCGACATCAGCCAGGCCGAGGAAGAAGGTTTGGCGCTGGTCTCCGACGCCGATGCGGTCGAGGCCGAAGCGGCGCGCATGCAGGGCGAGATCGAACAGGCCGAGGCCGTGTTCGCGCAGTTCGCCGCGAACGTCGAGACCGAAGTCGAGCAGGCCAAGGTCAAGCTCGCGGCCCTCGAAGCGCAGCGGCGCGAGCGGTTGAACCCGGAGGTCGCCGGCGACGCCTTCGCGCTCTACGAGCGCCTGCTCGCCTCGCGCGAGGGCGTGGCGCTGGCCGAGCTCGACTCCCGCATCTGCCAGCAGTGCTACATGGAAGTGCCGGTCAACCTGTACGTGCGCGTCGCCAAGGGCGATCGGGTCGTGCAGTGCCCGAGCTGCGACCGCATCTTCTTCGTCCGCGTCTAGTCAGGCGGGCGCGCGACGCTGCTCACGCGTCGCAGTGAGCGCCTTGGCGCGAGCCGCGCCGCTCCAACTCGGCCTCGAGCGCCTCGCGCACCCCGGGGTTGATGCGGCTCCAGGCCGGCGCGAGCAGCCCCGAGGGCGCATCGCCGTGCAGTCGATGCAGCACCTGTTCGGGGCGCAGACGTTCGACGAAGTCCGCCAGCCACTGCACGTACTCGTCGAGCTCGAGCGTCGCAACGCCGCCCGCTCGCCAGTCCCGCGCGAGTCGAGTCCGCTCGAGCACCATGAGCTGGTGCGCCTTCACGCCTTCCACGGGCGCGCGCGCCAGCACCTGCGCCGTACGCCGCGCGCCATCGCGGCCTTCGCCCGGCAGACCCAGGATCGCGTGGGCGACGCACAACAGACCCGCGCGCTTCACGCGCAGCGCTGCGTCCTCGAACTCGGCGAGTGTGTGGAGTCGATTGAGCTCGAGCAGGACCTTGTCGTCGGCGCTCTCCAGCCCCAGCTCCACCCACACCGGAACGCGCTCGTTCCAGCTCGCCAGAACCTCCAGCGCCTCGTTCGGAAGCGTGTCCGGTCGCGTGGCGACGCTGATCGCCGCCACCTCGCGCCCCAGGTAGGGCTGGACCACGGCCAGCACCTCTTCCAGCCGTTCGCGCGCGACGTAGGTGTTCGAGTACGACTGGAAGTACGCGATGGCGCGGCCGGTGTGCTTGCGCCGCGCGATGCGCGCGAGCCCGTCGCGCAACTGCTGCTCGAGCTGCGCGCCGCCGCGCAGCGCGCCGGTGCCCGAGCCGTCGACGTCGCAGTACGAGCAACCACCCCAGCCCTTGGTCCCGTCGCGGTTGGGGCACTGCGAGCCGGCGTCGAGCGCCACGCGGTGCAGGGCGTGGCCGAAGCGCTCCGTGCACCAGTCGCGGAACGAGCGGAAGCGCTGCACGGTCGGCATGGGGGCAAGAGCTTACGGGCGCCGCTATTCTCTGCGCGCGCTTCTCGTCGCCGCTCGACCCTCACGTGGACATTCAACCGATCGTCATCGGCACCGCCGGCCACATCGATCACGGCAAGTCCAGTCTGGTCCGCGCGCTCACGGGGATCGATCCCGACCGGCTGAAGGAGGAGAAGGAGCGCGGCCTGACGATCGACCTGGGGTTCGCGCCGTTGCTCATGCCCGACGGCCGCACGGTCGGCATCATCGACGTCCCCGGTCACGAGCGCTTCGTGCGCAACATGGTCGCGGGCGCGACGGGCATCGATCTGGTCGTGCTCGTGGTGGCGGCGGACGACGGCGTGATGCCGCAGACGCGCGAGCACCTCGACATCATGGGGCTGCTCGGCCAGAAGCGCGGGCTGGTGGCGCTCAACAAGGTCGACATCGTCGACCCCGACATGGCCGAGCTGGCCGCCGAAGACGTCCGCGCCACGCTCTCCGGGACGTTCCTCGCCGACGCGCCGATCGTGCGAGTCTCCGCGCGCACCGGAGCGGGTCTCGACGAGCTCAAGTCGAAGATGTTCGCGCTGGCCGCGCAGATCGAACCGCGCTCCGACCAGGGCGTGTTCCGCCTGCCGATCCAACGCGTGTTCTCCAAGCAAGGCTTCGGCGCGGTCGTGACCGGCGTGCCGGTCAGCGGCGCGGTGGCCGTCGGCGACACGCTCGAAGTGCTCCCGGCCGGCTTGCGCGGCAAGGTGCGCGGCCTGCACGCGTACGGCAAGCCGGTTTCGCGCGCGCGCGCGGGCCACTCGACTGCGATCAACCTCTCGGATGTGCAGCACGACAAGGTCGCGCGCGGCGCGGTCGCGGCCACGCCCGACTTCTTCAGCCCCGTGCGCATGGTCGCCGTGCGGTTGAAGGTGCTCGCGACGGCGCCGCGTCCCGTCGTCGACCGCTGCCAGGTGCGTCTGCACACCGGCACGGCCGATCCGCTCGGAGAGCTGGTGCTTCTCGACAAGGAGCGCCTCGAGCCTGGCGAGGAAGGCCTGGCGCAGGTGCGCTTGGAAGAGCCGGTGGTGTGCGCGCCCGGCGACAGCTTCATCCTGCGCCTGGCGTCGCCGGCGGAAACGCTCGGCGGCGGCACGATCCTCGAGGAGTCGCGCCATCGACTCAAACGCTTCAAGGGCTTCGTGCTCGAAGGTCTCGCGCGACAGGAACGCTCGCTGCGCGATCCGGCCGCGTTGCTGGAGTCGACGCTCGCGCGCGCGGACGAGGACCTGTGCTCGGCCGCGGATCTGGCGCACGCCATCAAGCAGCCGGTCGAACTCACGCAGACGCTGCTCGCGCAGCTCTTCAAGGAGCGCCGCGCCCGCGCGGTCGGCGCCAAGCAGGGCTGGATCCACGCCGACCGACTCGAGGCGGCGCTCACCAAGACGCGGGGCGCGCTGGCGAAGTGGTTCGAGGACAATCCGCTGCGGCGCGTGATGGAGGTGCTGGAGCTCCGTCGCATCACCGGTCTGGATCCGGAGTTCCTCGACGCGTTGCTCGAAGACGACGAACGTCGCGGTCGAATCGTGCGCGAGAGCGGCGGACTGATCCGACTGGCCGGCCGCGAAGTCAACGTCGACGAAACGACGCTCGCGCGACGCAACGCGCTGCTGGCGGCGCTCGAGGCGCAACCGTTCTCGCCGCCCGCGCCCGAGGAGCTCAGCGCGCTGTTGAAGCTCGCGCCCAAGGAGCTCGCGCGGGTGCTGCAACTGTGCGTGGACGAGGGCTCGATCGTGCGCATCAACCCCGAGATCCACCTGATCGCCGCGCAGTACGCCAAGGCCAAGGAGCTGGTGATCGACAACTGCACGCGCCACGGTCACCTCGAGATCCCCGAGCTGCGCGACGCGCTGAGCACGACGCGCAAGTTCCTGATCCCGCTGCTCGAGCACTTCGACGCCAAGGGCGTGACCGCGCGCATGGGCGCGCACCGCGTGCTCAAGCGCAAGTGATCGTCCGGTAGTGGCCCGCGCGTTCGACCTCGCTAGCGCGAGCGTGATGCGAGGCCTCGCTTGCACGCTCGCTCTGCTGCTCAGCAGTTGCTCCGCGCCGTCGAGCGTCGTCGATCACCGACGCCCGTCGAGCGAGATCTGCGTCGAGCGCTGGCTCGCGCTCGACGACGCGCGCCGCGACGCACAGCTCGAACTCGTCTTCAACCTGCTCGGCCACTACGACTCGGATGCTGAACGCGGGCGGCGCCTCGCTTCGCGCTTCCTCGAGCGGGAGCGCGAAGCGCCCGCGCTGTCGCACGACGCGCGCGAGGCTCTGGAGTACGCGCACCTGCGGCTCCGCGAGCCGGAGTTGCGCGCCGCCGCAGCTGCGAGCCTCGAACAATGGCGCGCGAGCCACGCGAGCCGTGCGCCGGTCGCGCCCGAGGAGCTGGAGCGCCACGTCCGAGAGCTCTCGATGCTCTCTCGATTCGAGTCCGCCGCGCGGGTCCTCGCCGGGCAGGACTTCGACGCCGAGCGCGCGTTCGAAGCGTTGCTCACTGCGCGCCTCGAGCAGTTCGACTTCGAGCGCGAGCACCCGCCTCCGCGGGCGCACTTCTGTCTTTCGCCGGAGGACTGGGCCGCGATCCAGGCGCATCCGTTCGTCGATCGCGCCGGCGTCGAACTCGGCCCGCGACTGACGCCGGCCGTGCTCGACTTCCTCGAAGCCGTGGCGGCCGCTTCACAGCGGTTCGATGGGGCGCGCGAGCGTGACGAACACCACGGCGCCGGTGGGGGATGACGGTCGGTGGGCGCTCCCGGGCGCGTGGCGCACGTAGGTGAGCGCGCCGTAGCGCTTGCCGCCGTCCTCGAGTTCACCGCTCAGCACCAGGTACTGCTCGCCCTGCGGATGACGGTGCGCGTCGTACACCGCTCCCGGCGCGAACTCGAGCAGCACCGCGCTCTCGCCGCTCGCGGGATCGAAGAACAACTTCTTCCAACGCACTCCGGGGCAAGGCGTGTCGCGCCAGGGGAGTTCGTTCGCGTTCGCGATGCCGTGTCCGTTCATTTCGCTCGGGCGCCCTTCGCCGCCTGCTCGACGTAGCGAGCGACGCCCAGCATCCCCACGCGCGCGCACCAGGCCATGTTCCAGGGCTCCTTGTCGGTCGTGTTCTCGGGCGTGTCGCCGCTGGAGTGGTAGTACGCGTCGTAGTCGACCGAGACCTTGTCGCGCTCGCGCCACGACTCGCCGGGCATGTCCGCCGTGCGCTTGTGCTCGGCGGGCGCGCCCCACGCGCTCGAGAACACGGTGATCGAAGGCCGCAGGCCGCTCGAGAAGTACTCCGACTTGGAGAACACATAGCTGTCGGTTCCGCCGAGCGAACGGTTCGTGGCCCAGTGCGAGGGGAACAGCGCCTCGGTGTCCGG
This sequence comes from uncultured Planctomycetia bacterium, assembly GCA_938003765.1. Lineage (GTDB taxonomy): Bacteria > Planctomycetota > UBA1135 > UBA1135 > WYBT01. The sequence goes on from CALKYE010000243.1 coordinate 19,308, forward strand.
CGTCGCGGGCGCGTGCTCGCGCAACACCGCCAGCAGTTGCTCGATCAACGCGCGGTTGGCCGGCAGATCGTCGGGCTCGAGGTTGAGCTGATCGGCGCCGCTCCCGAAACCCGCCTGGTCGTAGTTCAGCACGCCCAGGCACTCGCCCTCCGCTGGAATGCGCTGCTTGAGGAAGTCCTGCGTCGAGAAGATCTCGCTGCCCCACACCGCGAAGCGGATCTCGCGCGCCGGCGTGGGCAGTTCGCCTGCGGCGATGGCCGCGCTCCAGGCCTGCGCGATCTCGAGCAGCGTCGCCACTCCGCTCGCGTTGTCGTCGGCGCCCGGCCCGCCGGAGTCGGAGTCGCCGTGCGCGCAGAACAGGAAGTACTCGTCGGCCCACGCGGCTTCCGGCCCGGGCGCGGAGTTGGCGCCGCGCAGGCGCGCGAGCACGGTCTTGGGCCGCGCGCGCCGCGCCTCGCCGACGAGGGCGAACTCGACTCGCACGCTCGCGCCCGCGGACAACCACTCGCGCAGCCGTGCGCCTTCGGGCTTGGAGATGCCGAAGGTCGGCTGGCCGGGACGGTTGCGCAGCGCGCCGATCACCGGATATTCGCCGTCGATGTTCGTTGCGCCGTCGACCAGCACCAGCGCCGCCTTGCTCGCTCCGCGCGCCGGCTTGCCGGTGAGCCACGCGCCGCCCTCCGCCGATTCGAGCGAGAGCTCGAGCTCGCCGCGCCCGTCGGGCGAGTGCGTCCAGGGCCAGGCGCGCGCCATCGTGAACGACTCGCTGTCGCCGGCGCGTCGCGCGGAAACGCTCCACTCCAGCGGCTGGTAGGCGTCCTTCTCGGGGTCGTCGAGCACGCGCGTCTGGAGTCCGGCCTCTCCGAAGCGCTCCGCGACGTACTGCGCGGCGGCGTCGCCCGAGCGCGTTCCACCCATGCGCGGCCCGAGCGCGACCAGTTCGCGCACGCGACGCTGAGCTCGCGCAGGCTCCACGCGCGCCGCCGCGGCCACCTCTTTCTCCGGCGTCGGCGCGCGCGACGGCGAAAGTTCTTCCGCGCTTGCCCGCAGCACGAGCATCGCCGTCAGGGCCCAACCGGCGCTCCTCAGCGTCCATTTGCGGGGTTTCATGGCGCTATCGATACCGCTCGACGAGGCCTGCGCGCAATCGCGTTGGGTCGCGCTCAGCTCGCGCACTTCGGAATCGAGGCGCAAATGGTCGATGCCACCTTCCACCCTTGAGTCACAGCGCCGCCACTGGCGCCGCCGCGTGCGAAGACGAGAGCATCCATGAGCGAAGCCCAAGAATTCGGAGGCCCGATCAATCGGCCCGCCCACAACGCCCGCCAAGTCACCCCGGGTGAGGCGCTGACGAACGCCCAGCCCAGCGGCGCGGGCGTCGATTTCCTCGGTCTGAATCAACAGATGCAGGGCGCTCCAGCAGCGAGCGCGCCGGCGCCTGCTCCGGCGGCGACGCCCGAGCAGAGCTGGTTGATGGAAGTGACCGAGAGCGCGCCTCGCCCGCTCGCGCCGGCAGCGCAGGAACTGGCGCCCTCGCCGACGGCCGCGAGTCTGCTCAACGCCTCGTGGCGCGAGGAAACGCCCGAGCCGCGTCGCTCGCGCTGGCTGATCCCCGTGGCGAGCGGAGCCGTGCTGAGCGCGCTCGGCGTGATCGGCTTGCCGCTCCTGCGTCGCGATCCCGCGCCGGTGCCTGCGCCGTCGACGCTCACGCGCCCGTCGCCGGTCGCGAGCACGGGCCCCGCGGCGCCGTCGACTCTCGACGAGTCGGCGCTCGCCGCGCTCAACGGCGAACCGCAGCTCGAGCCCGTGGCGCCGGACGCCAAGCTCGACCGTCCGGAGCGTCCGCGGCCGGGCCGCGGCGGCGCGCAACTCGCGCAGGTCGGCGGCCGCAGCGAAGCGCCCGTCAATGCGCCGGAACCCGGCTCGTCGTTCGTCGCGCCGAAAGACGTGATCGATCCGTCGGGAGTGTGGACCGTCACCAGCGGCGACGCCGACTCGAGCCAGGACTCGGACGGCGACATCGACACGTCGGAGACGATCGACGGCTCGCCAGAAGGTGTGACGACCAGCGCGCCGGACTCCGCGTCCGCCGCGTCCGAAGGCGTGCTCGTGGGTGAGTGCGAACCGCACGCTCCGCGACGCGCAGGCTTGCCGACCGGCGTCGAAGTCGACTGGGATCGCCTGGTGTGGATTGCGCGCGCGAGTGAAGTCGACGCGAGCAACACCGCGACGGAGACGGCGAGCGAGGCGCCTGAGAGCGCCGTGGCTTCGTCGCCGAAGCCGAGCCAGCAAGATCAAGGCATTGCGCGCGCGGTCGACGCGTGGAATTCCGCCGAGGCCGAGGACGACCAGGACGCCGTCGCGGCGGCGCCTGAAGCTTCGGAGCGCGAGTCGGACGAGCAGCCCGTCGAAGAGAGCGTGAGCTCTCCCGAGGTGATCACCGTCGCGGAGGTCGAGCCGAGCGTCGAGGAAGCGCCGCCCGCTGTTGACCAGACGAGCTCGGACGAGGTTGCGACCGTCGAGTCCAGCCCTGTCGCGCCGCCGGTCGGGGCCCCGAGCGAAGTCGCGATCGCGCCGGTCGAGCCGGTCGAGGCGACGCCGGAGAGCGCGCCTGAGCAAGACGAGTCCGCCGTCGAAGAGCTCACCGCTCCGAGCGAAGAGGCCGTCGCCTCATCCGCGCCGGAAGCCGAGGCTTCTGCGGAGCCCGTGAGCGCCGCGCCCAGCGCGCGCGTGAAGGTGCTCGCGCGCGGATCCGGTCGCGCCATCGAGCGTAGACTCGCGGCCGAGCGCCGACAGGCGCGTCGCCAGAAGCAGGGCGCCGAGGAAGGCGAGCTGCCGCTCGAGGTCGAGACGGACGCGGCCGCTTCGAGCGCGCTCGCCACTCCGATCAGCCCCGAGATCCCTTCGGTGGATCCGGTGGAGCTCGCGCGCGCCGCAGCCATCGAGGTCGCGAGCACTTCGCCGGAATCGCAAGCTCCCGTGACGCAGCCTGCGTTGCCGCCGAGCGAAAAGCCTGCCGAGTCGCCCGCGCACACCGAGAGCGTCGAGGTCGCGACGGTCGAGGCGCCGCAAGCTCCTGCGCAACCTGCTGCCGAGTCGAGCTCGACGCCCGTTGCGCCTCCGGCGAGCGAAGTCGCCGTTGCGCCGCAGGCGCCGGCTGAGAGCGAGGTCAAGGTCGCCACGCCCGCGAGTGAAGCGTCGGCCGTGTCGCAAGCCGCGCCCGTCGCCGCCAACGTGCCCGCCGAAACGGAAACGGCAGCCAGGCTGATCGAGCCGGAACCGCAGCGCGTGCTGCAGGTCGCTACGGCCGCAGACCTCGAGAAGGTCTGGTCCGGCGAGACGATCCCGCTCGAAGCCATCAGCGGCAAGACCACCCTCGCGACTCCCGAGATCGGAATGACGCGCGTGGTGTTCCACACCGGCGAGGTGTTCGAAGGCGAACTCGTCGCGCTCGGCGAAGGTCGGCTGTGGCTGCGCAACAGCGTCGGTCGCATCGCGCTGGATGGCGCTCGCGTGAAGTCCGCGCAGCGGATCGCGCCCGGCGCAGCGCTGAACTCGCAAGCGGCTCAGGCCAAGAAGCTCGCGGGCCTGCCGCGCGCGCGAGTGAAGACTCCCGGCGGCGTGCTGCACGGGCGCGTGCTCGAGCGCAACGAGCGCGTGACCACGATCATCATCCCCAGCGGCGCACGCGTGGTGCTCGATTCGCGCACCGTCGAAGTGCTGGAAGACGTGCCGCTGGTTCAGATCCGTCCGTGAACCGCGCGCGCTCCGCGCGAGCGCGTCGGTTCGCTCACTCGCGCGGTCGCGCGGCGCCCTCGCCGCGCAGACCGTGCCGGTCGAGCATGTTGTAGAGCGTCTTCAACGCGACGCCGAGCTCCGCGGCCGCGGCCTTCTTGTCGCCGTCGAAGCGCCGCATCGCGGTGCTCAGCGCCATGCGCTCGAGCGTCGCGAGATTGAGCGACGGCAGTGCGCCGGCCGGACGCGCGCCCTTGCGCTGGAGGAAGCGTTCGAGCTCGACGCCGTCGATCGATTCGCCCTCGCCCATCACGACCACGCGCTCGATCACGTTCTCGAGCTCGCGCACGTTGCCCGGCCAGTCGTGCGCCTCGAGCGCCTGCACCGCCGACGGGGCGAGGCTCATCTTGCGGTCGGTGCGGACACATGCGCGCGCCAGGAACATCTCGGCCAGCGGAGCGATGTCCTCGCGTCGCTCGCGCAGCGCCGGCACGGAGATCACCAGCGTGGAGATGCGGTAGTAGAGGTCCTCGCGGAACTCGCCGGAGCTGATCGCGCGGCCCAGCTCGCGGTGGGTCGCGGCGACGACGCGCACGTCCACGGCCTTGGTGCGCTCGCTTCCGACGGGGCGCACCTCGCCGAACTGCAACGCGCGCAGGAGCGCGGGCTGAACGGCCTTGGGCAGCTCGCCAATCTCGTCGAGGAACAGCGTCCCGCCGTGGGCGGCCTCGAACAGTCCCATGCGCTTGCGCTCGGCCCCGCTGAACGCGCCGCGCTCGTGGCCGAACAGCTCGCTCTCGATCAGCGTGACCGGGATCGCGCCGCAGTTGACGACGACGAAGGGCGCGCTGGCCCGCGGTCCCAGCGCGTGGATCTCGCGCGCGACGAGCTCCTTGCCCACGCCGTTCTCGCCCTCGATCAGCACGCTGCTGGCGCTCGCGGCGACGCGCTGCACCTCGTTCCGGAGGCGCTGCATCGTCGCGCTAGCGCCCGTCAGGCGGGACGCGTTGGGCGCGGGCTCGCTGGCGCGGCGCAGTCGGGCGTTGGCGTCGAGGAGCGCGCGCTTCTCGATCGCGCGCCGCAGCGTTTGCTCGAGCACGTCGAGCTGCACCGGCTTGGTGAGGAAGTCGTGCGCGCCGCGCTTCATGGCCTCCACGGCGTCGGGCACGGCGCCGTGGCCCGTGAGCACGACCACCTGCAGGTGCTCGTCCAGCTCGCGGATCTGCGCGAGCAGATCCAGGCCGCTGACACCGGGCAGCTTGAGGTCCACCAGCGCCGCGTCGGCGGAGCGCTCGCGCAGCGCGTCGAGCACGCCTTCGCTGCTGGCGAACGCGCGGACCTCGAAGCCGACGTGTTCGAGCTCGCGCGTCAGGACGCGGCGCAGGGAGACATCGTCGTCGACGAACAGCACGGAGGGCTTCATGAGAGGACGGGCTCGCGCAGGGGGAGGGTGACTCGGAACAACGCGCCTTGCTTGTCGCGGGTGATCTCGACGCGTCCGCGGTGCGCCGCCACGATGCGCTCGACGATCGACAGCCCAAGTCCGGTGCCTTGGCCCGGCGGTTTGGTGGTGAAGAACGGATCGAACGCGCGCTCGGCGACCTTGGGCTCCACGCCGGGGCCCTGATCTTCGACCTCGAGCGTCAGGTTCGCTCCGTCGCTGCGGCAGCGGACCCAGATGTGGCCGCCGCGCGGGCTGGCGTCGATCGCGTTGTGCACGAGGTTCAGCACGACCTGCTTGCACTCGTCGGGTCGCCCGTGGATCGGCGGGAGTTGCTCGTCGCAGTCGACCGTGAGGCGCAGATCGCGCTCGAGCAGGCGGTGACGCAGCAGCGGCTCGAGATCGCGCAGCACGTCGCGCGGGGAGAACTCGGTCGAGGGCCCCGGGCTCGAGCGGGCGAACTCGAGCAGGCGCGAGGTGATCTCGTGCGCGCGGTAGGCCTCCTTCGCGATGATCTCGAGGTACTCGCGCTGCTCCTGGGGATCGGCCTGGCCGCTGCGCAGCCGGCGACCCAGGCCCTCGGCGCACGAGGCGATCGACGCCAAGGGGTTGTTGATCTCGTGGGCGATGCCAGCGGCCATGGTGCCCAGTCCCGCCAGTCGCGCCGCGCGCAGGAATTCGGCCGTGCGCTCCTCGACGCGGCGCTCGAGCTCGGCCTGCACGCCAGCCAGTTCGCTCGCCATGCGATTGAACTCGACCGCCAGCTCGCCGACCTCGTCGCGCGTGCGCACGGTCACGCGGTGCTCGAGTTCGCCCGACGCGAACCGACCGGCGCCGGCGCGCAGCTCGAGCAGCGGTCGAACCACGGAGCGTTGGACCAACGCCAGCGCGCTCACCAGCACGGCCAGAGCGACGAGCGCGGCGAACAGCACGGCCGACCGCACTTCATCGGCGCGGCGAGACAGCTCCGCTGCGGCGTGCAGCTCCTCGCTGTGAACTTCGTCGTTGAGCACTTCCGCGGCGCGCAGCAACTCGGCGATGTCGCGCAGGACCGTGGTCGGGACGACTTCGCCGTTCAGGTGCTCTTCGAGGCGGGCGAGGCCGCTCGCCAACTGGTCGTACAGCCGCGCTTCGTCGCGAGCATGCTCGTTGGACGAGGGATCGGGACCCGCGGGCCCGCTCGTCAGCTCGGCCAAGGTCTTGCGGGCTTCGCCGGTGTGGAACTTCAGCTCGGACAGCGCCTCGGCGTGATCGCTCCAGGTCGGGCTCGGGATCTTGGTCGCGTGCACGTCGAGCATGCGCACGTGGTGGAGCAGGTACATCGACGCGTCGGTCTCGCGCTGCTCCTCGGCGAGACGGTCGAGCGTGAGGTGCATGCGCTCGACGTCGCGCGTGACGTAGATCGTCAGCGCGGCGAGCGCCACGGCCACGACTGCGAACAGCGCGGCGACGCGCTTGGCCAGGCCGAAGGGCAAAGGTCGATTGGACGAGGTCATCGCGAGGTGCGCGCGGAGCGAAGGCTCAGGCGCATCGACAGTACGGCTTCGGGCTCTCGCTCCCAAGGATCGCGAGCACGCGCGGGGCGGACGATGCGATCGAGCGCGAGCGCCGGCGCCGTGACCGCGTCGACGAGCACGCGCTGGCCGGGAAGTCGCAGCCAGGTGAGCTCGAGCGCCGCCGGCTGGCTTCCCTCGTCGCTGACCAGCCGCAGCGCTGGCCGTGCTGCATGGACGCCAGGCACGGGCGAGGTGCGCGTCGGTCCCGCGGCGACGTGCAGCCGCAACGACTGCGGTCGCAGCGGACCGGCGCCGGTCGGGGTCAGCACCAGCTCGGCGCCGCCGATCGATTCGTCGGCGTCGATGCGCAGAGTTCCGCTCACCTCGTAGGTCAGCGGAGCGGCGTCGGAGTCGATCACGAGCTGAGCGCGGCTTGCCTCGCCTTCGACCTCCCACACCTCGTCGACTCCAGAGGCTCGAGACGCGAGCGCGAACGCGAGCGGCGGCGTGAACTCCCGCGCGGGGGTCGCCGGCGTCGACGGGGGCGCTGACGAAGGCGCCGCGAGGCGCACCGCGAGCGCCGTGAGTGCGAGCAGCAGCGGCGCTGCGCTCCACGCGCGTTGGGAGAGAGCGATCATGCGCTCGCTCCGCCGTTCCAGGCGCGCAGCCAGACGCCGGGACGCAGCAGCTCGGCCGGTCGCGCGTAGTCCGCCGAGAGCGACACCGCGAGGTCCGCGAGGCCTCTGCGCGATTCGAGCAAGCCGAGCAGGATCCGAGCGAGGCCGGGCCGCGCGAGCGCGTGGACCAGCCAGCGGCACACCCGCGCACGCGGGAGCACTTCGCTGGCGCGCGCGCGCAGGTACGGCTCGAGCACACTTCGATCGGTGCGCCCGCTCGCGAGCGCTTCCAGCAACGCTGGGGCGAGCGAGGCCGCGCCCTCGAGCGCGAAGAAGATCCCCTCGCCGGTGAGCGGGTCGACGTAGCCGCACGCGTCGCCGACCAGCGCCGCGCCGTCGAAGGTCTGCTGCGTCGTCTTGCGCGCGAGCGGTCCCAGGCCGCGCAGCGGATCGACGCGCTCGCCCGCGACGAGCGCGGCCCGCACCGAGGGGATGCGCTCGACCCAGGCGTCGAACAGCGCGTCGCGCGCGAGGGCTTCGCGTTGATAGAGATCCTCGAAGAGCACGAGGTTCACGCTCACCAGGCCCTGGTCGACCGGCGCCAGCGCGAAGTAGCCGCCCTCGAAGAAGTGCGCCTGCGCGATCGAGCCGATGTCGACGTCGCGGTAGCGCGTGGTCAAGGCGATGCGTCGCAGCGTGGTGTCCTCGCGCTGCACGCCCAGCTCCGCTGCAACTTGCGATCGAAGGCCGTCGGCGCCGATCGTCCAGTCCGCGGCGATCGCGCGTCGCTCGCCGGAGGGCCCGCGCACGAGCACTCCGCTCACGCTCCCGTTGGCAGCGCGCTCGACTCCGATCACGCGCCAGCCTTCGAACACCTGCACGCCGACGCGCCGCGCGTGGGCGACGAGCTCCGCGTCGAACACCTCGCGCCGCAGCGCCCAGCCGTGCTCCACCGGCGCGCGCGCGCGGCCGATGTCGACGAAGCGCCCGCTCGCGCGCTTGCCGTGGCCGACCAGCTCCATGCCTCGCACGGCCCGTGCGCCCGCCCGCTCGAGCGCGCGCGCGGCGCCGAGTTGCTCGAGCAGTGGAATGCACTGCGGGCTCATGAACTCGCCGCAGGCCTTGAAGCGCGGGAAGCGCTGCGCGTCGAGCAGCACGACGTCGATGCCTTCGCGCGCGAGCAACGCGGCGCACGCGGCGCCGGCCGGACCCGCGCCAGCGATGACCACTTGCGTCGTTCGGGGAGGCTGCGGCGCGTTCATGGCGTGCTCGCTGCGGCCTCGAGAGACGGACTGTTCACTGCGCTCGTGCTGGTGCGCACGAGGATCGCGGGCAGCAGGATCAGGTCGGCGAAGAACGCCGTGACGATGGTCAGCGCCGCCAGCGCGCCGAACTCGACGCTCGTGGCGAGTCTGCCGACAGCGCCCGCGCCGAAGCCGACGGCGAGCACGAGGGAAGTGATGACGACCGCGCGCGCGCCGGACTGGTAGACGCGCTCGAGAGCCGCGAGCGGCGCCAGTCCGTGGCTCCGCTGTTCGCGGAAGCGGTGGAGGACGTGGATCGTGTCGTCCACGATCAACCCGAGCATCGTCGAGCTGATGATCGCGGTGGCGAACGACAGCGGCGCGCCCCACAGCACGAGCGCGGCGTTGACCACGATGCAGGGCAGCGCGTTGGGGACGAGCGCGAGGCTCGCGTAGCGCACCGAACGCAGACCGGCCCAGAACACCAGCCACAACAGCGCGAGGCTCGCGACGGCGCCCCACAGCGCTCCGCGGATCATGCGGCCCGAGTCGCGCGCGACTTGGACCGCCGTGCCGGTGACGACGCACTCGTCGGCGCCGAGTGCGCGGGCGCGGCTCTCGACCTGCTCGAACAGCTCTTCGCGCGCTCCGCTTCCGCTCGGCGCGAGAACGAAGCGGGCCAGCCAGTCGCCGCGCGCGGAGACCCAGGCCGGGCCGGCCGGTCCGACGACGCCGTCGAGCTCGCACACCCAACCTGCGAAGAGCGCCAGCGAAGCCGGATCCGCGAGCTTCGAGCCCACCGGGGCGAGCACGTCGAAGACCTCGGCGCCGCCGAGTTCGGCCGCGACGACGGCGTGCTCGCGACGGAAGGCATGATCGGCGGGGAGCACGCGCAGCGGGTCGTTGTCGACTTCGAGCTTCGCGCACAGCGCCAGGCCCGCCACCGCGGCCACCAGCGCGGCCGTGCGAATCGCCGGAGCGTGGGCGACGAGGTGATCCACGACACGCGCGCCGAACGCGCGGCTCCAGGCGCCGCGTGCGCGCAGTTCACCGCGTGTCTTGGGCGCGGCGAGGACGAGCAGCGCGGGAGTGAGCCAGTTCGCGATCGCGTAGGTCAGCGCGACGCCCAGCGCGGCGAAGGCTGCGAAGTCGGCGACGGCGGGGATCTCGTTGCCCGCCAGCGCCGCCATGCCGATCACGGTGGTGAGCGCGGCGAGCAGCGCGGGCTCGCGCAATCTGCGGATCGCTCCGCGCGCGGCCGCGTGAGCCTCGACGCCTTCTTCGAGTTGATCGAGGTACGTCTCGATCCAGTGCACGCCCGCGGCGACTCCCACGGTGAGCATGACGGGCGCCAAGAGGACGGAGACCGCCGTGAGTTCGCGACCGGCGAGCGCCTGCAGTCCGCCGATCCACGCGATGGCGACTCCGGGCGGCGCGAGGATCGCGAGCACGAGTCCGGGCTTGCGGTACAGCGCCAGCAGCAACACGACCAGCGTCAGCGCGACGCTGGGGACCACGCGTCGTTGTTCGGCGGCCAGCTCCTGCGCCAGCACGAGTTCCGCCAGCGGCAGGCCGCTCATCGAGACGCGCAGCGTCGCCGGGGCATCCGCCGCGACTCGCTGTTGAAGCCGCTCGAGCGTTTCGCGCCAAGCCTCCGCGCCAGCGCTCAGTCGGACGGACCACACGCGCGAGTCCTCGCCGCGCGCCGGCGCCGTCTGCACGGCCGCAACGCCCTCGCTCGATTCGAGCGCGCCTCGCAGATCATCGAGGGCGCGCAGCTCGAGTGCCCCGATCCGACCCTGGCCGACCGGCAGCGCCTGGAACACGACGAACAGCTCCGCGTCCGGGCCGAACTGTTCGACGCGCAGGTGTTGCGCGTGGTCTTCGCGAGTTCCGACCGACTTCAACGCTCGGTTCGCGACGTCGATCGGCAACTGCGCGCCGAGGAGGCCCAGCCACACCGTGGGCAGAGCGAGGAGCAGCACAGTCAACGCTGCGCGCGCGCGAGCCGAGAACGCCATTCCCGCTGCAGTGCACGGCGCGTGCCGCTGGGGCTGCGGGCGCGCACGCAGGCGCAGGCGGGGCGCGAGGCTTGGCGCTCTGTGGAAACGACAACCGCGCGGCAAGTTCTACAAGCGCGCATGGCTGACGCAGCGCACGCGGCAGCGCAGGGCGCAGAACCCGGCGCGGCCCGAGGCTTGCACAGAGCGCTGCGATGGCAGGCAAACTACTCGCCGGTGTCGGTGTCGCGGCGCTCGTGCTCTTCGGCGCGTCAGGACTCATCGCACTGGGCGTCGTGCGCGATCGCATCACGTTGGTCGCGCAGGACTCGGGCCAGAGTTCGGCGCGCGAGGCGGAGCCGGTTCAACTGCTCGCGGCGGACGTCGCTGCGTTGCGCGCAGACTTGGTGGCGCTGAGCGAAGCGCTCGGTCCGCAGCTCGAGCAACTGCACTCCGCCTTGGAGGACTCCGCCGACGAGCGCGCGCAGTCGCAGCAGGCCGGCATCGAGAAGCTCGCGGGCGCGCTTGCCTCGACCAACACTCGTGTCGACGCGCTGGCCGCGGCCATCGCCGACCAAGGGACGCAGGTGAACGCCGCGTTCGAGCAGCTCCGAGTCGCGTTGGAATCCCGCGCCGAGGCCGACCTCGCCGCGGTGAGCGCGCCGATCGCCGCCGTGACAGCGCTCGTCGAGCCCGAAGTTCAACCGCAAGCGCCGGCGCAACCGGTGCTCGACGACGTCGCAGCCGTCGAGCCTGCGCCCGCGGAGACCGCCGAGACGCCGCCGCCCGCGCAGCGCAAGTTCCTCTCGTTCAAACTTCCCTCCAAGAGCTTCTCGTTCTCCGGGCGACAGCGCCTGGCGATCCTCCCGAGCCTCTCGCGCGTCGGATTCGACGCGAAGAGCACGCTGCACGACTTCAGCGGCGTCACGCAGAAGGTGGAAGGCGAGCTCGAGGTCGATCTGGCGCAGCCGACGCTCGAGCCCAGCGGGAGCGTGGTCGTCGATGCGCGCTCGCTCGACACGGGCATGGCCGATCGCGACGAGGGCATGCGCGAGCACCTCGACGTGCAACGCCACGCGCAGTTGCGCTTCACCTGGACCGGGCTGCGCGACGCCGAGGTCGACCTGGCGAACCAGCGCGTGCGCGCGGTCGCGGTCGGACGGCTGTCGATCAAGGGCGTCGAGCGCGAGGTCGCGCTGCCGGTGCAAGTGAGTGTCGACTCCAGCCAGCGCGTCGGCATCGAAGGCGAGTTGAAGGTGCGCATGCGCGACTTCGGCGTCGAGCCGCCCAGTCAGCTCGGAATGATCCGCGTGGAGAACGAGATCCGCTTGTGGCTCTCGCTGCGCGCGCGCTCGCTGGGCGCGGTGAAGGCGGAGGCCAGCGATGCGAAGTGAGGCCCTCGGAGTGCTTCTCGCGCTGAGCGCGGGTTCGTGCATCGCGCCGAGCGTCGTTTCGAGCTCCGGCCGCGCCGTTCAAGAGGCCCCGGAGGCGGTGAGTTGGACTCCGGCGAGCGCCGACGATCTCGTCGGCCTGTTCGAGTCGGTTGCGATCGAAGGGCCGGACGCGCAAGCGCTGGCGCGCGTGCTCTACCACTTCACGCTCGACGGCGACGCGACGGGCGGCGTGTACACCGGCGCAGCGCTCGTGGTCGGCGACGGCGCACCGCAGTTCCAGACGCTGGGCGGGACGTGGCGCGTGGCCGACGGCCGACTCGAGTTGGACGGCGTCGACGCCGCGCGCGTGCTGATCGCCGGCGAGCGACTGCGTCTGGAGAGCGAGGACGGCGCGATCGTGCTGCGCAAGGCGGCGTTGCACTGATGGGCGCCCGCGCGACGTTGCGAGGCAACGACCTCGAGCTGTACGAGCGCCACGCCGAGTCCTGGTGGGACGCGTCGGCGCCGGCATTCCGTTCGCTGCACGCGGTCAACGCGCACCGACTCAACGTGCTGCGCGGCTGGTTGGGCGAGTCGTGGTCCGGTCGCGTCGTCGCGGACCTGGGCTGCGGCGGCGGACTGCTCGCGAGGCCGCTCGCCGCTGCGGGCGCGCGCGTCATAGGCGTCGATGCGAGCGCGGCCAGCCTGCGGCAAGCGCGCGCCATGGTCGACGGCGTGTTCGTTCGCGCCGACGTCCGACGAACTCCGCTGGCGGACGCCAGCGTCGACGTGGTGTTGCTCGCCGATGTGCTCGAGCACGTCGGCGACGTGGGGGCCGTGCTGCGCGAGGCGGCGCGCATCGTGCGCCCCGGCGGCGCCGTGTTCGTGAACACGCTCAACCGGACCTGGAAGTCGAAGTTCCTGGCCATCGGTGTCGCTGAAGGGCTCGAGCTCATCCCGCGCGGGACGCATGCGCACGAGTTGTTCGTGACGCCCGATGAGCTGGCGCGCGAGAGCTGGCGCAGCGGGCTCGCGCTCGAGGCGCTGGGGGGCGAGTCGGTGGAGCTCTTCGCGACGCTGCGGAGCTGGGCGATCTCGCTGCGCGCGAGCTCCGACACCTCCGTTGGCTACAGCGCGCTGCTGCGCAAGGCGCTCGACTCTTGAACCGATCGTTGCAGATGCGCTTCGTCGCGGCGTGCTACGGAGTCGTCAATCACGCGCTGTTCGCGCTGGCGATCTCCGCCATGCTCATCGGGCTCTACGGCGGACTGTCGAGCGGCCTGGGCCGACTCCACGGACCGCTCGCGTGGTGCGCGAACCTCGCGCTGGTGGCGCAGTTCCCGCTGCTGCACTCGTTCCTGCTCTCCAAGTCCGGTCGCGCCTGGCTCGCGCGCCTCGCGCCGCGCAGCATCGCGAGCGACATGGCGACGACGTCGTTCGCGATCGTCGCGAGCCTGCAGGTGCTGGCCGCGTTCGCGCTGTGGTCGCCGAGCGGCGTGCTCCTGTTCGAAGCGCGCGGCGCGTGGCTGCCGCTCGCGCAGTGCGCCTTTGCGGCATCCTGGGTGCTGCTCGTCGTCGCGCTGTGGAACGCGGGCTTGAGTCTGCAGACCGGCGCCATCGGCTGGTGGAGCGTGGTGCGGGATCGTCGGCCCCGCTTCGGCGACTTCCCGACGCACGGATTGTTCCAGCGCTGTCGTCAGCCGGTGTACCTGGCCTTCGCCCTGACGCTGTGGACCGGACCTGTTCGCACGCTCGACGGCCTGGTCCTCGCCGTAGTGTGGACCACCTACTGCGTCGTCGCTCCGCGCCACAAGGAAGCGCGCTACCTCGAGCGCTATGGAGAGCGATTCGCTCGCTACCAAGCGCAAATTCCCTACATCCTTCCTCGATTGAGAGCATGAAGATCGCATCCGTCGCCAGCGCCTTTCCCGAGCGGGTCTACAGTCAGCGCGAAGTCATCGAGCGCCTCTCGCGCATCTGGAGCGCTCACCCCAGCGTGGTGTCGCGTCTCCCGACGTTGCTCGGCGCGTGCGGAGTGGAGACACGCCACTTCGTGTTGCCGCTCGAGAAGTACGAGACGCTCGAGTCGTTCGGGCAGTTCAACGACGTGTGGATCGCGCACGCGCTCGAACTCGGCGAACGCGCCGTGCGAGAGGCTCTCGCGCGCGCCGGGCTCGAACCGCGCGACGTCGACGCCATCGTGTTCACGACAGTGACCGGCATTGCGTCGCCCTCGATCGACGCGCGTCTGTGCAACCGCCTGGGACTGCGCACCGACGTCAAGCGCATGCCGCTGTTCGGACTGGGCTGTGTCGCCGGCGCGTCGGCGCTCTCGCGCGCGGCGGACTTCGTGCGCGGCGCGCCCGACGCGGTCGTCGCGGTGCTGTCGATCGAGTTGTGCTCGCTCACCTGGCAGAAGCACGACACCTCGCTAGCGCACGTGATCTCGAGCGGTCTGTTCGGCGATGGCGCGGCCTGCGCATTGGTCGTCGGCGCCAACCGCGCCGCGCGCGGCCCGCGCATCGTCGACACGCGCTCGGTGTTCTATCCGGACACGGAAGACGTCATGGGCTGGCGCATCTCGGAGCGCGGCTTCTCGATCGTGCTCTCGCCGGCGGTGCCGACGGTGGCGCGCGAGCGCCTGGGGCCGGACGCGGACGTGTTCCTGGCCGAGCACTCGCTCCAGCGCTCCGACATCGACTTCTGGGTCTGCCACCCCGGCGGCCCCAAGGTGCTGGCGGCCGCGGGGGACTCGCTCGGACTCGACGAGGAACGGCTCGCGCTGGCGTGGGACAGCTTGCGGCGCGTCGGCAACCTCTCCAGCGCGTCGGTGCTGCTCATCCTGGAGCGCACTCTGCTCGAGCGCCCGCCGACGCCGGGGCAGCGAGGTCTGATGCTCGCGATGGGGCCGGGCTTCTGCGCGGAGTACCTGCTGCTCGAGGGCTGAGGCTCTCGCGCGCGCGCGCACGAGCGCGAGCTACTCGTCGTTGCGCGGCCGCAGTCGGCCCTGATAGCGCTCGAGACGTTCGATGTCTTCGGGGCTGAGCGGTCGGCGCGCGGCCGGTCCAGCCTCTCCGTCGCCAGCATCGAAGGGCGGCGTGAACGGACGGCGAGCGCCGCTCGGGTCGTCGCTGGTCCGCTCGCCGGTGTCTTCGCGCGGCGCAGTCGGTGCGCCATCGCTCGGCGGCGGCGCGCCCGCGTCCCACGGGGCGCGACCCGGTGCGAAGGGCGGCGCGAACGGCGGGCGCTGTCCGAACACGGCGAAGCGCGGATCGCGCTGCGCGCGGCGCAGTCGGACGCTGATGAGCTCGCGCGCGCCCGCGAGCCAGATGAACACGCCCAGCAGCGGAAACCACAGCGTCTGCTGCCACTCGAGGAACAGGCCCACGACGCCGAGCGCGATCATGCCGAACGCGAACAGCCGACCGATGAACACGGCCACGGACGTCGCGTGGAGCCAGTCGAGGAACAGCCCCAGGATCGAGCGCAGCACGCGCCCGCCGTCCATCGGGAACGCGGGGAGCAGGTTGAACGCGCCCATCAGCAGGTTCGCGACCACGAAGCCCCAGGCGACGCCGACGGGCGACCAGCTCAGCTCCTCGGTCGGCCGATCGAGGTCGGTCAGCGCGAGACCGAGCAGCACGGCGCCGCCGATCGCCGCGAGCGCGAAGTTCACCAGCGGACCCGCGATCGCGATCCAGAACTCCACCTTCGGTCGCTCGGGGATGTGGTCCATGCGGGCCATTCCGCCCAGCGGCCACAGGGTGATGTCGAGCGTCCGGATGCCGAAGCGCCACGCCATGAGGCTGTGCCCCAGTTCGTGGAGCAGGACGATGCCCCACAGCACCAGGAAGCCGACCAGCGCCGCGAGCGGCTGGCTGTCGACGAGCAGCGGGATCAGCAGCACCAGCACGAGCCACATCCAGTGGACGCGCACGGTGATGCCGAACAGGCGGCCGACGGGAAAGGATCCGAACACGGAGGGCGGCTGTGGTTGAGGCGTACGGGCGCGCGCGGAGCGCAAGCGCCGAGGGGACAAGCTAGGACGCCCGCTGTTGGCGCACAACTTCGCTTCGGCGCCAGCCGGGCTCGCACGGCGGCGCGCGGCGACTACCCTGGCGCGGCGGCGGCGTTACGTCGCATCGCTGCGTGTCGCGCTTCCAATTCGACGAGATCGAGCGCCGGGTCCTGCGCGTCGACGTGTCCGCGCTGCGCGCCGGCGTCGACGGCGCCGCGCGGATCGAGAGCTTCGCGGCGTCCGACGAGCGCTCCGGCCGACTGGCGGCGGCCGGCGGCGGCGCGCTGGGGTTGGCGTGGATGCTCGAGTCCGCACACGCAGCTCCCGCGCGACGCGCGTTGCTCGTGTCCGTCGGTGAGTGCGTCAAGCGCGGTCGACCGACTGCCGCGCGCGCCTCGGTGGCCGCGCGCTCGCCGCTGACGGGGTTGTTCGCGGAGGGGCTGGTGGGCGGCGAGTTCGCGCGCCGCCTCGCGAGCGTCGTCGACTTGCTCGTGGTCGAGTCGAGCGCCGCGGCGCCGGTCGAACCGATGGGGGAGGTGCTGCTCGTGGAGGCCGACGGCAGCGCGCGAATCGTGCGCGACTCCAAGTGGCGCGCGCTCAGTCCTCACGCGCTGCACATGGAGCTGGCGGAGCGCTTCGGCGACTGCGCCGCGCTAGCCGTCGGGCCCGCTGCGCTGCGCGGCGTGCGTTGGGCCAACCTCGCAGCGAGCGGCGCGCGACCGCACTTCGTCGGACGCGGCGGGCTCGGCGAGGTGCTCGGCGCCACGGGACTGTCTGCGGTGTGCGTTCGCGCGCCCAGCGTGAGCAACAGCTCCGAACCCGCGCTCACGCGGGCGCTCAACGCTTCGACGCGTTTGGCGGCGCGCGCTGCGGGCGGCACGTTCGAGCAGCTCGAAGCTCTCGCAGCGAGCGGCGAACTGCGCGAGCGAGACTTCGCCGACACGCTCGAGCGCTCGCACGTCGTGGCGCTCGCGGACGGCATCGAACGCGCGCGCACGAGCTCGCACGGCTGTCAGGGTTGCCCGACGCCCTGCGGTTGGGTGTTCCGCACGGACTCGGGCGAGTCGCAGTCGGCGCGCTTCGGCGCGAGCTACGCGCTCGGACTCAACCTCGGACTGCCGGAGTTCGGCGACGCGCTGGCCTTGCTGGCGCGCTGCGACGAGCTCGGACTGGACGCCAAGGAGGCGGGCGCAGGTCTCGCGTTGCTCGCGCACGCGGCGGAACGGGGCCTCGCGAGCGACGCGCCGCGTTTCGGCGATCGCGCGGGCTTCGAGCGCGCGCTGGAAGCGTGCGTGCAGGGGCGCGGCGAACTCGCGCAGGCTTTCGCCCGCGGCCCCGCGCACCTGGCGCGAGCGCTCGGACTCGGCGAACTCCACCGCGCAGCGAAAGGCGCGTCGGTGCGCCCCGACGACAATCTCGCGGCGTTGCTCGGGCAGTGCGTGTCCTCGCGCGGCGGCGACTCGATGCGCACCTTCCCGTTCCAGTCCTTCGACGCCGCGCGGATGCGCGAGTGGTGCGCGCGCGGCGGCTTCGAGCTCGCGCCGCAGGCCTTCGATCCGCTCGCGCCGGAGGGCAAGGGGCTGCTCGTCGCGTGGCACGAGGACTGGAGCAACGCCCTCGATGCGCTGGGCTTCTGCTCGTTCTCCGCGGCGGCGCTGTTGTGCGACGGCGTGCTCGAACTCGACGAACTCGAGCGCGTCGTGGCGCCGCACCTGGTCGCGCGCGACGGCGCGGGCGCGCTGCTTCGAATGGGCGCGGAGATCTCGCTGGCGCAACGCGACCTCAACGCCGCGTGGGGCGTCGGCCGCGAGGACGAGCGACCGGCGTGGGCCCGCGATCGCTTGGACCGAGCGGGCATGCTGCCGCAGTACGAGGAGGTGCGCCGCGCGCAGCGCGAGGGTCGTTGGGACTGGCGCCGAGCCGTCGCGGGCGTGGCGCCGAGCGCCGCTGCCTCGAGTGCAGAACTCCGAGCGCGTGGGACCGTCCGGTTGCGCTGCGTGGGGGCCGCCGCGGCGGCGATCGGCCGCGAGTCGGAACTCGAGCTGGAACTCCCCTGCACGGCCGGGGATCTGATCGCGGAACTCGCGCAACGCTTTCCGGCCGCCGCGCCGGCGCTCGCGGCTCGCGGCCGGCCGATCGCCAGCGTGTTCCGCGCGGGGCGCGTGCTCGATCCGGACGCGCTCGTTCGAGCGGGAGACGTCCTCGACCTGGTCGCCGTCGTGAGCGGCGGGTGAGCGATCGGCTCGCCTCCGGGCGCGTTCCTGGCCGATGAAGCGCAGCCCCAGGCGATTGCGCGCCGGCCCTCACCAGCGCTAGAACCCACCGCAACCGTGTTCGAAGTCCTGATCCTCAAGACCGGCGCCCTGGGCGACGTGGTGCGCACGACCGCGCTCCTGCCCGGTCTGCACCGCCGCCACCCCGACGCGCGCGTGAGCTGGCTGACGGCGCCCGGCGCGGTCGATCTGGTGCGCCTGCATCCGCAGGTCGCGCAGGTGATCGCGTTCGCTGCTCGCGCGGACGCCGCGCCGGTGTCGGAGCGTCGCTGGGACTGGGTGATCTCGCTCGACGACGAGCAGGTGCTGTGCGAGCTGGCCTCGAGCCTGTCGACGGCGCGGCTCTCGGGCGCGCACCTCGACGACGCCGGCGCGCGCGTCTACACGCGCGACGTCGCGCCCTGGTTCGACATGGGACTGCTCTCGGTGCTCGGGAAGGCGCGCGCCGACGAGCTGAAGGTCAGGAACGAGCGCAGTCACCCGGAGATCCTGTGCTCGATGCTGGGGCTCGAGTTCGGCAAGCCGCGGCTGGAGTTCGAGCCGCGCCACGCCGAGTTCGCGCAACACTTCGCTCAGCGCACGCAACTGCGTTCGCGCGGCCCCGTGATCGGAGTCAACACCGGCGCGGGCGGGCGCTGGCGCTCGAAGATGCTCTCCATCGAGCGCACGATCGAGCTGGTCGCGCAGCTCGACGCGGCGCTGGAAGGCGTGGTCACCTTCGTGCTGTTCGGCGGCGCCGACGAGCGCGAGCGCAACGCGCGCATCGCCGCCGAGCTCTCCAAGCGCGTGCGCCTGGTGGATGCGGGAGTCGACAACGCGCTGCTCGAGTACGCGGCGCTGGTCGACCTGTGCGATCTGATGATCACCAGCGACAGCCTCGGCCTGCACGTGGCGCTGGCGCGGAACGTGCGCACGGTGGTGTTCTTCGCGCCGACCTCGGCGGCCGAAATCGAGCTGTTCGGACTGGGCGAGAAGGTCGTCAGCACCGCGCCCGACTACTGCTCCTACAAGCCCGACGCGGACACCTCGACGCTCACCCCCGAGCGCATCGCGTCGGCCGTGCTGCGCCAACTCGCGCTGCTGTCGACGGCGCGGACTTGAGTTCGCCCGGCCGCGCGAGCGACGACGCCGCTCCCCGCGTTCCAGTCGCTAGAGTTCGCGCGCAATGAACAAGCGCGTGATGTGGTGGGTGGCCAAGGTGCTCGAGGGCGCCGGACTGCTCGTGGTCCTGATCGGACTGTTCATCTCGATCAGCGAGGGGCTCGAGGACCAGGGACTGAAGTCGATGGCGACCGAGTTCCAAGGACTGGCCCTGGGCGGGGGGCTGTTCCTCCTCGGCGTGCTGATCGAGCGCTCGATCGGCAGTCGCTGACCGGAGCGTCACCTCGCGTTCGCGACGGGTGGCCCAGCCCTGGGCCGCTGCCAGGGATCGGGTACAGTGCGGAGCGCTGGCGGTCGATTCCCCCGGCCCGCTGTCCCCCCCAAACAGCCCCCCAATGCTCAGCAAAGTGGCCATGATCGGCGTGCCCATGGACCTCGGCGGCGGTCGCCGCGGGGTCGACATGGGCCCCAGCGCGGTGCGCATCGCCGGTCTGGAAGCGGGAATCGAGCGGCTGGGCCTGGCCTACGAGGACCGCGGCAACGTCGGGGTGCCCCAGCCCGAGTCGCGCCAGCCCCGCGACCCGCACGCGCGCTTCTTGTTCGAGATCGCCAACTGCTGCCGGCGCCTGCGCGCGCGCGTGGAGAAGGTGCTCGAGGACGGCGCCTTCCCGCTGGTGATCGGCGGGGACCACTCGATCGCCATCGGGACCGTCGCGGCCATCAGCTCGTTCCACCACCGCCGAGGACAGCCGATCGGACTGATCTGGTTCGACGCGCACGGCGACATGAACACCCCCGACACCAGCCCGTCGGGGAACATCCACGGCATGCCCTGCGCGTCGATCATGGGCTACGGCGCGCCGGACCTGGTTCGCATGGGGGAGCGCTTCCCCATGGTCGATCCGTCCAAGGCCGTGATCGTCGGCGTGCGCGACCTCGACCAGTTCGAGCGCAACGTGATCCGCGAGAGCGGCGTGAAGGTCTTCACGATGCGCGAGATCGACATGTTCGGCATGAACGAGGTCATGCGCCGCGCGATCGCGATCGCCGCCGATGGAACGGCGGGCTTCCACCTCTCGTTCGACATGGACGGCACGGACCCGAGCGTCGCGCCGGGCGTCGGCACGCCGGTGAGCGGCGGCACGGACTTCCGCGAGTCGCACCTCGTCATGGAGCACGCCGCCGAGTCCGGCAAGCTGCTCGGGCTGGAGGTCACGGAGATCAATCCGATCCTCGACGAGCGCAACAAGACGGCCGAGTTCGCGGTGCAGTTGATCTTGTCCGCGATGGGCAAGCGCATCCTCTGAGGGCCGCGGAGTGTTGGATCTAGTCCGTTCGATTCGACGCCACCGCCGCTTGCTGCGCGACTTCGTCGTGCGCGACCTCAAGGGTCGCTACATCGGCTCGTCGATGGGCTTCTTCTGGTCGATCGTCTTTCCGCTGATCAACCTCGCCACCTACACCTTCGTGTTCCGGCTCGTGCTCAACATGCGCTGGGGCAACCAGCAGCCCGGCGAGCAGGTGGTGGTGATGATGTTCCTGGGAATCGTCGTCTGGTCCGCGTTCGCGGAGACGATCTCGCGCTCCACGAACACGCTGGTCGAGAACTCGAATCTGATTCAGAAGGTGGTGTTCCCCTCCGAAGTGCTGCCGCTGTACCTGGCGGTCTCCTCGTGGGTGAACATGTGCATCGGCCTGGTGTTCGTGTTCGGAGCGGCCTTCTGGTGGGGGTACGTCAACCCGGCCGAGCCCGTCGAGATTCCCCTGCAGCCCGGTGAGTCTCCCTTTGCGCCGTTCATGTTCGGTGCTCCGCTGGTGCTCTTGCCGCTGCTGTTCGTGCTCCAGGTCACCTTCGCGCTCGGACTCGGCTACTTGCTCGCCGCGCTGAACCTGTTCGTGCGCGACGTGTTCCACCTGATCGGTGTGGCGCTCACCGTCTGGATGTTCTCGACGCCGATCTTCTATCCGGCGGAGTTGGTCCGCACGAAGGGTTTCGGTTGGGTGCTCGACCTCAACCCGATGGCGTGGCTGATCGACGCGTATCGCGACGTGGTGCTGTTCGCGCGCTGGCCGGACTTCGCCCTGCTCGGCCGCTTCGCGCTGTTCGCCGCCGTGCTGTTTGCGCTGGGCGCCGCGTTCTTCCAGAAGTCCAAGTCCCGCTTCCCCGACCTCTTGTGAACGCCGCGACTCCCGCACATGCGCCCGCGGCGAACCTTGCGCCCAACCGCGGCAGCGCGATCTACGCCGAGAACCTCTCGAAGTGCTATCGGCTGTACCGCAAGCCGTCGCACCGGCTGTGGGACGTGCTGTTCGGGCTGAAGACCTACCAGGAGTTCTGGGCGGTCAGGAACGTCTACCTCGACATCCCGCACGGCAGCACGGTCGGCATCATCGGTGAGAACGGCGCGGGCAAGAGCTCGCTGCTCAAGCTGCTCACCGGCGTGACGACGCCGACGTCGGGCAAGGTCGAGGTCGTCGGACGCGTCGCGTCGCTGCTCGAACTGGGGGCCGGCTTCCACCCCGAGTTCTCCGGCGCCGAGAACATCCGCCTCAACTGCTCGATCCTGGGCATGACCAGCGAGGAGATCGACGCGCGCTTCGAGTCGATCGTGTCCTTCAGCGAGTTGGGCGACTTCATCCACCGGCCGGTCAAGACCTACAGCTCGGGCATGTACGTGCGCCTGGGCTTCTCGGTCGCGGCGAGCGTCGACCCCGACATCCTGATCATCGACGAGGCGCTCTCGGTCGGCGACGAGCACTTCCGCGGCAAGTGCACCAACCGCATCAACGAGTTCCGCGAGCAGGGCAAGACGATCCTGTTCGTCAGCCACGACATGGGCGCGGTCAAGTCCATGTGCCAGTGGGTGGTGCTGATGGACCGCGGCGAAGTGCTCGAGCAGGGCACGGCCGAGAAGGTCGCCGACGAGTACTTGAAGCGCGCGCACGCGCGCGGCAACGAGCGGCTCTCGGCGCTCAACCGCGGCTCGAGCGAGTACCCGCGCTGGGGCTCGGGCGAGGTCGAGGTCACGGGCGTCGAGATGCTCGGCCCCGACGGGGTTCCGAGCCACGTGCTGCGCACCGGCGAGCCGTTCACGATCCGCCTGCGCTGGAAGGCGCACCAGGCGACCAAGAACCCGGTGTTCGGCGTCGGGATCTACCGCAGCGACGGCACCTACGTGAATGGCTCGAACCATCACTGGCGCGACCAGCCGCTCGAGATCCTCGACGTGCAGGCGGGCGAGGAAGGCGAGGTCGAGCTGAGCGCCGATCGCCTGGCGCTCTTGCAGGGCCAGTACTACCTGACGACGTTCCTGTACGACCACTCGAAGGCGGCGCCGACGGCGATCGACCACCGCGAGCACGTGCTGACCTTCGAGGTGCTCGATCCCAAGCGCCAGCAGCACGGCATGCTCCTGCTCTCGTCGCGCTGGCGCGTGAATCGTCGCGGTCCGGGCGGCGAGCGACGGGGAGAGTCGCCCGCATGAACGACGCCGTGCTCGCCTTGCCCTTCGACCAGTACCAGCGCTACCGATTGGTGGCGGACCTGCTGCGTCAGTTGCGCGCGGGCGGCCCGACGTTGCGCGTGCTCGATGTCGGCGGGCGCACCGCGGTCCTGCGCGACTTCCTCGAAGACGCGCGCATCGATCTGGTCGACGTCGATCCCTCGCAGGCGCGCGGCCTGGTCTTGGGCGACGGCGCCAAGCTCCCGTTCAAGGACGGATCGTTCGACGCCGTGTGCGCGTTCGACACGCTCGAGCACGTGCCGGTCCCGCTGCGGCGCGCCTTCGTCGCCGAGTGCCGCCGCGTCTCGCGGCGCTGGGTGATCCTCGCCGGACCGTACGCGCACCCGCGCGTCGCGCAGGCCGAGGAACTGCTCCAGCGCTTCCTCCAGGACAAGCTCGGCGAACACCACCGCTACCTCGACGAGCATCGCTCCCACGGCCTGCCCGAGCGCGCCGCGGTCGAGGCGCAGTTGCGCGAGAGCGGCGCGCGCGTGCTGTCCATCGGGCACGGCAATCTCGAACGCTGGCTCGTGCTGCAGTGTCTGTCGATGTACCTCGACTACGACGCGTCGCTGCGCGGCGTCGCGCGCGATTTCCAGCGCTGGTACAACGCCGAGCTGTACGCCTCGGACCACGCCGAACCGTGCTATCGCCACGTGATCGTCGCCGCGCTGGCCGACGCGCCGCTCCCCGACGCAACTCGGCTGCTCGCGCCGCCGGGCGCGCCCGCGGGAGCGCTGACGCCGTTCACGCAGCTCACTCCGGCGCTGCTGGCCTTCGACACGGAGCGCACGCGCTGGCGCGCCGAGCGCGGCGAGTTCGAGCGCGCGGTGGCCGACCTGCGGGCCGACCTCGAGGGTCACGCCTCGGTGGTCTCCTCGGCGCTGGGCGACAAGCAGCGGCTCGAGGGCGAGCTCGCCCGCGTGTGCGACGACCTGCTGCGCGAGCGTGCGGCGTTCGAAGCGGTGCGCGCGGACTTGAGCAGCGATCTCGAAGGCCACCGCAAGGCGCTGGCGCTCGCGCACGACGAACTCCAGAGCCTGCGCACCCACGGTGAACACGGGGCCCGGATGTTGGACGAGTTGTCCACGTTGCGCGCTGACGTTGCGCGCCAGGCCGCGGAGCACGCCCGACTCACGGCGGAATGGAACACGCTGCTCGCCGATCGCGAGCGCGACCTCGAGCGCCACCGCGCCGCGCTGCACGACCTCGAAGGCGACCTCGCGGGCCATCGCGCGGCCATGCACGAGTTGCAGACCGACCTCTCGGGGCACCGCGCCGCCTTGGAGCTCGCGACCGCGGAGTCGCAGGCCCAGCGACGCGCGATCGCCACGCTCGAGGCCGATCTGGCCGGTCATCGCGCGGCGCTCGCCAATCTCGAGCGCGACGTCGCCGGCGAGCGCGCGGCGCGCGCCAATGCGGAGCAGGCCTTGGAGCGCTCCGACGCCGAGCTGCGGCGCGTGCTCCAGTTGGCGAACGGCCTCGAGAACTCGCTCGCCAAGCGCGAGCTGGTCTACGACGAGCTGCGCCGCGAGCTGCGCAGTCGCTGGCGCAACTTCGTGCGCGTGTTCCGGCCTTGGCGCTGAGGCGCGCGCGCTGCTCAGCGCGAGAGCCGCAGCACGATCGCGTCGCCCGGCGGCGGGCGCAGCCGCACCACGCGCTCGACTCCCTCGACGCGTTCACTCACGAGCTCGCCCGAGTTCTGCGGCTGCAGCCATTCGAGGCGCCAGCTCGCATCGAGTGCGATCGAGAGCTCGCTGGGCCAGTCCAAGCTCGCGGTGTCGCGCAACGCAGGCAGCAGCGCGCCGACGTAGCCGCCCTCGACGGCGCACCAGGCCTCGAGCCAAGCGCGCGAGCGCGGCGCCACGCGCCACGGCGCGAGTTCGACGTCCGCTGCGAGCAAGCGCGCGCGTGTGCGCTCGACTTGCGCTGAGTCGAACGGAGCGCTGGCGTACAGGTTCTCACCGCGCTCGGGCGCGAGCACTCTTCCCGGAAAGCGTCGCTCGAGTTCTCGGCGCGGATCGTCGGCGTAGCGCGCGCCGTCGCTGTCGATCCAGGCGAATTCGCCGCCCAGGAGCAGCTTGCCGCCTGCGCCGAGGTACTCGTGCAAGCCGCTGAGTTCTGCTCGCGTGACCACCAGCCAGTTGTCGGCGACCAGCAGCGGGAAGCGGCTCACGAGCTGCGGCCCGATCGAGTTCGAAGGCGCGGCGCCGGGCTGCGCGCCGCAGTCCTCCAGCAGGGCGAGCCAGCGGTTGCGCGCCGACTCGTACGCTCCGTGGCGCTCCTGCCAGCTCGCGAAGCGATTGGGCCATGACGCGCCGTCGACCGCGGCCTCGCGCAGCCACGAGGCGGCGAGCGAGTGCGCCGAGTCGATCAGCGCGACGCCGCGCGGCGAGGGTCGGAACTCGGGGAGCTGGCGGTCGAGCGCGTCGATGCGCGCGAGCGCGAGCGCCAGGCGTTGAGCGAGTTGCGGCTCTGCGCGCAGTTCCTTGTCGCTCCATACGACTACGCCGTCGCCGCCGCGGAGCCAGTGCTCCCACGCGGCCCAGGCGCTCGCGTGCGGGCCTCGCTCGTCGCGGAACAGCGTGATCCAGGCGCTGTGGTGCTCGGAGCGGAGCGTGAACAGGAGCTCTCGCGCGACGCCGACGCGGTAGCACTCGACGAACTGCGCCCAGCTCAAAACTCCCTGCGGCGCAACTCCACCGAAGGCCGTGCGACCGGCGATGCCGAGCAGGCCCAGGGGCGCGCTCGGCGCCGAATGGCGCGCCAGCACGGCCAGTTCGCTCAGCACTTCGAGGACTTGGTCGTGGTGGAAGTCGCGCCGCGCCAGCCAGGGACCGAGGGCTCGCGTGTCGCCTTCGGCCAGCGCGCGCAGCGTCGCGTCGGTGCTGATCTCCGAGAGGCGCAGCGCGCGGCCGTCGCGCACGAGCGAAGTGTGTTTGTCTCGCGCGATCCAATCAGCGAACGCCGCTTCGCAGGCCTCGCACTGACACACGTCGTGCGGCGCGCCACCGGGTGTGAGCCCGACTTCATCGCCGAGCGACAGCCCGAGCCCGCGCGGTCCGCCCCGCGCTGCGATCGTCTTCGCCAGCGTCGCGCGCAGCCGCTCGCGCGTCTCCGGCTGCGCCAGGCACGGCGTGCGCCGCAGGAGTTCCGGATCGCGCGTCCGGCGCCACTCGAGCCACGGCTCGCGCCAACTCGGGCGCTCGCGCTCGAGGTGCAGCTCGTCGCGACCGGCGGCGTTGAACACCAGGTGCTGCAGGCCTTCGCGCTCGAGCTGTTCCTCGAGTTCGGGCGCGCCGCGCGGGACGCACATGCCGCCGATCGAGCGCGTCAGCTCGTCGATCGATGCTTCGCTGCGCCACAAGAGCGCGTGGAAGCCGACCGGGCGGCGCGTTCGGGCCGCTGCGGCGCCCTCGGGGAAGAGCTGCGCCTGCGGAGCGAAGGTCAACGCGGCCAAGAGCGTCAGTCGGGCGAAGAGCACGCCGCGAGCTTGCAACGCAGAGCGCGGCGCCGCAATCGAGCGAAGCTGCGCGTGTGGCGCATCGACGCACGGATGCATCGCTCGACTGCGCGCGATTGCTACGCTACTCGGCCGCTTCGTCGCCCCAAGCCGCCGTGCAGACCCCTCCCGTCGATCCGCTGCGCTTCGCCGAGCGCGTGCCCGCCTGGCTGGTGCCGCAGGGCCCCGACAGCGATGTCGTCGTGTCCTGCCGCGTCCGCCTGGCGCGCAACGTCGCCGGCCGTTCGTTCGTCACCAAGCTCTCCGACGAGAGCGCCGCCGATCTCGCGCGCGAGCTCGAGCCGCAACTCTCGGGGCTGCGCGTGGACGGCGAGATGCTGTCGACGACGATGGTCGACGCGCCGGTGCTGTGGCGCCTGCTCTTGCGCGAGCGCCATCTGGTGAGCCGCGAGCTCGCGCCCAGCTCGGAGGAGCGCCCGGCCCAACCCGGCCGCGCGGTGGCGTTCAGCCGCAGCGAGCGCGTGTCGGTGATGATCAACGAGGAAGACCACCTGCGCCTGCAGTCGATGGCGAGCGGCTTCCAACTCGACGAAGCCTGGGAACGCGCGCGCGAACTCGACTCCGCGCTCGAGCAGCGCATCGCCTACGCCTACGCGCCGAACTACGGCTACCTGACCTGCTGCCCGACGAACGTCGGCACCGGTCTGCGTGCGTCGGTGATGCTGCACCTGCCGGCGCTCGCGACGACGCCCAGCGAGATCGAGAAGGTCTTCACCGCCGCGAGCCGCACGGGACTCGCCGTGCGCGGCCTGTACGGCGAGGGCTCGCGCGCGATCGGCGACTTCTACCAGATCTCCAATCAGGTCACGCTCGGCCGCAGCGAGGAGGACTTGATCGCCGAACTGCGCGAGCTCGTCCCCGCGATCCTCGAGTTCGAGCGCGCGGTCCGCGCGGAGCTCCACCGCTCGCACCGGCGGGCGATCGAGGACCGCGTCCGGCGTTCGCACGGGCTGCTGCGGACCTCGCGCGCGATGCCGACCGACGGCGCGCTCGCGCACCTCTCGAACCTGCGCCTGGGGCAGTTGCTCGGCATCTTCGACGAGGTCTCGCTCGAGACCCTGGCGCGCCTGCGCGTGCAGATCCAGAAGGCGCACCTCCAGACGCTGGTCCAGCGCGAGCTGCAGGCCGAGCTGCTCGAGCCCACCGAGCGCGACCGCGCGCGCGCCGAGTTCCTGCGCAAGCAGTTGGGCTGATCCGCGCGGGCGCGGAAAACTCTTCCGACCGGCGGGGGCGGGCGGTCAGGCGCCGATTCCGCGCTCGCATCCAGCGGCCGCTCGTCGGACGTCGATCTTGGCCGCGATGTGGTGGAGCGCTTGTTTGCTGGCGACGGTCTTCGGCCCCGAGCTCACTTCCGTCCGAGTCGAACTCGTGGCGGGGCGCGCCGACCTGGCCGTGCGCGAGGGCGTGCGCACGCTCGTGGGCCGCGCCCAGGCGCACACGGTCGACGGACCGGCGTACCTCGAGTCGGGGCCGGCCTCGTCGCTGGCCGTGCGCTGGCGCAGCGAGGCGAGTTGCGAGCTGCGCGGAGTCAACGCGCTCGAGTGGCGCGCGCCGAGCGACGGACGCGGCGTGTTCGTCAGCGCGTGGCGCGTGAGCGAGCTGGACTTCGAAGTGCGCCGCGGACCGCTGCGGATCGACCTGGGCAGCGGTTGGCGCGTCGAGCTGGCCGTCGGCGCGGCGAGCCTGCGCACGCTGGCTGACGGACGCATCGAGTTGCGGCACGTCGCCGGTTCGCCGCTGGCGCTGCACCGCGCGCTCGGCGAAGGCCGCGTGAGCCCGCCCTGGACGCTCCTCCCCGGCGCGCAGGTGCGCTTGGATCCGCAATCACCGCTGGGCGTGGTCGACGCGCCGCGTGCGCGCCGCGCGCTGCCGCCGCCTCCTCCGGGCCCCGAGAGCGCTGTGCCGGCGCGCGCCTGGGAGAGCTTCGCGTGGCCCTGGGCGCCGCGCGAACGTGAAC